>CALIUM010000008.1 GCA_938048735.1 uncultured archaeon
GGCCCCCACCCCACTCAGCGACAAAGGCCGTAGGCATACCAGCCACACCCCGGGTCACCCTAAACCCCCAAAGCTCCAACTCACCAGCCAACAACCCAGAAGACTCAAACTCCACCAACCCCAGCTCAGCCAGCTCCCAAATCCTATCACTCAACCCAACCAGCCGAGAGCGATGCTCATCTATCCAGCTCCAGGCTCTCTCTTTAGACATCTCGTTCACCCTATGTATCTAGCATGTCGGGATTAAAAATGGTTTGGCCTTAATCCCTTTCTTCCTTGATCTCATATCTGCACTCGCTGTCTCCTTCTAGGATCCAGCTCTTCCTCCTCACGGATATCTTGGGGTTGTATCCGATGTACTTCCAGATGTCGACCTCGCAGTAGAGCTTGCATAGGTCTGTAGCCCCCTTATCGAACCATGCCTCTGCGAAGGGGCAGTAGGTCTCCCGTGTGGTCCCTCCCCAGCCGACCTCTGGGAGGTCTGACACCTTCCTGAAGTTCTCTAGGTTGGGCTCAAGCCCCATGGTGAGAGCCTTCTCCCTCATTCTCCTTGCCCTCTCTAGGCCGAAGCGCCTCACAGCCTCTTGGATCAGCTTCCTCCCCTCCTCGCCATGCATCTCTATCAGGATGTTGGCGAAGTGGTAGAACATCAGGCCGAAGAGGTATCCGAGCCTCCTCACCTGCTCAGCCGCCTCCTCCCTACTGTAGCATTCCTTCAAGCCTCGCCCCTCCTCTCCACCACAACCTCCTCGAGCCTCATCCTCGCCGATTTTATCGGGGCCTCCGCGGGCCACCCTATGAATATGTGGCACCTGCTGACGAAGGTCTCTGGTAGGCCGAAGTATTCACGTATCCTCCTCTGGGTCTCCTCCCCATGGGTCAGCCAGACCCCCCCGAGGCCTAGGGCGTGGGCCATCAGGAGCATATGGTCCGCCGCCGCGGCGGCATCAAAGTATATGTTCTGGGGAACCCTCTTATCAAATCCTAGGGCTTGGTAGATCCTCATGTCCTGGCAGATGAGGATCATGACCCCATTCTCCAGGGGTATATCGCTCTGGACTAGTCTCCACTCCTCTGGGTCTCTAAGGACTATGAACCTCGTCGCTCCTACGTTGCAACCCTGAGGGGCTATAAGGCCTGCATATAGCACTCTTCTCACCAGCTCATCGGGAACCGGCTTGGGGAGCCACTGCCTGATGGATCTCCGGCCGTATAGGAGCCTCTCCACAACCTTCATCTCATCCTCTGTGAAGGGCTCTGGAGGCTTGGCCTCAAGCTCCAGTGTACCACCGCTCCTCACCATCCTAGCCATCCCGAGGTAGTTGAGGGCCCACCTGATGTCTGGAGCATCCGTTGGGAGGCCCCTCCTCCTCCATATATCCAGGAGCCTCTCAACTGCATCCCCGAAGTCGGGTGGGATAGCCATCTTCCCGGCCATGATCCTATAGATGAGAACCTCTATCGTGTGATGGGTCCGCTCCCTGATTATGGCCCTCAAGACCATCGGATCCATATCCATTAACTCCTTCTCGGTGTACCCGAGGATCCTACCTTCACTCAAAGAAGACCACCAAGCTCAACTATAAACAGAAGGTATTAAAAATAATCTCTCAAAAGAAGATTGACTCCCACAAATATTAAAATGGTCTACTAAGACTTAAACGATATACAAAGATGATAGATCTTCTTCTCACAAGGAACCACCTTGCAGGGTTGTCAAACTGGCTGTCGAGGGCCTCGAGGGAGGGTTATGGCGGCTCGACGACGAGCCGACCAATAGGGCATGAGGGTGGAGGGGACCCGGAACTGGCCGTATTGGCCTCATGCATGATGATTGCTTGAGTTCAACGGTGAGAGGCATCCATGACCCAATTCTAATAGCACATGTAATTGTTAGTTTTCGCCTACTAGAATTAACTCCTTTTTAATTTATGAACTAAAAATATGATAAATTTTTCACATCATCTTAAAATTTTCCTTATAGAAATTTTATTCTATAAATTTATTTTTGAAATATTTCATGTGGTGTTTAAATTCTCCATCTTTTAGATTTTTGGGAATAAATATATATCGTCGAGATGAGATCTTCTGATCTAAATGTCTGATTTGAAGTCCCTTGAGGGCCCTAGGATTCTGGTCAAGCCTCCTGGGCCCAGGGTCCAGGAGCTGTTGAAGTTGGCGGGGCTTCCCCCGACCCAATACTTAACACCCATCGCAGAGGAGGCTGAGGGGATATTCATCAGGGACCCGGATGGAAACGTCTTCATAGACTTCATCTCCGGCAGGTGCGTAGTCAATGTCGGCCACCGCCACCCGAGGGTATTAGAGGCGATCAGGAAGCAGCTGGGGAGGGCGACCCACGGCCTCACCGAGGACCGCTTCAGGCTCGAGAGGGAGCTTGCGAGGGTGACCCCTGGAAGATTTCCTAAGAGGGTCTCATACTCCCTCTCGGGCTCGGATGCTAATGATGGGGCCATAAAGCTGGCTAGGTGGTCCACCAAGAGGCCATACATAATCGCCTTCGCGGGGGCCTACCACGGCGTCACCTACGGCGCCCTATCTGTGAGCTCATACCTGCCTAGGATGGTGAGGGGTTTCGGCCCGAATCTTCCAGGCATCTACCACTTCCCATACCCCTACTGCTACAGGTGCCCCTTCGGCCTACAACATCCCGAATGCGACCTCAGATGCGCCAGGTACATAGAGGATTACGCCTTCAGATCCTACCTCCCACCGGATGAGGTGGCCGCAGCCATAATAGAGCCCATAGCCGGTGATGCAGGTTGGATTGTTCCCCCTGAGGGTTACATAAGGTACCTAAAGGAGATCTGCGAGCGTAACGGGATCCTCCTGATAGATGAGGAGGTCCAGACCGGCTTCGGCAGGACTGGGAGGTGGTTCGCCATTGAGCACTGGGGGGTCGAGCCCGACATACTCGTGTTGGGTAAAGCGATGGCTGGGGGGATCCCCCTCAGCGCCGTGGTGGGCAGGGAGGAACTATTCCAGAGGGATGGCCAGCCCTTCGCCCACGGCTACACCTTCGGCGGATACCCCCTAGCCTGCGCGGCGGCCCTAGAGAACATCCGGGTGATAGAGGAGGAGAGGCTTGTGGAGAACGCTGAGAGGGTTGGGGCCCTGATCATGAAGAGGCTGATGGAGATCAAGGAGGGGTGCAGCATCATAGGGGATGTCAGGGGAAAGGGCTTACTGATAGGAGCCGAGGTGGTGAAGGGAAATGGCTCGAAGGAGCCTGGGCTTGAGGAGGCATCAGCCATCTGCGCAGAAGCCTTCCATAGAGGTCTATATATCATTCATATGGGCTCCTATGGAACCGCAACCCTTAGAATAGCCCCGCCCCTGATCATCACAGATAGGCAGGCTGAGGCAGCCCTCAACATACTCGAAGAGGCCATAAAAAAGGTTGAGAAGAGCAGGATCTAACTCTCAAATATTAAAGGCGGGGGGAGGCCAATGGGTAGAAGGGTGAGGGCAAGGGAGTTCGGCATAGAGATCGGTGTTATGAAGCCCGGTAGGCTGAACGCCATAACCGATGTGGAGGGTGTTGGGGTAGGCCACACAACCATCATAAGGGGAGAGGGGCCCCTAAGGGTGGGGGAGGGGCCTGTCAGGGCTGGAGTGACGGCGATAGTCCCCCACCCGAGAAACCCCTACGAGGAGAGGGTGACAGCCGCCGTAGACCTCTTCAACGCCTTCGGAAAATCGACCGGCCTCCCCCAGGTCATGCACATGGGAGTCCTAGAGACCCCCATCCTCCTCACCGACACATTAAACACCTGGCTCGTGGCCGACGCCGTCCTAGACTACTTCAAGGAGCGATATGGGCTGACGCCGAGAACCCTGAACCCAGTGGTCGGGGAGACAAATGGGGGATTCCTCAACGACTCCTATGGACGCCATGTGAGGAAGGAACACGTCTTCGAGGCCATAGACAAAGCCCGAAGCCCAGAGGGGAGAGGCTCCGTGGAGGAGGGGAACGTCGGAGGAGGGACGCCGATGATAGGATACGGCCTGAAAGGGGGAATAGGAACCTCATCAAGGATATGCGGACCAGCGACAGTTGGAGCCCTCGTCCAGCTGAACTGCGGCAGGAGGGAGGACCTCACCATCGACGGGGTCCCCGTCGGGAGGGAGCTGAGGGTTCCAAAGCCGAGGCTAGGAGGGGATGGGGGCTCCATAATGATGGTCATCGCAACAGACCTAGAGTTAGACTCCAGGCAGCTCTGGAAGGTGGCGAAGAGGGCGGCCTTAGGGTTGGCGAGGACAGGCTCCTTCGGAGGGGCAACAAGCGGAGACTTCACCATAGCCTTCACAACCGGGAAGGTGGACAGAGAGTCCTTCATCGAAGCCCTACCGGAGGCTAGGCCCAGCCTTGGAGAGGAGTTCCTAAACCCGATCTACAAGGCCGTGGTGGAGGCGACGGAGGAGGCGATAATAAACGCATTATTCAAGGCCGAGACCATGGTAGGAATAAACGGGAACACCTGCTATGAACTCCCCCTTGAAGAGGTAGAAGAGATATTCAAGAGATATGGAAGGGAGCTATGAGTTATTCCACAACTAAGGTCGGGAGCTTTCTAGCAGAACCTCTGTGACTAAAACCTGTGAGATTTAAACTAGTTTAGCCTTTTTTGAGTTCTTCAATCATCTTCTTAACTTGTGTGATGGCATACTTGGCTTCTTCTGGGTTGTAGACCCCTTCGTAGAAGGCTTCATCATGTAGCGTCCTCATAATGTCGCTGTAGGTGGCTCTGAGATCCTCTCTGTCCATCTTCCTCAGTAGCGTTCTGCGCTCGCCATGCGATCTAGGCGTCACGCCTAATCTTCGATTGATGTAATAGTTCACGGCAACGATCATTGATAGGAAGGCTTTGTCCACGGCGTTCCTGTAGAGGAGCATATCTTTGGTTTTAAGAGCCTTCTCAAACTCCTCCTCAGCATAGTTTAGAATCTCCTCAGCCGTCGTAAGAGAGCTGTCAGCGGTGCCTCCTTCCAACACACATATCACCAGGTTGTTTAATGTCAAACGTTAATATATTACGTTATAAGCCCAGGGCAGGGCCTCCACTAATCCGTGGAGGCCTCAAGGGTGATATCTCAATATCGGTCTAAACACCTTTAGAAGGATGCTAATAAAGCTTAAAAAAGTGAAATTGATTAGGATGATACTTGTTCCTCAACTTATATTCTTTGAGATAGGAATGCCTTGGTGAGAAATAGCGAAGTTTTAATTAGTTCTGTTTAAACGGGGCATGTAAACATTAATTGAGAATTAATATACATTTAAAAATTGGAACATCATAATGATTGGATTAATTGAATAATAAGTTTAATCTTATTTTTAGTGTTAATAAGTTCTGAGCATAATATTGTTAGAGGGGGACATGAAGTCACTTGCTCTGTCTATACCTCTCTTCTCGGCTCCTTAACTCCAATCCAGAAGATTATGGCTCCGATGAGTCCGAGTATGCCTGATAGGTGGAATGGGGCCTGTCTGGATATTGTGTCCCACAGCCAGCCTCCTATTATGGATGAGGGGGCTCCGAATATGGCGGTTATGGTGCTCATGGCTCCGAATACCGTACCCCTTTTCTCCTGCGGGACGATATCCGCGATCAACGCATTCCAGCTCGGCCCTCCCGTGTACATCCCTCCCCCTCCGAGGGCTAGGCCGACCCCATTGAGGGAGCGTATTGCGAGGTAACTCTCGAAGTTGAAGGCGACTGTCATGAGCCATTGGGTAATGGGGGTGGTCAATCGGCTGAGCATTATGTTCCCCTTCCTCCCATACCTATCTGAGAGCATGCCCCCAGGAAGGGCAAGCACGGATGAGATCAGGCCCACTAGGCTCTGGACCAAGCCGAGCTGGGTGTTCGTGATCTTCACAACCTCCAGGGCGTAGAGGTTTGTGAAGTCCATGACCAGGCGGATGGATACGCTTCCCAGGACGCTGACGATCATCATGACCTTGATGCTTGATGGGAAACCCCTCATAACCTGGGCATCTAGGCGTAATGATCTCCCGCTTCCCCTGCTTGTAACCCTTGTTTTCAAGGTCTCCTCGGTATATCTCCACCTGATGTAAACCATCAGGAGGCATACGGCGATCTGGATTGACAGAAAAGTCTTAACGCCCTCCACATATCCATACCTGTCCATGACCACGCCTCCAATAATGGGGCTGAAGGCTTGGGGTAGGCTTGTAATCATGGAGTATGCCCCATACCCGGTTCCCCGCCTTCTCTCGGGCATGGAGTCTGCGACTATGGATGTGAAGGCCGGCATGTATAGGCTCGCCATCCCATTGAAGACAGCGCCTAGGATCACCCACTCCCAGCTGGGCGCCAGCAGGTAGATGAGGGGGGAGAAGACCCTTAGGAGGGTCCCCCATACGATGATCCTCTTCCTCCCATACCTGTCGGCTAAGATGCCCCCAGGGAGCTGGAAGATCATGTTCTCCGCGGTGGTTATGGAGGAGACCAACCCTATGCCTATGGCCGTGGCCCCCAGGTAATCCTTCATGTACTTGGGCCAGAAGGGGTTCCAACCCATCTGGATGAGGCTCCAGAGGCTTGTGGTCAGCGATATCGATAAGATGTTCCTATTGCTTAGGACATCTTTTATCAGATTAAAGGACTCCTTTATATTCATACAATTTCACTTAATTTCATATTTCCTAAATTTTTATCATAGTTATTATGGCTTCCGTATCGGAAGCTAACATTGAATGTATGGTTGCTATATAGCTTTTTATAAAAAATGGTGGGATTTTTATATGAGAATTTCGCCTATCTCATCTAATTTGAGTAGTCTCTCCCAGTATTCTGTGACGCTCCTCTGGATCTCCTCGATCTCCTGTTCTGAGAGGTGTCTGAATCTCCCCTGAAGCTTAAGGTACTCGGCTACGGGTTTTAGCTCCCTTGGTTTGTAGTTTAACCTGAACTTCCGACCGTCGATTATCTCGTATAGGGGCCAGAAGCCCGTCTGCACAGCTAGACGGGCCACCTCTATTGTTTTACTGGGGTCGAACCTCCATCCCGTTGGGCATGGGCTAAGGATGTCCAGAAATTTGAATCCCCTAATCCCCTTCCCATATTGAACCTTTGCTATCAGGTCTGTGGGGAAGGCTACGGATGCTGTTGCGACATATGGGACCCCGTGCATGGCGAAGATCATTGGGGTGTTCTTCCTGGAGTGGGGCTTACCCCTACTCATGGGCCCAACTGGTGTCGTGGTGGTCATGGCGAATTGAGGTGTTGCTCCACTCACCTGCCCCCCAGTGTTCATGTAGGCCTCATTGTTCTTGCATATGATGAAGACATTCTCGTTTCTGATGGCGGCCCCTGAGATGGACTGGAACCCTATGTCGTAGACGCCCCCGTCTCCGTAGAACCCTACGACCTGTACATCCTCCCTTCCTAGAGCCTTTAGAGCCCTCCAAGTTCCGGTGACATGGTCTCCTCCCGCCTCGAACTCCCCTCCAGATGTCGGGGTTCTCGTCACATTATCTGGGCATGCGGGTATACTATGCCTTATCGTGTTCGGCCCGAGCGCCTTGAAGGCGAGCCTCGCGGCTAGGGCCGCCCCGCAGCCTTGGCAGGCGCTTCCAGGGGTTATGACCAGCTCCTCTAATGGAACCTGCTTAATGGTTATCCTCTCGCTCATCACCCTCCACCTCCAAGTTTAGCCCACTCAACTATGGGATCCACCTTCTCCCCTCTGGCTGCCTTTAATGTTTTCTCAGCCATCTTCTCTATGTCCCTAACCCTCACCTCTGCTCCTGCCAGGCCTGCATAGAAGCCTAGAACCTTGGGCCTCTCGTCGAGGTCGTAGAGGGCCCTCCTCAGCTCTCCGAATCCGGCGCCGCCCAGTCCCAGGCATACGTTCCGGTCTATCATGCCGATGGCTCGGACTCTCTTCCCCAACTCCTGGAAGTCCTCGGTTGGGAAGGGGACGAAGGTCTTGAGCTTAACCAGTCCCACAGGCTTGCCCTCGCTTCTCATCCTGTCTATGGCCACCCTAGCGGTGCTCGCGATGGTCCCCATAGCCACAACCACAGCTTCGGCATCGTCGGTCCTATACTCCTCTACTAGGCCGTTGCCGTACTTCCTCCCAAACCTCTTTCCGAACTCCTCGTTCACCTCCTTTATGACCTCCTTGGAGTTTAGGATCGCCTCGTGGTGGATCCTCCAGGCAGCCTGGGGGTCGCCGCCTCCTGACATGAAGCCCTCCATCATGCCAGCCCCTCTCCCCCTCTGAGCTTCAGCCCACTTGTCCGGCAGGATGTTGGGGATGGGCTCGTATGGGGGGAGGAACTCGTCGACTGAGGCCTGGTCGGGTATCTCCACGGGCTCGGATGTGTATGAGAGGATGTATCCATCATAGCCTATAGCTATGGGCAGCCTAACACGTTTGTCCTCAGCCGTCCTATAGGCCATTATGACGCTGTCTAGGACCTCTTGATTGTTCTCGCAGTACCACTGGATCCAGCCGGTCCAGAGCTGGGACATGAGATCTGTGTGGTCCGGCTGCATCCCCTTGTTCCCTCTATGAACCGTCGCCATCACAACCGGCAGCCTACCGCTGGAGGTTCCATGCATTGGGTGGTGCATGTAAAGCTGGCCTGGCCCAGATGTGCAGACGAAGGTTCTCGCTCCCACCCTCGAGGCGGCCTTAACTATGGCTTGGGTTGCGAGTTCCCCCTCCGCGTTCACCAGCTCACATTTCAACTCTCCATTGGCTATGAACTCCGCTATGTATTCCCCAATGGTTGTCTGGGGAGTGACCGGATATATAGAGGCAACTTGAACCCTTGAGAGCTTCACGCCCCAGGCGCAGGCCTTATTCCCAGTCATAACCTCGAAGCTCTTGTGCTCCATCCCTATATCCCCTCCCTCTTGAACTCTATAGCCTTTGTTGGGCACTCATTCACGCAGATCCCACACCCCTTACACTTCCTATAATCCACAGTCGGCTTCTCCTCCGCCCAGCCTATCGCGTTGTCCGGGCAGAAGATCCAGCATATCCTGCATCCTGTGCATTTATCGAGGTCCCAGACAGGCCTGAAGGTTCTCCAGCCGGCCGCGCTTCGGATTAGCCCATAACCGCTCCCGCTGAGGGGTCCCTCCTCATCCTTCCTCACCTCTCCCCTCGCCTGGATGGGCATGGGGGTCCTCTCATAGGCCCTCCTGACGGCGTTGACATTCATCTCACCGAGCGGTCCTGGGAACCTGTGGAGGATGGCCTTCTCGATGGACTCGACCTTCACGAGCCCCGTGACCTTGCTGAAGGCTCCCAGGATGGCAGTGTTCGTTATAGGTCGCTTGAGAGTCTCCAAGGCTATCGCTGTGGCGTCGACCGTTGAGACCATGAAGTTTCCCCCCAGTGGATACAATTCAGGTGGGTGTGGGTAGTTCGCTATCACGAGGCCCCCCTCCTTCAATCCCTCTAATATAGCTGGGCGCTGGGCGATGGCGGGGTCGAGAACCACCACTATATCGGGTTCATGGACCAGGTCTCTCTCCCTCACCCTGACCTCGTCGAGTCGAAGATAGGCTGTTACGGGTGCCCCTCTCCTCTCGGTTCCATACATGGGTATCGCCTGCGCATACTTCCCCTCATAATAGGCTGCCTCTGCTAGGATCTCGTTGGCTGTGACTGCCCCCTGACCTCCTCGTCCATGAAGCCTGACCTCGATCATAATTCTTGCCTCAGTACAGCTTCCATCACCAATTTAAATACATTTCTCCTCGATGGTTTTTGTAGAAAAAAACATAATATCATGTTTATAGGCGCCTCATAATATTAAGAAAACAAATAAATAAAAGATTAAACTATGAAACATTATCTTTTATTACAATCCTATACATGGCATAAATATTTAAAAGAGTTTGTTGGAAGAAATTGAAGCTATGATGAAGGGGATCTTGATATCAGGGTTCTTGATCTAACTCATGTCTGGTTTGGGCTCTGGTGCACCCTAATGCTCGCCGAGCTTGGGGCGGAGGTGATAAAGATCGAGCCCCCATGGGAGGCTCTTGATAGGATTCCTGAGATAGGGCCCATGTACTGGGGTGCAAGCTCCACCTTCCACCACTTCAACCTAAACAAGAAGGATCTGGCAATCAACCTCAAACACGCTAAGGGGCAGGAGATCTTCAAGAAGTTGGTTAAGATCTCTGATGTGGTTGTCGAGAACTTCACGCCTGGAACCATGGAGAAGCTCGGTCTCGGCTATGAGGAGCTGAAGAAGATAAGGCCCGACATAATCTCCGCCTCCCTCTCGGGATTCGGACAGACAGGGCCATATGCGAGTAGGCCCTCCTTCGCGGTCATCGCCGAGTCGATCACCGGGTATACAAGGGAGCTCGGAGATAGGGTTGACCCCGATGGTCCTCCCATAAACCTTGTGGGCTACTTCGGGGATCTCGCCCCTGGAACCATGGCCGCGATGTGCATCATCGCAGCCATACGCTATAGGGATAGGACTGGGAGGGGGCAGATGATAGATGTGGCGCAGGCGGATTGCATGATGGCATACAACACCAGTGTCACAACATACTTCCTTAGTGGAAAGAATGAGGTTGAGAGGAGGAAGGAGATGGAGGAGCTCAGGAAGAAGGCGGATCAGCTGCGCATAGGTGGTATCATGAGGGTTAGGGATGGATGGATACAGGTCGCGGGCATGAGGGCGAGGGGCATCGACCTCCTCAAGGAGAAGCTGGGAGTTGAGGAGATATCGAGGGAGGTTCTGGAGAAATATGTTGAGAACATGAGCAGGGAGGAGGCCGTCAGGTTCTTCGTCGAGGTGGGCCTTCCAGTCGCACCGGTGTACTATGCGAGTGAGGCGACTAGAGACCCCCACATCATCTCCCGAGACCTCTTCGTCGAGGTCGAGCATCCTAAGGCTGGAAAGCTAAAGGTGCTGAACTTCCCCGTCAAGTTCTCAGAGACGCCTGGGAGGGGCATATCCGCAGCTCCACTACTGGGGCAACACAACCGCGAGATACTAGTTAATCTCCTGGGTTATACGGAGGAGGAGGTTCTCCAGCTGGAGATGGGAGAGGGTCATAGCCTCAGAAAAATAGTTGGATGGACCTTTAACAAAGGAATCGTTGATATGGAACAAATTTTTGCGATTCACAAAACAACACACCTAATTTATCCCCATCCTTTTTAATCTCATTAATTTTATATAATTTTAATCCCTTTTATCTTTTATTATTAGTTCTCCACCAAAATTTGTTATTATCTTGAATTTTTTAAATCTTCTAAATATCTCTTCTTGACGTGTGCAGTGTCTCATCAAGATAACTACCACAGTTACATCCTTCGGAGTCTCAATATCAAAAAGATTTGCACATATAACAATCAGGTTCCGTGGAAGGTCATATCCTATAACCTGGAGGGCCCTTCCGACGAGTATGGGGTTCACCTCGACCGCATAGACCCTCTTCACCCTCTCAGCCATGAGGATATCCAGCCTGAGATCCCCCGCCCCTAGGTCTAGGACAACATCATTCGCCTCCAAGTTTTCTAGGACGAATGGGTAGAATTCCACATCAGGGGTGGATTTATACTCGAATCCGAAGAGGCTCTGCCTATTCAGCCAACTCTCGAACTGCTCGGGATCCTCAGCATGGCCCCTCTCTACGGGGAAGGGGTCAATATATCTCCCCTCGTCATGCCATCGAAGTAGCGTTTCATGGCTTGTGCCGATATACTGCTGATATGCATCGATCAATCGAGCGACTATCTTGTTCCTCGCATAGGGCTCCCAGGCCTTTCTATGCTCCTCATAGGCCCTCTCCTCAAATCCCAACTGTAGGAGGGCGTAGGATAACCTGAGGCGTGTGCCAGGGTCATCTGGATTTAATTCCAATGCCTTCTCAAACTCCTCAACTGCCCTTTCCCATAGGCCCTCTCCCAGATATGTACGACCGAGTTGAGAATGTTCTCTTGCCCTATCTTTCTCCGGAGAGGCCTTTGGGCCTTTGAGCCTTCCTCTCCTGAATAGAGCATTCATTCAATTAATAACTATTTCAAAGCTTATATTTATTACCTATTCGAGGTATCGATAAGAAAATAAAAGATCTCTTTATTCCTTCAAGATTTGTGATGTTATAGATCTCCTTCTTACATAATCTCCAAAATCACATTTATATCTCTTCTTTTATATACAGGGACTCTATCTAACAGGGCATATTCATCGCTTTAAACCTTCTAACCTTTTGTTCCGTCCATCCCCTTCTCATTAGGCTCCATCATCACATATACTTCAAAGAGAACCTATGAGGCCGGATGTGTGAGCTACCCCCTTTGATAGCCCTCAACCCATGAGTTTGGAACCAATAGACATGAGGGGATTTGAAGATGTTCAACTTGATCAAGTCCAAAAAGGTCCTCGGAAAACTTTATAGATGGTTGAAGATAGAATTATTCGGATTGTTCAGGGGTCTGGAGCTCACGCCTGAGGAAGAGGAGGAGATCATTAAAAGGGTTGCTGAGAAGATATCGGAATATGGGATGAATGCTGCCGCTATCTTGATGCTGCAGACCTTCAAGCCCATGGCGTATATAGGTGGGCAGATGGGCCGCTTCTTCATCAGCCCCCTCCTCTACGGCCTGGGGGACAAGATCTCCCTGGGATCCGAGAAGTTATTCATGGTCTTCGAGAATCGAGATAACATCGAAAAACTGATCAGGATGCTGGAGCAAAAGGCAGAAGAGGAGACGATGAAGAGAGAAGGGGCGGAGAAGAGGGATATGAATGAGGCGGTTGGAGGACCATTAAAGAGGTTAAGGCGTCTCTTCGGCATCTAACCTAATGCTAACCTCCCCCTCGTCTATGGCCTTTAGGTAGAGCCTCTCCCCGAGGAAAGGTACGCTATTAAACAGTAACTTACCATCTTCCAGGACCCTTCTCGTGAACCATGGCGGTGCGTTGTTTAGGATCTTTACATCAACCGGGTATCTTAGGTATTCGGATAGCATGGTGTCGAGCTTAAGCTTGTAGTCCAGTTGATCTACATTTCCACCCCCGATGTAGATTGCCACATCAATATCCCTGAACGGGTACTCCTTGAGGAAGGAGCCGTAGATGATAGCTAGAGAGACCTCTTTAAGCCCACTCAGCATCCTCCTCAGCTTATCAGCGATCTCTGCCTTCTCCCTCGGGCTCAATCTGAAGAACCTGAACCTCTCAGCAAGCTCAAGTTCTAGAGGCATATCCCCCAACCTCCTCCACAAACCTCTTAATAATCATTAAACTGCTCCCCCCGGCCTCCCTGTATATCCTAGCATCGTCAGCCTCCCAGTACCTGTGGATGATGATGTTCCTTAACCTAGTGAGCCTCTCCATACCTATCTCAACATCCGGAGAGATAACTCCTTGTTCCATCAACTTTCTAAAAACCTGAACATACCCCTCCACAGCCTCAACATCAAAGCGCTCCCTAAGTATATATAGCCCTAGCGTAACTGAAGCCTCAACTATCTCGACGAGGGCTAACCTGAGCGTATATCTATTTCTCACATCGCTGATGAAGCTATTGAAATCCATACTGACTATCTTCTCAGCAACCTTTAAAGACCCTTCAATCTCCTCTAGAAGCCTATCAGCCCTGATGCTACTCATTTGTAATCACCTTGCTGCATATTCACCACCATGACCTAAACCCTATTCTTAAAGGTTACAGCGAGAAGTTATTTATCGTGTTTTAAATATTCTTATTTGGGGGTATAGGAGACGTCTCAAGTACCAGGTCCTACCTGCGTTAACCTCATTTTAACAGAGCTATGCAATAGGGCTTGCCCCTTCTGCTTCTTAAATGACTGGATCAAGGGAGACGAAGCGGGGGCCCGCCACATGTCCTATAAGGACCTGCGGACGGTTATCCGCTGGCTTAGGGATTCTAGGGTTGAGAGAGTCAAGTTAGCGGGAGGCGAGCCAATGCTCCACCCCAACCTGATCGACTTCGCTGAGGAACTGGTGAAGAATCGTATTGTGATCGATGCTATTCTGACCAATGGGCTGGGGAAGACCGAGTTGTATGAGGAATTGGTGAGGCTTACTGGAACAAATTGGCTAGTTAACGTGACATCACCTGAGACTTATACCAGGGATGAATGGGAGTTACTGAATAGAAACCTCGAGGTTTTGAGGTGGAGGAATGAGGATGTTCCCGTTATCCGTTCGGGGTTTGATACGAGCAGTCTCAGGCATCTATGCCTCTCAATCACCTTCTATAAGCCGGAGCAGGAGTATGCCTACATCATCGATTTGGCCAAGAAATATGGGTCTCCTGTGATAAGGTATGATGTCAGCAGGCCTTCGGCTGATGGGAGCAACCTCCACATCGACTTCGGCTCCTTGACGAAGATAAAGCCAACCCTGATGAGTTTTGTGACGGATGCCGTGAGGGAGGGGATCAAACCCATGCTGGATGATGCCCTCCCCTTCTGCATCTTCACACAGAGGGAGTTGATGTTCCTCTACCTATTCAGCAACTTTTCATCCATCTGTCTACCAAGCATGGATGTGATGCCTGACCTCAGGGTTGAGTACTGCACCTCGATGCGTGGCTTACTGCCCACTTATAGAGTCCCAGAGGCCTCCGTGGGTAAGATTTTTCAAGATTTATTGAGGGATTCAAACAGGTATCGAAATCATCAGCTCTCACAATGCAAAAAATGTTATAATTGGAGGATGGGCCTCTGTCAGGGATACTGCTTACGCTTTAAGGCCGATGCCATTAAATATGGAGAAAAGCATCGGGTTTGATGTACAGAATATTAAATTTCATTTTAATCATGCTAAACAGGTTAAAAAAATGGGGAATGTTTCGTTTCTAGAGCTAATAGGGTATGCCTAATAATGCCCTTATGAAGTTCACCACGTTCTCTGTCCATGTTCCGAGTGCGGTTATGAACCAGCCGAACTCCATCCCCCAGGAGACACCCAGTCCAGCCATCATTATTATTCGCCCGAACCTAGCTAGGCCTCCGTAAACTCCTACATGCTCCCTGGTGTATATGAAGTACATTATGGCGCAGAGGGTTGCTATGCCAGCGAATAAGGCGGAGGCCACCGCGAATGGGACCTTGGCCGCGATCATCTCCTCCCCTATGCTCCTGACCTGCCCAACTATCTGGGCCTCAAGTGCCCCTCCCACAAGGATTCCTATTCCTATCGCCGTTAGGAGCGCCGTGGGATACCTCGCTATCCATCCCCATGGCGTCAACCTCCCGAAGGTGAGGATAGCTAGGAATAGAGGTATGACCAAGAGAATCCTCCCAGCCATTATGGAGTCCAGCGCCGTGGTCTTCACTGCTAGGAGGCCGTACATCAGCGAGTGGGCGCAGCCGGCCCCTATGACTATATGCTCAATCAGCCTGTAGTATGGGTTTTCCCTCCAGACGAGGGTCATTATCCCGACGGCCATTAGGCTGGACCAGCCCAGCCAGAAGAGTTCCCACGACAAGCCTCTCACTTCCTCCCTGACAGCCTCTTCCCCCAGTAGGCGATGTTCCCTATCAGCACCAGCACTAGGGTGGGGATGGATGCGAGGTTTTTCATGTCTGTGATCTTCGCCGCGAGGGCTGGCTCGCCGATGAAGCTCTCCATCGCCGCGCCCCCCGTCGGGCCTGATAGATATCCCTTGGTCATCCCCGCCACCCAGTAGGATACCGTGCTCATCTCGTTCCCTGAGGCGGTCATCCAGAGCTGAGGAATCTCAGGGTGGGTGGCATACCACTGCCTCACATACTTGTCCATGGCTGTGCCCGTGGAAAAATTAACGAAGATCGCGGAGAAGTCCTTCCAGCTATCAACCTTCTGCATGAGTGGGATCTGGTCTAGTGGGGTTCCCAGGTAATCTGTTGAGACCCTGGCGCGAATGCTGTCTCGGAATCCGGCCACCATGACCTCCTCCCCTGGGACATAGCCTAGGAAGACATAGTTCTCGCCGTACTTCACGCCGAACCTCTTCGGGTTAGCGTACTCTATACCCCAAAGGGAGGTGGGAGCGGCGTCGGCGTAGACTGCGACTATGACCACGTTTATCTTTTTAGACCAGAGGTACTTGAGGGTGGCCGTGAAGCTTCCCTTGGTCTCATCCCAACCGCTTCCCGACATCTCCTGGAAGAATAGTACGTTCGACCCTGGAGGTATCTCCTTTATCGCTTTGATATAATCCGCGGCTGGAGCTCCCACGGGCACCGGAAGCCCGAGGGGGTAGAGTATGGGGATTATGAGGCACGCGAAGACCGCGATCGCCACACCCCACTGCGGGACGTCCAGGAGCCTATCCCAAACTGTCTTCTCCTTCCCAGCCATTCCGCTACCACCTCATATTACCGCTGTTCTCTCCTTCTGTATGATGGTTCGCAGGCATACGACGACGCTTATCAGGGCCGCTGTGAGGACTGCAACTCGGGCTGCTGGGGTCATGACGTACCTCAAGAACCAGTCTCCGATGCCGGTCATGGGTGGGAATATGGCGCATATGATGGGCATCTCCTTCAGGAAGTAGGACATAGCCCCTATGAGCAGGGCTAGGGCCTCTAGGTTGGAGACCCTCATCGCGCGGTATACGCCCATCGTCGAGAAGATTAGGTTCAGGCCCCAGAGGGTGGTAGTGGCCGGGATAATCGTCCTCATATACATGGTGACATACTGGGTACTACTTAATCCTATTCCATATCCTATACCGAGGAAGACGAAGAAGGCTACGATGGCAACTATGCTGTAGTATCTCGCCCAGGGCTCACGAGAGGGGGGTTTCACGATTCTTAGTGAGTGGTATCTCAGCATAAGGGCCGAGCCCAGGAGGGTAACAAAGTTATATATTATCACCCCCCAGGTCAGCATCTCCTTCCTGAAATCGGCTAGGGGTCCCAATGCGATGAAGTATTCAACTATCAAGATGAATGCTATGATGGAGATTATGTACATGGGGATCTGCGTCCTAATGACTACCGCCATCTCCTACCCCCCTACATCTTTAAGAGGCTATTTAGCGCCGGGTTTCCCATAAGGCCCAAGATGATGCCGATGACTCCTAGGGCTATCAGGAACATCTTCACGACATCCTCCCCAGCCAGGCTGGCGGTCATCCCGGGATCTCCAGACACCAACGTTCCGGCTGCTAGAACCTCCTCACAGATCAGGACATAGTCACAGGTTATGGCCTGCCCATACATTGCCGTCCACCTCGTGGTCCCCCCGATGTTTATCGCACCTATCTGCCTAGCCACAGCGTGGCTCTGGATCTCCGTGTAGAAGACCCCAATCTGGACGTTGAGTGCTACGTTGTTCCTGAGAACCGTCCCACACCTGGCGATCTTATAGGCAGACGGACCATAATATAGGATGTTCTCCTCCTTATACAGCTCAGGCTTCCCCTCCTCTCTATAAGCCTCCCGGGCTATCCCCTGGACCAGGGGGATAATCTCAGCAACCCCTGGGAGGCTCGTGTAGACCGGGACCTCATGCTTGGCTGCGAGCTTGAGCGTGTACTTATAGATGTTCAGGGCGGAGACGACGGCTGGCCCCCACTCTCCCGAGATCTGGCCGAAATCGCCTGGTGCATAGTGCATGGGTCTGCCCATCTCCGCGCACCTCCCTATCCCCTCCTCGATGGCATCTATCGCAGGTATCTTCCGAATCTTGGGTAGAGGCCTCCCCTTCGAGACAAGCCATAGGTAGTACCCCATCATCGCAGAGAGAAGTGCTACAACTATCAGTTCGGAGATAACACCTGCTTTAAGCATTTTCCATCTCCAGAAATTAATGTATTTATAATATATTATTTAAGCTTTTCTAGGGGGTTTAAAAACCTGAACGTAAAATATTATGGTGCGGTGACAGCCGGGTTTATCTCACAGATCTCAAATTATAGATAAATTATAAGAATCCAAAGGTTTAGCGCTAGGATAATAAACCTATTGTAAATATCTTGAAAGGAATAGCGAAGATTAAATACACTTATAATAATATATGAATAATTACGGATGGAAGAAGAATGGAGTAATGGCTGTAAGAAGAAAAAACTATTTATAGAAAAGATTTTGTTGCTCTTAATTAATATCATCGTGAAGGTTCTATGACGTCGAGGAGGCGAGAGATATGATAATTAGAGACTAGGATCAGATAATCAAAAAGGATCTATTAAAAGGTAAAGCATATCACGGGTTAAAGGTGATCATGCATCCATCTTGTCATACCTATTGCTAGCTAAGTACAGGAACGTTAATAAACCCGGGGTTGTCCGCCCTAAACGCGTTAGGGAGGGTGGCTACCAGGCACTCATCTCCCTGAGAACCGTATCCGGCACCCTCCCCTTCGTGACATCCTCTATGGAGTCCTCCAGGATGCTCAGGGCCTTTTCAAGCTCCTCATTTCCTATGGTTAGGGGTGGGGCTATCCTCAGCACGTTTCCGAACCTTCCGAAGGAGATCATGACCAGCCCCTTCTCCCATGCCCTCCAGCAGACCTTCAGGGCCTCCGCCCTAGCGGGCTCCCTGGTTCTCCGGTCCTTGACCAAGTCTACGCCTATGAGGAGCCCCCTCCCCCTGGCTTCGCCTATCAGTTCGAAGCGTTCCATGAACTCCTCAAGCCGCTTCATCACATAGCCTCCAACCCTCTCAGCCCTCTCATGAAGCCTCTCCCTCTCCATCACCTCCAGGGTTGCGATGGCAGCTGCGCATGAGACAGGGTTTGCCTCGGTGGTGAATAGGTGGGCCGGTGCAGCCCATCGCTCCATCAGCTCGCTCCTAGATATTATGGCGCTCATGGGGAGGCCTGAGGCTATGGGCTTGGCTACCAGGACGGCGTCGGGCTCCACCCCCCAGTGCTCAATAGCGAACCATCTCCCAGTCCTGCAGAACCCTGTCTGAACCTCCTCATCTATGAATAGGATACCATGCTCCTCGCATATCCTCTTCACCTCCACCCAGAAATCCTGGGGTGGAACGATAACTCCAGCATCTCCCTGGATCGGCTCTAGGATGAGGGCTGCAACCTCATCAGGTGGGATCAACAACCTCAAAAGCTCCTTCATGTACCCTATGCAGTGGAGGCCGCAGCCCGGGTGCTCTAGGCCGAAGGGGCACCTGTAGCAGTCAGGGTAGGGTATATGGTATACCTCTGGGAGGAGTGGGCCAAGCCTCCTCTTCATGTTGGGGGAGGCGGCAGAGAGGGTCAGGGCGCCGTATGTGGTTCCATGGTACGAGCCAAGGTAGGAGATGATCTTCTGCCTCCCCGTCGCCGATCTGGCAAGCTTTATGGCCCCGTCGTTGGCATCGGAGCCGGAGAGGCCGAAGGCCACCCTCTTCCTGAACCCTCCTGGGGTGAGGCTTGCCAGCCTCTCCGCCAAGATGACGGGAAGCTCGTAGTAGGAGTATCCCAAAGTGTTGTGAATAAACCTCTTGGCCTGGCTCTCTATCGCCCTTACCACCTCAGGGTGGCAGTGGCCTATGTTTGTGACGGCCGCGCCCGATAGGAAGTCTATGTACTCGTTCCCGTCGGCATCCCAGATCTTCGCCCCCTCCGCCCTTGAGACCACAAGGGGATAGTAGGCCAACCTGCTGGCCTGGGATATGACCCTACGGTCTCTCTCCACAACCTCTAGACACTTCTTCAAGGATCTATCCATCGAACATCCCAAACATCTCAGCCCCCTTATCCTTAAAAAGATACATCCGGCCAGCCCAAAGCTCAGAAGAAGTTTTAAATGAGCTGAGGGGAAATCCTTGAAAACAGCATGGGTGATCTTCAACCCATAACTACAGCCTTCAAAATAGTAACGATAGCTTTGCCATAGGATGGAGGCTTAACGGTAAACTCTTTTCCTAGGGTCAATTTTGATAATCACTATTACTTTCTCCTCCTCGTAAACCTTGAATAAAGCTCTGTAGTCTCCTATGCGTAATCTGAAAATGTTTTCCTCACCTGCAATCTTAAGGATGTCGAGCCTAACCTTTGGAAAATCTTCAATATGTTTAGCTTCTTATTAATCTTTGTTTAATATCGTTTTTAAGTTCTCTTAGAAATTTTCCTGTTTTTCTGTGTAAGAAAATCTTAAATTTCATCGAGAGATTCCAACTCATTGAATCTTTTATTCTTTACAATTTCATCCACATCTTTCACAAAAATGTACTCTTCTGTAGTTAAGAAGATATCTTCAAGAAAATCTCTTAATTCATCAAGCTTTCTACCGATCTCATCCACCTTCTCTGAAACTATCTCGCTCAAAGGACCACTCGGCTAACTATGATAGAAACGGGATCACATCTTAATAACCCTTACTTTCTTGGAGATTATATTAGTTCTCTGGGAGCTTGATGTTTTAAGTCTCGTCTCTTAGGTTTCTTGGGCCTATCTCTAATCCCTCGCATCTCCTTGAAAACGACGAATTATCTGTGTTACCACAAAACGAGAAGTTTTAAATGAGTTGAGGGGGGATCCCTGAGGGAGAATATGGGCTATGAGATTCTGATCAGGGGAGGGAGGGTATTCGACGGATCCGGAGGAGATTGGTTCTACTCCGATATAGGCATTTCAGATGGAAGGATAGTCTCGATGGGTAGACTTGGGGATGCTAGGGCTGAGAGGGTCATAGAGGCAGGAGGCCTCGCAGTCTCCCCGGGCTTCATTGACACCCACTCCCACACAGATGTCACGATAATGCTGTTCCCAACCTCGGACTCAAAGGTGATGCAGGGGGTCACCACGGAGGTTGTTGGGAACTGTGGCCTATCCCTCGCACCCATAAAGGGCGACTTGGAACTCCAAAGGAGGTATGTGGCGGCCTTCCACCCGGAGATGGCATCCCTCCTCCCATGGAGCTGGAGGAGCCTTGGAGAGTACTACCAGGCCGTTGAGAGGCTAGGCATCTCCGTCAACCTTGCCCCACTCATCGCCGCCGGGAACGTGAGGATATCAGTCATGGGCTTCGAGAACAGGCCCCCAACAGAGGGGGAGATCCAGGAGATGAGGGAGATTGTGGAGGAGGGGATGAGGGAGGGGGCCTTCGGCCTGAGCACAGGCCTCGTCTACCCACCGGGCGTATTTACAAAGACCGAGGAGATCATAGAGCTTGCTAAGGTAGCTGCCAGATACGGGGGCATATACTCAAGCCACATCAGAGGAGAGGGGGACACCCTCCTCCAGTCAGTCCTGGAGGCTATAGAGATAGGAAAAAGGGCCGGAATTCCGATCCTGATATCCCATATAAAGGTGATGGGGAGGGGCAACTGGGGGATGAGCGGCAAGATCCTCTATGAGATAGAGAGGGCTAGGGAGGAGGGGATAGACGTTAACGCGGATCAATACCCCTACACAGCAGGCTCAACGGTGTTCTCGTCTATCCTTCCTCCATGGGCCCAAGAAGGAGGAATCCATAAGCTACTGGAGAGGCTTGGAGATCCAGAATCTAGGAAGAGGTTGAGAAAGGACCTAGAGTCGGAGATCCCAGGATGGCAGAACTGGGTTAAAACCCTCGGATGGGAGAGCTTCAAGATGATATCCTTCAACAGGGAGGAGAACAAGAAGTACCTGGGAAAGACTATCCCGGAGATAGCATCCATGATGGGAAAGGACCCCTTCGAGGCGGCCATGGACCTCATCCTTACTGAGGATGGAGGGCCCATGACGGTCATCTTCTACGGCTCAGAATATGATGTGGAGACCTACATGAAGAGCCCCCATGTGATGATCTCAACAGACGCCTTCGGCTCCTCACCCACAGGACCCATAGACCTGGGTCTCCAACACCCCAGGACATATGGCACATATCCAAGGATCCTAGGCAGATACGTGAGGGAGAGGGGGCTCCTCACACTAGGAGAGGCCATAAGGAAGATGACCTCCCTCCCAGCGAGGAAGATAGGCCTCATGGACAGAGGCCTCCTCAGGCCCGGCATGTGGGCAGACATAGTAATCTTCGACCCAGCAACGGTGATAGACACAGCAACCTACGAAGACCCCCTCAAATACCCAAGGGGGATAAGATATGTGTTAGTAAACGGAGAGGTAGTCGTTGAGGAGGGCAAACACACAGGAAAAAGGCCGGGAAAGGTCCTCAGAAAGACTCCCCTGTCTAACTCGCCATCCCAGGGGCTCTCCAAGTGTTAGGCAAGTTTTTTCCATTCCAAAATTTTTCTTCCAACAGCGCACCTTCCCATAAGATATTTTTCTCGTATCCATATGATGTTTAGATAAACTAAAAGCTCTGATGCGATCTGCAGAAGGTAGATTAATCAACGGTAAGTCAAATGGATCCAAGTCCTCGATGGGGGGTCCTCTTCACTTGGGCGGTATCAAAGTGTCCATCTTCACTCACGATGATCCTTTAACCCAGCCTTTGCATCACAGCTAGGTGGATCGCATCGCGGGGCTTAAGCCCAAATCTCTCCATATTTTCAGATCTTCCAAACATCTCCGAAATCAACAGGTACGATATCCCGCCCCTTTAGTCCTAAGATTACCCTACAAACCTTAACGGTAGTCATCATGTCCACCTTTCTTAGAGCAGTCCAAGCGAGTTCG
Source organism: uncultured archaeon (assembly GCA_938048735.1). Classification (GTDB taxonomy): domain Archaea; phylum Thermoproteota; class Bathyarchaeia; order TCS64; family TCS64; genus JAGTRB01. The sequence continues at coordinate 22,568 of CALIUM010000008.1, forward strand.
TCGAAGGTCAAAGAACACGTCTTAGCATTTGATCCCATCCAGTGCTGCGAGAATACGCCTAGAGGCCTCCCCAAGTTCATCGGTCGCTAGTGCAGCGAACACGAATACATTTGCATCGAGAGAGACCACTCAAGAACTCTCCAAAGCCTCTTCGTAGAGCCTGTCTCCCCAGACTAGCTTAGACGACTCCGTGCCGTATATATGGGCACTCCCCTCAAGGAACTTTATCTCCCAGCACCACCTCCAAGGTTGCTCTCCCCCCTTCCACATCAAATAGAAGGCAGATGGATCATGGCTCTTCTCCATAGAGGATTTAGTCGATCTCAACGCTGACTCATTCCGTGCCCTCCCCCAATCGAAGGGCTTTATATTCACTTTATAATCACCAATTGCATTCTTTATAAATATATATTAAAAGTTTTGGAAAGCCTTGTCTCACAGAATATGTAGCCTTTTTATTAAGTGTTCAGCGGCCTATAGAATAGCTTTAATTCGGTTTAACCCTTTAATCATTGATCTCTGGTAGGGCATAGCTTTGAGGTTGGCATCGTTATTTACAGGAGGCAAGGACAGCACCTACGCTACCCGCCTGGCGTTGGAGAGTGGAGATGATGTCATGGTTCTCGTCACCATGATACCCTGGAGAGAGGACAGCTGGATGTTTCACTCCGCTAATATACACCTCGCGGGATTGGTGGCAAGAGCCATTGGAATAGAGCATCTAGCTGTCCAGACCTGCGGTGAGAAGGATAGGGAGTTAGAGGATCTTAGGAGGGCTCTTCTAGGGCTGGACATCGACGGGGTTGTCTCGGGGGTAATAGCCTCCAGATACCAGAGGGATAGGATAGACCGTTTATGCAGGGAGCTTAGCCTCCATCATATAACACCAATCTGGGGGAGGGATCGAGGCGAGTTGATCGAGGAGATGCTCTCCAGAGGCATGTCCATAATGGTTTCAGAGGTCGCGGCCCTAGGCTTGGATGAGAGCTGGCTGGGCCGAATCTTGGACACTAAAGCCCTGGAGGAGCTCAGGGGGCTTCAGGGCAGGTACGGGGTGGATCCCTGTGGAGAAGGGGGGGAGATGGAGACCCTGGTTTTAGACGCCCCCTGGTTCTTAAGCAGGATAGAGGTTGTTAGGGCGAGGAGGGAGTGGAATGGCCTCTCTGGATCCCTCGTAATAGAAGAGGTGAGGCTTCTGGGCAAGGGTGGCTAGGGGACTACGCAAAATATAAAAGGAGGATCCCAAACCCCTTTAGGTTGAGATGGACGCCTACCAAACAGGATAGGCAAACAGTGCTATATTCTCGAAGAATATAGGCAGAACTATTATACCATAAAAATGATCCTGGTTGAGCGAAGGTGTCCATCTACAGAGCTAGGTGGTTTCTATGAGTAAAGATGAGGAGGTTATCTCGGAGGCCCTTAAGGCTGAGGAGAGGCTCGTATCCGATTGGTATGTGCTCACTCCCGAGGGCGTTCTCCATCCGCTTGACAGGTTCGACTTCGAGGGGTATGAGAAGCTTAAGAAGTTCGCGGATTACGAGGTGAGGAAGAGCAGGGCTGTCGAGCAGGAGCCACCCCATGTGACCCTTATGAGGAGCCTGGAGCTCGTGGATTACGAGCCCGCCTCAGATCCCGGAAACCTGAGATACTATCCCAAGGGGAGGATGGTGAAGGCCCTCCTTGAGGAGTATGTAACATCAAAGGTGCACGAGTATGGGGGGATGGAGGTCGAGACACCCATAATGTACGACATGAAACATCCATCGCTCGCCAAGTATCTCCACAGGTTTCCAGCCCGCCAGTATATAGTCGAGTCCGACGAGGACAGGTACTTCCTTAGGTTCGCAGCCTGCTTCGGCCAGTTCCTCATGAGCCACGACGCGACCATAAGCTACAGGGACCTACCCCTCAGGATTTACGAGCTGACCAGGTACAGCTTCAGGAGGGAGCAGGCCGGGGAGCTGGCAGGACTTAGAAGGCTTAGAGCCTTCACCATGCCGGATGTCCACGCATTGTGCAGAGATCTCGCCCAGGCTAAGAGGGAGTTCAGGCGTCGATTCAAGCTCTGCGTGGAGGTTCTAAGGGGGATAGGGCTCGAAAGGGACGACTACGAACTCGGGATCAGGGTAACCGAAGACTTCTACAGGAAAAACAGGAGGTTTGTGAACTCCCTGGTGAGGATGCATGGGAAGCCAGCCCTCGTGGAGATGTGGAAGGAGAGGTTCTTCTACTTCGTCCTCAAGTACGAGTTCAACTTCGTAGACGCCCTTGACAAGGCTTCAGCCCTCTCAACGGACCAGATAGATGTGGAGAACGGGGAGAGATACGGCATAGTCTACATGGATGAGGATGGGAGACAGAAGCACCCCCTCATCCTCCACTGCTCCCCGAGCGGCGCCATCGAGAGGGACATCTACGCCCTCCTTGAGAAGGCCTATCTGAACATGAAAGATGGGAGGCCCCCCATGCTTCCCCTATGGCTCTCCCCCACACAGGTGAGGTTGATACCAGTCTCCGAGGCCCATGTTAAGGCTGCTGAGGCCACCGCCCGCCTCCTAAACAGGAGGGGGATAAGGGCCGACGTGGATGACAGGGAGGAGACCGTCCCTAAGAAGGTCAGAGACGCGGAGAGGGAGTGGATACCATACATCATCGTGATGGGGGAGAGGGAGATGGCCTCGAACCTCCTCCCAGTCAGGGTCAGGAGAGAGGGGGAGATAAGGGACATGACTCTGAAGAGCCTAGTTAGTGAGATTAGAAGAGAGGCTAGGGGGATGCCATGGAGGCCTCTGCCCCTACCGATGAGGGTTAAGGAGAGGCCCAGGTTCGTAGGTTAGAACGCGTGGCGCCACTTCTCCACCAGCTTCTCCTTCCTGCTTCCCCTCTTATACTCCTTGTAATGCTCCTCACAGAGATAGGCCCTTCTCCCCTCAACGTTCAGTCCGGCAGCCCTAGCCCTAGGGGTTGAGATGGAGCGGACTGCATCCCTACCACACCCCACAACGGTGCATTTAGCCCCCTTCTCTATCCTTCCCATCTCTCAGGCCCCTAGACGAGATTTGCCGTGATCCCTATAAAAACTAGTGGCTCAAATAATCACGGCAAATTAATGATCAATTTAAACCTAATCCCTCTCCAAAAGATGGTTTAAAGATCTCAAATGGATAATTCTTATAGGCCTCTTCCGACTTGTTTGTTCATGGCGGGTGGGCGGGGGCACCTCCGACCGTTCCGCCTAATAAACCCCGGGAGAGCGAGGTGTGGATGAAGATAAGTAGAAGGGACCTATCAATTTTAACAATCTACTCGTCTCTATATGCTGCGATGGTCTATGCCTTCGCTCCTATATCCTTCGCCGCCCTCCAGTTCAGGGTTGCTGGGGTGCTCAGGCCGGCTGTGGCCAAGAAGCCCATCTTGGCCTTGGGGTATGCTATAGGGGTGGCTGTTGGGAATCTTGTTAGCCCTTTTTTTGGTTTTTATGAGTTGGTCTTTATGCCGGTTATGAGCCTGCTGGCGGGCATCTTAGGATATGCTGCCTCTAGGGTTCTGGGTGGAGGCTATTATACGGCTGGAGCTGTGATAGCTGTCATAATACCCCTAAGCGTAAGCTGGATGCTTAATCAGCTCTTCAACCTCCCGATCCTCGCAACGCTTCCCCCACTCCTCCTGAGCGAGCAGATCATCAACCTCATCGGATCCTCCATCTTTAAGGCGATCGAGAAGTTTTACAGATGGTGGTGAAGGAATGAGGGAGAGGTGCATAGTCATACTGAGCGGAGGGCCCGACTCGACGACTCTGGCATATTGGGCGAGGGCAGAGGGATATGAGGTTCACGCGCTCATATTCAACTATGGACAGAGAGCTCAAAGAGAGATAGAGTACGCCGTGAAGACCGCTAAAAGGTTGAACATCCCTTTCCATGTGGTTGATCTATCCACCCTCAAGGGGCTTTATACAGGGGTGACCTCGCTGGTGGACTCGGGGATCCCGGTGGCATCATCGTTCGAGAGGTCGTTGATAGTCCCCTTCAGGAACGGCATCTTCCTCTCCATAGCCGTGGCCTACGCCTCATCTGTTAAGGCGAGGAGAATATTCTACGGAGCCCACCTCGAAGATCAGGCGTTTTACCCAGATACCAGAAGGGAGTTCTACAAGGCCTTCGAGGCCTCCGCGAGGCTAGGGACTGAAGAGGAAATAACTATAGAGGCCCCCTTCGGGGAGTTTCCAAAATCGGAGATTCTGAGGAGGGGATATGAGCTTGGGGTTCCATTCGAGTCAACTTGGTCATGCTACCTAAATGGTCTAAGACACTGCGGAGTATGCGAATCCTGCAGAAACCGTATGGAGGCTTTCAGGGAGGCTGGTTTGACCGACCCCACAGAGTACGAAAGGTGAGGGAGCTATGAGAAATCAGAATAGAGTTTTACGGTTCTCAGGTCTTTCTGGAATAGCTGCTACTGTCTTGGGGTTCTCAGCAGTCCTCCTCTCCATAGCCTCCTCTCCATGGTTCAGCTGGACGGAGAACGCCCTCAGCGACCTAGGAGTAGGAGGCTCGGGATTGATCTTCAACATGGGCCTTGCAGCCTCCGGGTTACTCTTGATACCATTCATCTTGGGGCTCTTGAAGCTTTCTGGTGGATGCTGGGCCTGGAGGCTCGGCTCCTACATGTTCTTAGCAGATGCCATATCCCTGATAGGGGTCGGGATGTTCAATGAGAGCTTTGGAAGAGTCCACTTGTACTTCTCATTTGCCTTCTTCACTCTGATGCCCTTATCGCTCATCATGCTGGGGCTCTCGTTGTGGAGTAGAGGAATAAAACGCCTGAGCCTATTCACCCTATCTTCAGCCCTCTTTACGCCCACCGTCTGGACTATACCGTGGAGGGGGGCAGCCATCCCAGAAGCCTTATCGACCCTGGCGACGGCTACATGGATCATCAACATAAGCCTGAAGATGCTGAGGTCTGGGATTATGGATAGACCCGCCTCATGTCCCTCGGGAAGGGTATGGCATCCCTGATATGTTCAAGCTTTGCTATCCACATTAGTAATCTCTCGATGCCCAAGCCGAAGCCGCTGTGGGGGACCGACCCCCACCTCCTGAGGTCTAGGTACCACTTGTAGTCCTCAGGGTCTAGACCCTCCTCCCTAACCCTCTGGAGAAGCTCCTCATAGTCGTCTATCCTCTGTCCTCCCCCTATGATCTCCCCGTACCCCTCGGGGGCTAGTAGGTCGGCTGAAAGGGTGACCTCCCTCCTCTTCGGATCGGGCTTATGGTAGAAGGCCTTCACCCCCTTCGGGAAGTGGGTGACCCAGAAGGGGGTATCAAAATGCTTAGTCAGGGGCTCCTCCTGTTGCCACCCCATATCCTCACCCCATAGGAGTTCGATCCCATCCTCCTTCAATAACTCTAGGGCCTCATCATAGGTTATCCTGGGATATGGAGGCTCGAGCCCTAGAAGCTCCTCAGGCCTCCTCCCCAGCCTCCTCAGCTCCCTAGGCCTCTCTTGGGCTAGAGTGTGGCAGATGTGTGTCACCAGCTCGTCGCCCACCTTCATTATCCCATAGAGGTCTGTGAAGGGCTCCTCCACCTCGAGGTGCCAGTACTCTGCTAGGTGGCGACGGGTTCTGCTCTTCTCCGCCCTGAAGCTCGGGGCTATGGTGTATATCTTGCCTAGGCTGCTTATCATGGCCTCAGCGTATAGCTGCCAGCTCTGGGCCAGGTAGACCCCCTCCTCATCGAAGTATTCCACCTCGAATAGGGTAGAACCTCCCTCACAGGCCGCAGCTGTGAAGATGGGGGAGTGGGCCTCAGTATAACCCTTCTCCACAAGCCAGCTTCTAGCAGCCTCCATCATCTTAGCCCTCAACCTGAGTATCGCCTGCATCTTAGGCTCTCTGATGTAGAGGTGGCGATTATCCAGGAGGAAGTCCACCCCATGCCTCTTATGGGTTATCGGGTAATCGGGCTGGGACTCTAAGATAAGCCCAACTCGATCCACTGAGAGTTCCCTCCCCTCCGGGGCCCTATTATCAACTCTAACTATCCCTTCAAGCTCGATGACGGACTCAATGGGCAGCCTCTCGACCCTCTCGAAGCACTTCTCTCCGATATTCTTCCGGTCTATGGTACATTGAACCACCCCTGAGCCATCCCTCACGATGAGGAACTGGATGCCCCCGCTGCTCCTCTTGTTATAGATCCATCCCCTCACCGAGACCCTCTGCCCATCATACTTACCATCAAGTATACCCGCCACATCTACCAGTTCGGACATCATTCTGACCGATCAATTTACACAAACCTCTGATATATAACATTCGCTTAGCCTCTTTGCAACAATGTAAAGATGATAGGGCCAACCTAAGACTCTCTATCATTCATTTATTAAAGATTTCGTAGAGTGTTCACGAAGCATATTTTGCTTCATGGTTTAATTGTTAGAATCGATTTTTAACTTCTCTCTTCAATTTGGAAGATTTTATGCATCTCAAGCTCACCACTGATTGAACCTTAACTCATTAACAACCATCAATAGGTTCCTTTTACCCTTAGCTACAGTAACGGCTCTATGCCACTTTATCTTCACGAGAAAGCAAAAGGGAGGATTTGGCGTTTAACATTTATCGGGACGCCCATCTCAGGATCTTGTCCACTCCTAGCGTCGACGAAATCTCAGCCATATCTTATCTCTAATTGAGAACTATACTTCATGGTTCTCTGACCTTCCAGATTCGATGCGGCCTCCAAATATGATGCTGTATGGATGTTCATCAAGGCCGTTCTGGAGGCCAGAGCCACTGATGTGAAAAATCTTCTTGAAGCCATCCAAGTAAAACATCAACATTTTTCAGAGCCAGCGGATGGCGTAAACTAGACGAGAATGGGGATAGAGAAAAAGCAGATTACAAGATATATGGTTACTATTACTTGAATATGCGCTGACTAGAATCAAGAACGGTATATATGATAGTAGGACAGATAAGTATTATGCTCACTCCAGAGTTCTAGAGACCTTGAGAGCCATTAGCGGCATTCCCCTTTCCCTGAAATGAGTCGAGGTTTAGTATCCTTCTAAACCAACTGATTTCATAAAAATCACTAAACTTTATGAGCGCCTCAGAATATATGTTTCGCTGGAGGGTATTGTCAACAGTCTTCATGTAGAAATTTTCTAGTTTAGAGAAGCATTGGGATAGATGCTCGAGAACAGAGAAGAGAGAGATGAGGAGAGATTGTTTTTGATGATTGTTGATATAGCCTTCAATTTCATCAGCCATTTCTTCTGCGGGGTTGGATCATAGGGCTATTAATGCTTCGCTCCTCCTCACCTGCCTTGTTGTAGGGTCTACCTCAAGCCCTAGACTCTCTAGGGCGTGGAGGCCAAAAACACTTTCATCCCCCTTTTCTGCGAAGACCACGGTTGTTGGGGCGACCTCACCTTCATATTCGATGAATATGTGCCCAACATCCCTAGAGATGATTTTGCCCTTTATCGTCTTGAATCTGCCTTTCCTTACTGGCTTGGCTCTCAGGTTGTCTAGGAGCTTTCTGGAGATCCATGAATATACTGCTCTTGTGTCTACAAATAAGCTTAGCTCTTCATACTCAGGGCTTGTGGGAAGTGCTCGAATCCTAACTTTCACGTAAGTTTCGCCCATAGCTATCACATCTAATTTGAGTTCCAGTTTATAAAGTTGGGCTTGAATTTGAATCTTGGTTATAGGAAAATTTAAAGAGACTTAGAATTGCTGATGATCTATCTCTGATTGTTATATTTATCACATACACAAACTAATTAATTTAAGGACATCTTTAAAGCTATTTTGAAGGTGTTTAATCTTTAATGTCGATATCGCTTGGATTTAAAATCTCCTGATCTTAGCTATCGGGCTTCATCTCTGCAAGAAGCTCTGGAGGGTTGTCATCCTCGGGCGGCCTATGATCTGGTCAAGATCGATCTCGAAGGCCTCTAGAACCTGTTCGAACATGGACTCAAGATATTCAATGTACTTTTCCACATCTATATCCCTCTTGGATGCGAGCCTCATAGGTTTTACTCCCCCTTGGGTGACGACATAGCTTATTATGTCGCCGACCCCTAGGCTTATCCCCTGCGCTTGGAGCATCTTCGCTGCCTTCACATGCTGGGGGTTTGTCTCGTAGCTTGACAGGCTCCTGCCTAGCATCACCCTGAAGGCGAGTTCCTCAAGCTCGAACTCCCTATTCCTCAGCCTTTTGTAGACCTTCTCCACAAGCTCCCTAATGGCCTTCTTAGCCTCCTCCACATCATCGGGGCTCTTGATGTTGGCTAGGATCCTTGTGAGCTGGAGGAATGCCTCCTTTATGATGGGTGGTATATGCCTCTTCTTCCCGGTCAACCCCTTTATGTCCACGCTCCCGTCTGGGGATACTCCAACATAGTTCTTCTTCCGCCTGGAGAAGACCACATATCTATAGACCTTATCTATGTCCAGCTCGACCCCTAGGCTTCTCCTAGACCACTCTATTAGCTCCAATATCTGCTCCTCCCTAGGCTGCTCTAGGAAGATGCTGTCCGTGTCTCCGTAGATCACCTCTATCCCGAGCTTCTCGGAGGCCTCAAGGGTCTGGGTCATCGCATACCTTCCTATGGCCGCTGTGCTCTCGGCTAAGGGTGGACAGTAAAAACTGAAGGTTTCAGCCCCGAAGACTCCGTAGGAGGCATTTAATATGACCTTTAGGGCCCTCTGGACCACGTCGTAGAAGGCCCGCTCCTCCTTGGAGAGTCTCTTATCCCTTGATAGGGGTTTGTACAACTTCACCCTGAGGTCTCTTAGGCTTCCTATGATGAGGCTGGTTAGGCCTCTGCGCCTCCTGCAGGCCCAGTGGGGGGTTCCGGGTATTATGTTGGCCCTGTCCTCTGGGTGGGGGCAGAGGATCGTCTCGTAGCTGAGGTTCCAGTTCTTTATGGCTGAGGGGTATAGGGAGGCGAAGTCTAGAACCGTGACATCGAAGTGGATGCCGGCCTTCGGCTCTTTGACCATGGCTCCAAGGTACTTCCTTCCCTTTATTATCGCCCTTGTCGCCGTCTCGCCCTTGAGGGCTAGGATGTCCTCCTTGTTTGGGATGAGCCACCCCCTCCTCCTATGCTCGTACTCCATGAGGGTGAGGATCCACCTGCTCACACCCTGCCTGGTCACGTCTTCAAGGGTCATCCTGCTTATCCTGCTCAGTAAGACCATCAACTTCATCACAAGGTCGTCGTCGAAGGTCGTCAACTCATAGGTTATGAGGGCATCTTGTAGGCAGTACCTAGCCACCTCCATCCTCGATGAGGTGGAGAAGTCTAGCTGAAGCTTCCTCTTCCCGATGAGGCTGGAGGCAACATCGTCGAGGGTGTTCTCCCTGTAGCGGTCGCTGAATGCATAGACTTGGATCGCCCTGTTCAGGAAGAACCTGTAGAGGTCTATATGGACGCCGTTCCTTAGATAGACGAACTTCCTACCCAAGGTTATAGGGATCTCATCCTGTGAGAAGCCGAGCCTCTGGGCCCTCCTCCTCAGGTATCTGAGGTCGAAATCATCCCCGTTAAAGGTGAGGATGACGGGATACTCGTCGAGGAGCCTAAAGGCCTCCCTGATGAGGTCCTTCTCATCATGGAATATCTCGACCTCAGCCCCCTCGATTTTGGCCTCCTCCATTTTCTCCTCGGCTAGGAGGAAGACTCGCCTCAACCCCTCGCTTGAGACGGATGAGACCGCTATGATGGGTTGCAGGGCCTCCTCGGGGTTTGGAACCCTATCTGCCTGGGTCATCTGGACCTCTATGTCGATGGATGCGCGGCGTATATGGGGTACAGGGTGCTGGAGGAGCCTAGCCCACTCCAGTATCCGCTCCTTGAACTCGGGCTCCTCATCCCCGACGAGGAGGGATAGCATCTTCTTCACATCTCCCGGAAGCTCATATTTCACCTCGACAAGTTTTCCATTCTCCACCCTATACGGCATCCCCGGGATCAGGCCCATGTCGTAGATGTAGTTCTGGTAGTAGCGGATGTAGCTCTCCCAGCTCTCATCTATCAGGTTCCTTATCCCCGACTTCCCTTGACCCCCTATGGCTAGGGGGTTAGAGGCCACGATCTTCGTGACCATGATCTTCTCGTCCCTTAGGGCGTCATATCTCTCAACGGGCTCTAGGGTTAGGAAGCCGGGATAGCTTAGGAGCTTTTCGTTCCTCCTGAGCTCTTCTGGGCTCCTCTTCGAGATGCAGTAGGGGAGATGCCCTGTGTCATCGTACCATATGTAGATCTGCTGGGATGAGGGCTCGTATAGGCGGAGGAAGGCCTTCTCAGCCCTGCCGTCGTACCCCGCCGATAGGAGGATAGATGTTGGAAGGTCTTTAGGAGCGGGCCTTCCCAGGGGCTGTATGGCCTCCTCCTCGAACGCCTCCTCCAGCTCTTCAGCCTGCATCAGATAATCTTCTCAACCGCCCCCTATATCTACTCCCCTCCTCGACCGGGCTGACTCCAAGCTATAGATAGCCTCGAGAATGATATATGCGGCCTGGGTAGAGGTTAACCCAGAGTCATAGAGGGGGGTCACCTCCGTTAGGTCGAGGCCCCTAAACCTCAAGTCCATTACTCCTGTGATTATATCAAGCAGGGTTGTCACGCTTATCCCCTCTGGGACAGGGTTGCATACCGCCGGAGCGGCCGAGGGATCCAAAACATCCATATCAATGGTAAGGTAGACTGAGGAGGATGAGGCTAGAGCCTCCCTCAGGGACTCAACAGCCCTCTCAAAACCCCCTCTCAGGATCTCTAAGGATGTCACCATCCCTAGCCTCCCCGGGTTCTCCTCCATGAACCTTAACTCCTCACCGGAGAAGGCCCTGCACCCTATGAAGAGGATGTGGGCATCCAACTCCTCGAGGGCCCTACGCATGAAGGTCGCGTGGGAGAGGCCGAGTCCGAAAAGGCTCTCCCTCAGGTCGAGGTGGGCGTCGAAGCAGACCACCAGGTCCGGCCTCATGGCCCTTAGAGCGCCCAAGGTCACGGTGTGCTCCCCTCCCATCATCACGGGGACCTTCCCAGAGCTGGAGATTAGCCCAACAGCCTCCGCGACGCATTCAAGATGGGCCTCAGTGTCTCTTCCACCCTTCATATCACCCATATCCGCTATCCTCACCTCACTCCTCCTAAGGCCGGTTCTGAGGCTGTATCCCTCGAGATCGGCGCTTGCCCTCCTGATAAAGCCGGGGGCGAACCTAGAACCCCTCCTGTAGGAGCCAGTGAGGTCTAGAGGGGCTCCAAAAACAACATAATCGGCCTCCTCAAAGGATATGGACGTATCGATGAAGCACTGCAGCGCAGGAACGAACATATCCCCCTTCAAGGCTTAACACGCCTCGACCCACGATCCATCATAAAAGACCCTCAAATCCCTTAAAACCTTACATAGTTCCCTGAAGATATTAAATTAGTAAACGATATCTCATACCTTTAAGAGAAGAGCTTTAAACAGCCTCTTTGCTCAGCCATCTATAAGTGGTTTTAAGAGGGATACCCAACTCTTTTGATATCTGTTTAGCGCTATAACCTTTTCTTCTAAGTTCCTGCATCAATATTTTACTTCTTTTCCTCTCAGCCTTACTGAATTTAGCCTTATTTATAAAGGATATCCTATCCTCTTTGCCGAATAGGGAGAGAGCCAGCATGAATGCTCTTAGATAATTACACTCCCTATTTATATATCCAAACAACTTGACCTGATATCCATCTGATATGTAATTCTTCAACTGACCTAGCACCTGCTCTATTAGGCTGAAACTAGGAGATGAGGCAAACCTAACCTCCACTAAAGCACTTTCAGGCTTGACCTCTATCTCGTATCTCACGTCAGCCATCTCGACCCGCCTAAATCGGCTTTAATAAGCCGACTTTAAAGGCCCCCTTATAAACCTTTCTCATGAAATTTTTTTTTTTTAAAAATGAGAAAGGTTTATAAGCTTCTTCTCATTTTTGAATTTTTGCGAAATGAGAAGGTGGTGCTCATGGGCGCGGAGATGGTCACACTAAAACAGATTGAAAAGATAATAACGGACAGAGGCCCTCCAATACCATCGATACTCCCAACCATCAAACTTTTTTGGAGCACAATTGTCTAAATCGTTATGTTTTTATGAATCTGGTTGAATATCTCGCTTTAACCTTTTCAATTATAAAATTATATTCTCTATTTTTAAGCTATGCTGTTCTTCCACCTAGTTATTATATAGGATAATGTGAATGGGATGATCATCGTGGTTGCAACTGAGACGGCTATGAATGATGTGAAGAGTTGCTGATCTATCAACCCGGCTGAGTAGAGTATCTGTACAGGTATGATTCCCATGGAGAACTTCGCGCTAAGCCCAAGTCCGATCACCGTTATGGCCTTATAGTTCAGCCCTGCCATCCTGCCAACTATCAGCGACGCCAGGAGCTTTCCAAAGAAGTTGGCCGATAGTAGGAGAAGGGTCAAGGCGATGTTCCCCGTCAGGCTTGAGAGGCTCATTCCCAAACCGATCTCGAAGAAGAAGAGGGGCCCTAAGAGTCCATACGCCATGGCTGCAAGGGGCTTGAGAACCCTATCCTCTTGGCCCAGCGGCCTCAGGGAGACCTGGAAGGTTAACCCCGCCGTGAGGGAGCCGAGGAGGAGGCCGAGGCCGAAGAACTGGGATACGAATGTGAAGAGTAGGGCTGTGGAAGACATCAGGAGGAAGAGGCCAGGGTCCCTAAGCCCACCCTCCACCCGCGATATTAGGGGAAGAACAAACCTGGAGAAGAGCAGCGCTAGGAGTATGAGATCAATAACGCCAAGAGCCATGAAGGACGGGCTCACCGGAGCCGCTCCATAGCCAACCATCAGAGAGGCCAATGAGGCGAGCATGACCTCTGCTACGTCGTCAATCACCCCAGGCCCAAGGATGAGGTTGGCCACCCTGGTCCTTATAACCCCCAGCTCATCCAGAACTGGTGCTATGGTGGCCTCCGCCACGGTGGCCAGGGCCGTCGATACGATAGCTGAGAGGAGGAGGGGATATCCATAGTAACCTAGGACTAGAAGGCCGAGGAGTGTGGAGAACCCCAGGTTTAGAACCGATAGCAGGGCTATGTGATATGTCAATCCCTTCAAGGTGTGGAGTTCCAATCTGAGCCCGACTAGGAAGAGGAGGAATATTATCCCGAGCTGGGCCATGGTATGGAAGGCCTCCCCAGATGCTGCTTCAGCAAGCCATGAGGAGGAGAACTGCATCTGGAATAAAACGCCTATGAGGAGGGGGGCGAGTAGGCTTGGCATCCTCATCCTCTCTAGGCCCAGGCTGAGGATGAAGGAGGCTAGAAGTAAACCTGAGATTAGAGCTAAAATGGATAAATATTGTTCCGGCATCCTTCCCCCTTCATATTCTTAGAGGTTATCCGGAATGGGTGAAGATATGATAAATATAAATTTAACTAATCCTTTAAAGAATTAATAATCCATTATGGTGAAAATATGGAAAAATATGGTGGATGATGTTTCTATTTTACTCCTTTTTTATAAGGTTGTCCACTATTATCAGTATTATTGCGACTATCGAGGCGTAGAGGCCGGGTGGGCGGACTACAGTAGGTATCAGTGATATCGCGAAGCCTATGTTGGACATGAGGAATAGGCCGAGGGTGGTTCCGAAGCAGATCATCATGGAGTAGATCCCTAACTTTGCGACAGGGGCTAGGGCGCCCTTATGCTCGAAGGTGTAGAGGAAGTATGCTAGGGATGTTATGGCCGTCACTAAAAGGATGAGGTTATTGACACCGGTGAAAATGTCCTTGGTAAATAGGCTCCCAATGTCGAGCTGCCTTACAATCTGGGCCATTACGGCCCCCTTCATCGCGACCCCTAGGCCCGCTCCTGAGAGGAGGGCTATGGGCCACCGGCTAACCCACCAGAGGCTCTTGGAGAACCTGGTATACATCATGAGGCCGAGGGCCACCGCTATCAGTGTCGGGCTGAGCCACTGCTGCTTTACCACGATAGGGATGTATATCCTGTTGAAGAGCACGTCTAGGCCCACCTTGACCGATATGGCTAGGGCAAGGCCGACGAGCAGAGCCTCGCCTATCCTGTAGAATATGTTCTCCCTGTAGAGGAAGGACCAGGCCATGAGGATAACTATGCTCATGACAAGGGCATCTATCAACCCTTACCACCCCTTCTCCTCGTGAAGTACCAGATGTTCCCGATGATTATCAGTCCGACCCCGTATATGTGGGATAGGGTCTGGGCGTCGAGGGTTCTTAGGCCCTCTCCGGGCATCCCTGTGAGCTTCTCATATCCCGCCGCATCGCTCTCAGCCCCTATATACCCCGTTATCAGCCTCTTCTCGTAATATGGAAGCGTCCAGGGGACCGTCGCGATGAGCGTGTTGATTATCAAAGGCTTGCCGTAACCTCCAAGCTGCCTGGGGTATGGGTCCGGGCTCGTCGAGGTGGAGAACCCGATCAGGGCTATATCGGAGATGGAGCGGACATCTCTCAACATGGGCAGTTTATCGATGGTGTTTCCATACGCGTCTGTTTTGACGATGCCCTGGAAGTCCTTAGCCATGGCCATGAGGGTGGTCTCGTATCCCGGGATCCAGCCTAGGTTCACGTAGTCCTCGCCATACTTCAACCCCCTAGTGTCTACATACTCCCTCAGGATCCTCTCGGCGTTGAGGGAGCCATCCACGCTGTAGGTGGTCACTATGATCACCTTGATCCCCTTCCTCCTGATAAGGTCGAATAGGTGGCGGTATATGGCCACCTCGGCTGGGCCTACCTGCCCCCAGGTGCCGACCGAGAAGTCGGTTATCCACATCGCGATGTCTCCGCTTTTCAGATCCTCTATCTGCCTGTATACCTCAACGGTGTTTGAGCTGATGCTTATCGGGAGGCCTAGGGGGGAGATAGCCGGGATGGCGATCAATATGATGAAGATCATGAAGACAGCCCTATCTACCAGTGGAATACCGGTTCTCTGCACCTCATCCACCTCCCAGATATGAACGTTCTCTGCCTATTATTGCCCTCATGAAGAGGACGATCATGCTGATCCCCATCCCTATCAGGATCCCCCTATATGCCCCAGTGTTAGGAACGTTCTTTATCCAATCGCCTACTGTTATCAGCTGAGGGGAGAGCGCTCGGATGCTCGGGGTGTTGTAGAGCAATATAACTACGGTGACGATGAGCAGTAATATGGCCGTCGGAGACTTCAGCCTCGCCCCCCTGAGGAAGACGGTGTAGGTGTAGAAGCCGACGAAGGATGATATCGACATGCTCAAAGGCGTGTAGAGCTTGGAAAAGATCCAGTCATATATGCTCTTATTCAGGTAGGCTATTGCAAGATAAAATAAGAAGCTTCCGATTACCAGTACGCTGTAATATACGTCTCTCCCCTTCCTTATGTTGTTTAAGTGGTATCTGAAGAGGTTCACAACCCCTATAAGGTATGAGAATGTAACGAGTATAACCACCCAGCTCAAGAGCTCAGAGGCCTGCACGGATAGGTTTCCAGTGTAGTAATCAATCAGCGGAAGCAAGGAACCTATGGCGAACAGAATTATGGGGATCTCTATCCTCCTGAGAAAACTCATCTCACCTCACCACGCTGAGAGATAACCTATCAGGTTGAATCCGGCTGTGGAGGCAGCGGCCGCCAGTATGAAGAGAGCTATAAGGATTATCTTGTAGAGGTCCTGACCCCTGAAGTAGCCAATGGAGCCCGGGCTCCCCTCGAGGGCGGCCCCTGCTACGTAGAGTTCCTCTCCTATCAACAGGTAGTCGCAGACGCATATCATGATCGGGATGTAATAGAGCCTAGGGGTTCCTCCCAGCTGCATGCATCCAGCTATGGCTCCCGCCCCGAGTTGGTTTATAGTCTCCCATAGGGTCGCCCCGAATATCATGTTCACGGCGGGCCTCTCCCTCAATATGTACCCCATGACCGAGGTCATGAAGGCCGTCTGATACTCACCAACATAATACACCATGTCTGGGGAGTACATGTCTGGATTCCCACTCTTCATATAACCAGCCTTGATGATGTCCTGAGCCACGGGCACGAGGTACGCTCTAGGTGTAGTGTATCTTAAATAGACCCCTGCCTTGCCGCAGGTCTCAGCCACCTTGCCGAGGATGGCCAACCCAGAGAGCGTCATGGGGGCATACTGGTCATCGGTTCCTCCGATCCCAGTGGTATAATGGACCGGCCTGTTCATCTCCGCAGCCCTCCCAACAGCCTCCTCAATGGCCTCCAGCGCTGGAAACTTCCTGATGCGATATCTAGGAACTCTTTTCTCAGCGCTCTTCATGTAGAAGTAAGCCAGTCCGATGCATATCACCATCAGTAAAAGCTCAAACTTTTTCCCCGAAAGAATCATGTTTATCTGAAAACGGAGGATATCTTCATTGTATATTTAAGTATTTTGGGTTGTGAGGGGTTTGAGCATCATTCGTACGGATTTTTTAAGGGGAGATGGAAGGCTTGAGAAAACTGAAGAAGTTCCTTTATAAAAGGGCCCAAGGCCTAATATATCGCCCTTCTAACAAACCCTGAAGAGCCGTGGCAAATCGCCCCTAGCCGACCATCGGACAAATTCTCTGAAAGATTATAAAATGCCATTCCATTTTATCCGATATGTTTAGGAGTTAGCATCATAAGGCTCCCCAATAGAACATTACAAACAATGGAAAACTTTTCATAACATTTTTCCTTAAAACTCTTCTATTTTTTAATTTAAAACAATTAATGGGAAGATATATATTCTTGATGGAGCTAGAGCTGGATGATGAAGATACTGACTGGTATGATCTCCCATGAGACCAATGTCTTCTCGAACATAGTTACTGATCTTAGGAAGTTCGAGGAGAGGACCCTTCTTAGGGGGAGGGAGGGGCTGGATTTCTACGCCGGGACCAGGAGCCCCATCGGGGGCTTCATAGACGCCTCGAAGGCCTGTGGCTTCGAGCTCGTTCCAACCATCTTCGCCAGCGCCTCCCCCTCCGGAAAGGTCACAGACCAGGCCTTTGAGGCCCTCTTGGGGGAGGTTTTAAGGGGTATCAGGGAGAACAGGGACATAGATGGGGTTCTACTCCACCTCCACGGGGCCGGTGTGACGGAGTCCTCAGACGACCTCGAGGGTGAGGTTTTAAGGGCTGTCAGGGAGGAGGTGGGCGGAGCGCCCATCATATCGACCTTCGACTTCCACGCCAACTACACGGAGCTCATGCTGAGGGAGGCCGACATCCTCGTCGGGTGGGATACATATCCCCATGTGGACAGCTATGAGCGCTCCATGGATGCTGGGAGGCTTATGAAGGCCCTCCTTGAGGGGGAACTCAAGCCTACAAGCGTTATGAAGAAGCCCCCCATGATGCCGGCTCCCCAGGCCCAGTATACGGGGCGCCACCCCATGAAAACCGTTATGGAGAGAGCCTTGGCCGTGGAGAAGGAGGCTGGAGTGGCAAATGTAACGGTCGCAGGGGGCTTTCCCTGGTCTGATCATAAAGATGTCGGCGTCGCTGTGATAGTCACCACGAATAACGATGCTGGTCTAGCAGAGGAGAAGGCTCAGGAGATAGCTGACCTCATCTGGAGCCTAAGGAGAGATTTCCTCGTCAGGCCTACTCCAGTTCGCGAGGCTTTGAGGGAGGCCATGAAGGCAAAGGGTCCATATGTCTTAGCAGATATTGGGGATAACCCGGGGGGAGGAGCCCCAAGCGACGGGACCTTCGTGCTCAAGGCCATGCTCGAGATGGGTGTAAGGGATGCTGTACTAGCCGTAATGTGGGATCCAGAAGCAGTGGCTAAGGCCATCGAGGCGGGGGTTGGAAACAAGGTCACCCTGAGGGTGGGTGGGAAGACCGACGAGTTCCACGGGAAGCCTGTTGAGGTGACGGGCAAGGTTCGGATCATCAGCGATGGGAGGTTCCAGCATAAGGGGCCCATGATGACCGGTGTCTGGACCGAGATGGGGAGGACCGTGGTCTTGGAGTGCAACGGGATCGACCTGATACTGGCTGAGAGGCGCCTACAGCCAACAGACCTCCAGCTGTATAGGAGCATCGGCATAGAGCCCACTGAGAAAAGGATAATCGTCGTCAAGTCCTCTGTGCACTATAGGGCCTCCCATGAGCCCATAGCGGAGAAGGTCATAGAGCTCGACACACCTGGCTTGACGAGCCCCCGCCTAGCAGGCCTCCCATTCAAGAAGATAAGGAGGCCCATATTCCCATTAGACCCTTCGA
The DNA here is from genome assembly GCA_938048735.1 of uncultured archaeon. Classification (GTDB taxonomy): domain Archaea; phylum Thermoproteota; class Bathyarchaeia; order TCS64; family TCS64; genus JAGTRB01. The sequence continues at coordinate 40,868 of CALIUM010000008.1, forward strand.
TGCTCGGGATAGTAGAACTCAAAGGATTTGAGGAAGAATAACCCTTCCATCTTATAGTCATCACAACTATTTGTTTAAATTAAGCTATCAATTTCTCAATATATACGATTATCTACTCAATTTAAACTCAAAAATCGAGCATTAAAAACCAAGTCCCAAGGTGATGATACCCAGTCGGCGATGGGGATGTGGTATGCCTGTGCCCATGACTAAATATATCTAAAATATCGAAAATCTCCAATTAAAAACATGGTTATTTATCTTAAACCTAAGAGAAGTAGGATGGGGGCACTGTGGGCTTACCGGTCTCTTCCCTTAGGGTTTGGAGGCCTTTCTTTATCCTGCTGTGAACCTCCCAGAACTCCATGGGCATCCCCTCCTCGTTCTTGTATATGGCCTCCATCCTCGCGCATTTCTCTAGAAGCTTATCCACCCTGATCGAGAATTGTATTGTGTAGTCGGCCTCCGAGTAATCCCTATGGAATATCTTCTTGAAGAGGTCTCTCAGGTCCTCGTACATTGGTATGTATCCCACGGGCGTCTTTATGGCTTCATATTCATCATGGATCCTCCCTTCAGCCCAGATAAGCCAGACCTTCTTGTCGACCTTCTCGTTAGTGTATCTGCCCTCATGCTTGAGGAAGTAGTTGGTGGCATAGACCTTTGGGCAGAGCTTAAGCCTCCTCCCGAACTTTATATGGTTTGTGATATAGGTTCCCAGGGACACAACCATGAAGTCTAGGTTGGACATGGGGTTAAAGGCCTTGACACCCACCTTGTCTAGGGTTGCAGCCGTGGTCTCCGACTCTATAGTGGCCCCAATGTAGACCCCGTGCTCCCAGTCGAAGGCCTCAAGGATCGGGACATTAGTGTCTGAGTCCCTGCCACCATATAGGATGCCTCTGACCACAACACCCTCAGGGTCGTCTAGCATCGGGTCCACATTGTCAAGCTCCTTCAGGCGCATGGTATACCTAGCATTCGGATGGGCGAAGGGGATGAGCTGCCCCTCCGCATCCCTCTTCCCCTCCCACCACTCTCCAGAGTGGTTTATGCCCCTCTTCGGGATGTCATCCCTACCCATCCCCAGCCAGTATGGGACCCCATCCGCTACGAGGACGTTCGAGAATATCAGCTCCCTGGGCGTTGTGAGGGCTTTGTATATGAGGGGGTCATCTATGGGGTTGACGTCAGCGATGACCCCGAATATCCCAGACTCGACATTCACAGCCCTAGCGCGCCCCTCCTCATCCATCCTGAGGTAGGCCAGGTCGTCTCCTACAATCGTCTGGCCCGGTATCATAGCCGTTGAGGTCTTCCCGCAGTAGCTTGGATAGGCCCCGGTGAAGTATGTCACCCTATTCTTCCCCTCGGGCCTGACCCCCATGATCAGCATGTGCTCAGCCAGCCAGTCCTCCCTGTTCGCCTTATATATGGCGAGGCGCAGGGCGAGCTTCTTAAGTCCCACCGTGTTGCCGGCGTACTGGGTGTTAACGGAGTATACCTTCCCTTCTTCGAGGTCTATGTAGATTCTCCTCTTATCCGTGTTCTTTGAGCATCCCCTCTCGTCTAGCTCCCCCGCGGAGTGGATGAAGGTGAAGAATTCTTTAGACCCCTTGAGCCTCTTGAACTGCTCGTATCCGCTCCTGTATAGGAGGTCCTCGCTGTGGGCAACATAGTAGGAGTCTGTCAGCTGCAGGGCTCCGATGGAGAACCTGGAGTTTGTGGGGCCCAGGCAGAAGAACCTGACTATAAGGTCCTTGCCCCTCATCGAGCCCTTCAGCAGGCCTAAAACCTCCCTCAGCCCTTCATCCCTGTCCACGGTGTTTATCCCATAGCTCAGCTTCCTCCCGCCCGGCATGAGGACCGCTGTGCTCGCCCTGTCTCTCCCCTGGTCGTAGTATCCATCGAAATGGACGGTGTGCCCCTCCATCCTGAGCCTCATCTCCTCCCCCTTCTCTATGGCCATCCTTCGGATGTAGGCTATCTCCTCTGGGTCGTCGGTTACAACAAGAACCCTTGAAGGTTCACAGAGATCAACAAACCTCTCCACGATCTCCATCACATAGGGGTTCTCAAGAGCCTCAAGCCTCTCGAGATTCTCTCCAGATATGGGACCAGACCTCAATCCTTCTCCTTGAAGGTTATCATCAACCCCTTATAGCGCTTTCTGAAATTTCTCATAGACCGGTGAGGCTTACGATCCATTTAGGGCTTATAATTCCTCTGATGGTAGGCCCATGAATTCCCATACCCTCTTGGCCTCTTCAAAAACCTCCTCGGCGCCCCCATATACACCATCCCCCAGATACTTCAGGATCTCTCCTAGGAGGACTCTCCTGTCCGGGGATACCCAACACCTCCACCTCCCGCACCTCTCAATAAGCTCTATCTTAGAGGAGGGCCAGTCTTCATAGGCTTGGAGAGCCCATAAGACTGATCTGGGCCCGAATGGTGAAGGAAGGGAAATCCCCTCCTCGACGAGCCTCTTGAACCTATAGGCGTCACGATACATGGCGTAGTTGTTAAAGAAGATGTAAACCCTCCTCTCAGCCAGGGGCTTGACCTTCTCCCTTAGGGCCTCCAACTCCCTATTCGCGTAGCTGTACTCCAAGTTATACCCGGGTAGGCCATGAAGCCTGAAGTAGAGGGTGTCGCCCATCCATGCCGGAGAACCCTTCAAAGGGTCGACCACATGGATGACATTGAACCTCTCCAGGGACTCGCGGAGGAACTTTAACCCATCCCCCGACTCCCAGCTACCGCCCCTGGGCTCCCACGCCAGCCTGATCTCTCCATCTGCAACCCTCTCGAAGAACTCTGTAAGATTCTTGAATGACTCCCTACAGGCCCTCAGGCTTGCCGGTGTCTGGAGTAAGAGGATCCCGGCGCCGCAGGCCCTAGCCGCCTCCACCATCCTCTCCATCCCCCTAAGGGCCTCATCAGACGGCCTCATCATGGCCTCATGGGTTATGGATCTATGGCACTTCAAGGTGAACTCGAAGCCCTCGGGTACGCTCATCCTCCATCCCCTATAGGTCTCGGGCCTATGAAACCTGTAGAAGCTGCTGTCCACCTCAACAGCCTTGAAGACCTCGGAGTAGGCCTTCAACTCCCCCACCTTAAGCCTCGATGGGTGGAGGAACTCGTAAATCCTCGACCAACCGCAGGTCCCCACGAGGATCATCTCAACCCATCATCTTAGAGAAGATCTGATCGGATTAAATTAGGCCTGCGAAGAGAGCTTGAAGACGGCTTCAAGCTCCACGGGCATTCATCACGATCCTCAAAGGTTTTAAAATTTAATAGATATAAAAATTTGTCAACAATCGATTATCATGTCTAAGAGGGTAAAGTGAAGTCCTCCAATCTCCTGACCTTAAAAACATTTCCGCACCTTGGACACTTCAACAAACCATTCCAGTCTTCTTTTGGAGTGTATTTGATAACTTCACCGCAGTTCCTGCACCTTACTTTAAACCACCGATACCTCATCATCTATCTATGATCCCAACAACACTATAAAAATTTATATTCAGTTATATTGACTATAATAATGATGGAGGATAAGACTACAATACTTGTATCGTTAGAGGTTAAGGAACGATTGTGTAGGTTGAAGGTCCACCCACGTGAACCCTACGATGATGTGTTGAGGAGACTGCTGGACTCATTAGACCGTGAGAAGGGATAGGGATGCTGGAACACTTCATTAAGTCCCCGATCGTGGTGAGGTTTAGGGATGGAGGGGAGGTTGAAGGAATCCTCCTCAATGTTGAGGTGAGTAGTCATGGCGGATGTGGAAACCTACTTCTACAGACTAGACATGGGTTGGTGATGGTTCGCGGTGGCCGTGTCAGCGTCGTCTACGCACGGAGGTAGGAATCTCAATGAAAATCGAGGATTGGATCTTCATCATCTCCGTCATCCTCATGATCTTATTGATGGTTCTCGTCTCCCTGTGGCCACGGGAGGAGGAGCCATACCAACGTAAAAGGTGGAGGCTGGAGCGCCGATGAGCCTCTGGGAGAACCTTGACAGGGTGTCTAGACTCCACTCCTTCGCCTTCCTCTGCGTCCTCCTCATCACCCTACTCTTCTACATCATCGCAGTCTTCTCCAGACTCCCATTACTTGACCGTCTCTGGATGCTTGCCAGCCTACTCCTCATCTACCTCATCCTCATGGGGACTGAGTATTGGCGACTGAAGCTGGAGGAGCCAGAGGTGAGGTGATGCTCCCTACAATCTTATCTAAGATCCTCACCTATCTCACCTATCTCTGGAATGGGTTGCTGTGGTTATGCAACCTCATCAACCGATTCATAGGCTTCCTTTTGTCTCCATTTGGCTACCTCCTTTTGGTGATGTTATTCATCTACATTCTGTTCAGGAGGTGGAGAGGTTGACGGGTTTCATCGACCAGGTTATAGATCTGATTCAGTCTCCGCTCCTGACCATCCTCACAATGGGGATAGTTGTTTTCCTATTCTCCATTGTTGGAGCGGTTTTCTCAGTTGCTTATCGGGAACTGGAGTCTAGGAGGGTTAGATGGAAAAAGAAGGTTGGGAGGAGCTGATGAGATGATGTTGAAAACACGGGGATGGTACTGGAAGGCTCACGGCGATGAATATCAAAGATTCAGGGTTGAGGAGCTTCCACAGTTCTGTGGCTGGGATCTGCTCCTCAGCCTCGTGGAGGAATGTGAGAACATTCCCTACTATGAGACTTCCCGATTGATCAGGCTCACTGAGGAGGAGAGGGCGGAGGTGAGGAGAAGGTTGGTGATGAGGGATCAGGCCTTGATAGCCACAGCCTTCGAGACTGGTGGAAGGATCAGTGAGGTTCTGGCTCTCAGATGTGGGAACTTTGAGGTTGCCGAGGATAGGATCATCGTCAGGGACATGCCTGTTGTGAAGAGGTGGAGGAAACTGCGGGAGGAGGTGGAGGTCTGGAGGGGTGAAGGTGATCCAGAACCTGGGCTCAGATACCACTTCCTACCTAAATATGGTGGCTGGGTGAGGAGAAGGTTCATGACTGAGGGGATTAAGGACAGACGGAACGTGCTGGAGATCCCGACCTTCGAGCCATTGACTCCCTACATCATCCAATGGTTGAAGTGGTTTAAGGAAGATGACTATCTGTTCCCAAGCTATGGGAAGCCCGGGAATCCGCCCATAACTCCGACGCGCGCCTACCAGATCGTGAGGGGATTAGGTGAACGACTGGGGCTTCAGAAGTGGGATGAGTATGGCAACCTCCTCAATAGACATGTATGTAACCACTGGTTCCGAAGCCAACGCGCGAGTCAGCTTGCCTCAGAGTATGGGTTTAGGGAGTGGGAGTTGAGGGTGTGGTTCAGCTGGAAGAGTGAAGCTATGGCTTCACGCTACGCACGGCTCGCACCTGCCGACCTGTTCAGCAGGATGAGCCTAGGTAAGATCAAATATGGGAGGTGAGAGATTGGAAGTGAAATGGGACAGGGAAAACTTGGATAACATCGGATGTTCCTGGATAATCCAGATCGATGACCCTCAGAAACTCTTCAACATGATAAGGGCTGGAGCGGAGAAGATCCTACCCGTCCAAGTGACTCTAAAGAATAAAAGGAAAGCAACATACAGCATCAACCGTGCATGGAGCAGTGAAGAATACCTTCCAATTGGAATCAAAATAGAAGGTGATCGGTATCCCTTTCCCGAACACTGCCTCAGCTTCCTGGTTCGGGAAAGAGCTTTAGTGCTCTGCTGTGCGGAGCCAGAGCGGGATCTATGGGTTCTCAAACGCCTCCTCTCCGAGGCAGCTCCCGACATAACCTGGAGCTGGGAGCCACTTCCCACACCTGAGGAATTGGAGAAGCTCAGGGAGGAGGAGCGAGAAAGGGAGAGGAAACGGAGGGAGGAGAGGAGGAGGTTGGAGGAGGAGATCAGGAGGAAGCAGGAGGCTGAACTGGAGCGGAGGAGACGTGAGGAGGAGCTTGAACAGCTCTGGAGCAGGGTGAGTGAACGGGATCTTGAGGTCCTGGAATTGAGGAAGAAGGGCGTCAGCCTCTGGGGCATCTGTCGGGAGTTGAACCTGACGATGAACAGTGTCTATCACAGTCTCAGGAAACTCTACATACTTGGACACAGTGGACTCCCTGAACTCTTGGAGGATTGGCCCCCAGAACTCCAGCCCAAAACTAGGGAGGAGCGGTACAAACCTAAGGGATGAGGGTTATTATTATTTTTCCATCACCTCTTTAATTGAATATTATATCAATTATTGACTAGAGGATAACTGAATCTGGAGATCGGAAACAAAGGAAACTTATACTTAAGATCATAAAAATAAGTTTATTCAAGGATTTAGACTCAACACATGAACTCTCCAACGAACAGGAAGGTTGTTTCAGGTTCTATATTGAAAGCTGAACAATTCAGCTGTTACAAGCTTCACATCCACATGCTGAGGAAGTGGTTCCTGAGTCAATCTAAGCTGGCTGTCCCTGAGAGTGTTGCGGAGGCTTGGGCTGGCCACACGGGCTACCTTGACGAGGCCTATCGGCGATACTCCAAGGAGCAGTTGAGGGAGCTCTACAAGAAGGCTGAGCCATACCTGCTGGTGAGTGTTCCAAGGGATGTGGCTGAGATCCAGTCAAAGTTTCAGAGCGACTTGAGCCAGCTCCGTGAGCAGGTCATAAACCTCACCATGACGAACACCCGCCTCCTGAACGAGAACATCATATTGAAGGAGAGGCTCAGCAGGGCTGAGGAGATGCTTGTGGGGATCAAGGAGGAGCTGAGGAGGCTGGTGGAGCCAGTGTAGGTGAAGTAGACTACCCTAGACTACTCTACACTGTCCCTTTCAAAATGAGGGGGAACGGTTGGAATTGAACCTCACCGACGGGTGGATGTCGAGACCGTTACATAGTTCTGGTGACGGGGAGGTAACGGTTGGGAGTTTTATTGATTTTATAGAGAACAAAATCAATATTAGTTTTAAGTGCTTTTTGGAAAAGAACCTCTAAAACAGTATCAGAACAGTTTCATAGATGAGTTTTATAGATATACTGTGACTTTTTCTATATAACTGTATATATTGTATTATTTTGATTTCAATTTCGATTATCTATGAAACTGTTTCTATGAAACTGTTTTACCGGTGTTTTATCCGTTCTTTTTGGAAAACGCCGTCAAACTAATATTGATTTCAGTTTCTATAAAATCAATAAAATTCCTGACTGTTCACCACACATACTCCAGGTTTCCGCCTACGATCTCCTGGTAGGTCCTGCCTTTGGCTCCAGGTGTCCAAGGTGTGAACCCATGCTTCTGAATGAATAGGTTGAATTCTGTGTCATTGGTCACGAAGACTGTCCTCGGCCTTCCCTTACTTCCCTGTAGACGGTAGGCTTTCACCTGTCCCCGTGCCATGAGGGTTTCAAGATACCTTACAGCATCCCTTTTGGAGAGGTTAGAGTAAGCTAACAGAGCGCTTGCTGAGATTACTCCTCCCCACCGTTCGATGATCATCAACAGCCTTTCCAGCGGTTCATCTACAACCCTCGGCTTCTCCTTCTCCACTCCTAACAATGGGAGTGCTTTATCCAGTTCCTTGAGGATCACCTCAAAGTATCGCTTCACTATTCTGAATGACTCCACTGACACTAATATTGGAAAGGGTTCCTCCATCTTGATCTCCCTGATCTCCTCCTCTGGTTCTGCGATTGTGTGACAGGCTGAGAACTTAGCTAACTGTTCCCAGAGTGATTGTCTGTAGAGTGTTGAGACATCCGCATGTTTCAATACTTCTCTATCCTCCCTCTCTGCTAACTTGTTTATCTCCTTTGTGATCTCATCTTTGAAGATTACAGGATAGACTCTTATCGATCTATATTCCCGTATGATGTCATGTCCCTTTGACTCATTTAATCTCTTGTATGTGAGCATCCTCTCGGCGATATCCCCAGCTAACTCTTCAAGTTTACTTTGAGCCTTCCATTCAACCCTATAAAGATCAATTGGAGGTTTCCAGTTCCTATGGATCTCTTCTTGTTCTTGTTCAGTGATAGGTTTCATGCTGACTATTGTGATCCGTCTCATCAATCCCTGACGGAATGCCCAATCGTCTTCGAGATACCTGTCGAGTTCCTGCATTCCCACAAGCATCGTCACATAGAGTCCCGGTGGGATAATCCTCTCAAACTCCCCATCTTTACGGCGTCTACTGAACGATGCTTTATAACTCTCACCATAATACAATCTGGAGAGTAGGGCGTCAACACCGAACTCATACCTTGTTCTACTCTTGATCCTCGATAACATGTTTCCAAACTCATAAGAGAGTATGGTATAAGTGTCTAGGTCTGTGTTGATGATATTATCCTCAATCCCTTCCGGTGAACCTTCCTCAATGATGGATGCGTGGATTTGCTTATATGTTTCCTCCTCATCCATGTTAGGGTTCAGTTTCCTCAGATATTTCTCCATGATCTTATAATAAGCGAGGCGATGTAGTGACTGTATAGAACTCCGTCTAAACCTCCCTGGACAACTGGTGAGGATAGCCCAGATGTTGAGCCGTAAGTTGCCTTTAGTGCCAGGTAGGTAGAAGAACCTTCCCAGTGTTGAGCTGATCAAATGGTATCCAGCCGTCTGTATGAAATGTTCTGGAGCATCAGTCTCCTCCCTCACAATACTACAGAACCTGTCGATGAAGTTCTCACTCACCTCTCCTCACCTCCAAGGATTGTAGCGAAGGCATGGTATGTTCCATCACCACGGTTCGATGGCATAACCCCAGAAGTGATGGCAAGCGGATATGTGTCCTCCAGTAACCGTAACACCTCAAGTATGAGCCTTTTATCTCTACCCTCCAGTTTGACTATGACCTTAGCGCCTTTCTTCTCTTTCATCATCCTCATCCCACCTACTCACCTCACCCATCCCAAGACCGTGTTGTGCAGTCTGATGGGCACGCAGGAACCCCTCAAACACGGTGATCCTCTCCAAGATCGGCTGGAGCTTCGCCTTTGCGATCACCCTCCTACAGCCCTCCACCCACCTGCAGCCCTGGCAGGCAGTGGATGACCCGTCATAGCGACCTAGACATTGAGGAGGTTCCTCCTTCTTGAAGGTCGGTCTATACATCTTCATCGCCTCATGGGAAAAAGGGATGGTTCTGTTTGTCTCCATGTAAATCCTCTACCTTCTCCACGAGGGATTTCTCATGTACAGCTTCCTTACCTGATTTTATCAAACGGAAGCTCTTACCACAGTTAGGACAGATATAATAGTAGGCGATCTCTGGATCTCCCTTCCATGTCTTCATATTCCAGATCTTCACGGCGACTGGTATTATGAAACCACAGTTTGGGCACTTTTCAGGAACCGCTTTACTCATCTCATTACCTATATAGTTTATTCATACATCATATATTTAAATCTTTATCTAAATTCCCATACGGTTAGCCTGTTCATTTTAATTAATTAATTAATTAATTAATGTAACCACAGTTTCACGGTCGGTCATCCAACAACTCAATGAGCTCCTCCACTTCATCACGCCGTCTGCCCCGTCTACGGTAGATCTCCCATCCAAGTTCAGTCAGTTCATCTGGAGTAAGTTGGAGGAACATTTCTGTAAACTCTTCATAATTCTTTATCCTCTCCTCGATCTGTTTCACCCTCCTCTCCATCTCATCCCGTTCCACAAACAGTTTAGTCACCAGTGTATGGGAGTCCATCAGTTTCAAGGTCAAGTCTTCTATCTTCCGTTTAGCCTCTTCGAGTTCAGATTGGAATCTTGATTTGATCGTATGGAAATCTTTTGGGGCTGAGATGTAGAGGTAACTCTCACCCTTCCTATAGGCTTCGATGAGCTGTTCCTTTGTATAACGGCGGTAGGAGGCGTCTAGATACCCTCTATGACCGATGAATGCTTCCACTACATCTTCAGGAACTCCTGCCTGTTTCAACTGTGATTGGAACCATTTACGGAGCATGTGGATATGTAGTGTCCTGCGGTTGGTGGATGGGTCCCGATCCTCTAATCCAGCCTTCCTGACGGCATTGTTCCACATAGACATGGCGACATACATTGAGAACGGGAAGACTCGATCATCTACCTCCCTCTTCAACCCCCGTCCAAAACCGGTTTTGGTAAGCCCCTTACCCTTACCTGATGCTGACTTGATATACTCATCCCTGACCTTCAACCACTCAACTAACGCCTTCTTCGCCTCCTCTGAGATGAAAGTGTTGTAGCCGTCTCCAGACTTCGTGTACTCGCCACGGATTGTCACCTTCACCGGTTCGTGAGTAAGGTCTAGGTCTGTGATTCGGAGTTGTAGGGCCTCCCCTATGCGGATCCCAGATGTTGCGAGGAACAGGAAGAGAGCCCTCCCTTTAACATCACAGTGGGTGAGGATTCTCCCTAAGAGTTCCGATGTCAGTTCCGCTTCATTAGTCCTAGCTCGGCTTCCCTTCGGAAGCCTTGAACGGAGGAGTTTGGTTTGTCTCTTCGTCAGTTCGACATCTAAGACATACTCAATCCAGTTCTTGACTGTTGACATGTAGACCATAGCACTTGCTGGTGGACGATCGTATAGTGAAGCCGCAAAGCTCAACAGGTCTCTGAACCAATCCCGTCCAGATCTGCACTCTTCAACATATTTCTCAGCTACACTTTCAAGATCATCTATTAAAGATCCGTAAACGGTTTTCAGGAACTGTTTCACACTCGCCATACATATATGTCTCGTGTTGTTGTTTCGGTATGTTTCTAACCACCCATTTATGTATCCTTTCATCTGTATAGTTATTATGTTCACTGATTTATTAAGTTTTTTATTGTTAAGAAAAGATTAAATAGATTAAATCTGAGCAGATTCGTCCCAGAAACCGATACATCTCTTTAGAGTTGCCATCATTAATAGCTTAAATCCATCTCTCAGGTCTCACACTGCTCCTAATCTTTGTTAGTGGCTCATCGTTGAACCTCCAAAGACCGGTTGCTGGTCTCTCCAAAGAGATCTTTAATGCCTCTATGAGCTTGTCGCTTATGATAACCTCATCCTCCCCGCTCGAGATCACCATATCGGCGACTACCGGGCCCTCAACCCTGTCTTCGGCCACCACCGAGAGCTCCATCTCCCTTGGGATCACGTGGAACTTCTCTAGGCGGCCGCCCGCGACGGCATAATCCTTCACCCTGGCGTCACGGAGTGTTTGAGGGGCCACCAGCCTCACAGCAAGGTTTAATGGAATTATGGCTTCAGGCTCCATGGATCCATATCCTGAGTTGGCTATGGCTGAGGTCTCGATGGTGGTGCCTGTCCGAGTCTTAATCCTCACCTTTACCCTTATCAATCCTTCGGTTTCTCCTTTCTACAGCCTGCCTCTTCAACTCCTCATACAGCCTCAGATCGATCATCTTACCGATTCTGGGAGCGGGTCTTCCCCCCTCCTCACTCGCCATGAATCCACCATCAGGTTTATAGTGGTGGTGGAATATTAACCTTCCATCAAGTACTGAAATCCAGTCAAGATCCATAAAGGGGAAAAAATGAAATATATATTTACATTCTTATATATGTTTAATTAATGCGGGATCCTAAGAGCACAAAATGGTGCTAAGTTTCTAATTATTAAATGGCAATCTTGAATATAAAAGTATTCTTAATATCAAGATATTAAGAATCTTCTTATTTAATTGAATAAGTTTACTGTTCTTTGGTGAAACTGAAGGGGGTCATATATGCTTCTTCTAACCCTGCCTTCCTCTGTGAACCTCCAAAGGCCCGTCTTAGGGGAAAGGGAGGTGTATGTCAAGGGTCTCAGAGTTAAAGCCGGTGTTCAGAAGCGCCGAGGCCTCTAGGCTCTCATGTCTCCTCAGGCTTTCCAGTCTCACCCTCACCTTTACCGGCAAGCTCCCGCCCCTTATGGTGACTATAAAGCCCAGCTTGACCCCCCTCACCCTGCCAAGCCTCTTCTTCGGCCTTAACTCTGGTTCCAAGAAGATCGACCAAATGCTTTCGAGATAGGGGGTCTCATGGATCTATATGGATCTACTAAGTTTAGTATGCATCTATTAAGTTTACTTTAAAGTCTGTCTCCAATTAAATCTAAGCTTACTAGCTTGGAGACTTGGAGGTCCTAGAGCAAGGGGTTTTAAATAGGATCCTGAGCTAAGCAGAATCGCGCTATGTTCATTTCAATTCAGCCAATCCCCTTTGAACAGCTCATTTAGGTTTTCGAGATGAGCTGGATCCTCTAGGGGATGTAATCCCCTTCCCTAGTATCTATTGAGTGTAGGATCAGGCCTTAACTGTAGCGCCCTACCCAGAAGACACCTTGGCGTTTCAAATCGTCCATACTCTCGTTCAGCCTGTGCCCGCACCTTGATTCGGCTCCCAGATCCAGCATCTCCTCCAATCATTTAACTCATTCAATTATATAATTTAAACGAATCATTTTTATGGGCGATATTATATTGAAGAAAAAGGGTTTTTTAAATTCTCATCTTTAATTTAAATATGAACTTAATTTATTCTGTAACTATTTCTACGTCAGCTCTAGGAATTATAACTCTTTTTCCATCTTCTAATTCCACTTCCACTACTCTTACAAGTGACTCTGTTTCTATCTTCATCAATTCCACTGGGAGCCGAACGACTCTTCCTAATTTTCCGAAATATGGGTACCTTATTATCCTGATAATGCTTCCAACTTTCATTTTTCCTTCTTCAACATCTTCATCCTCGATTTTCATTTTTCCACTTAAATTTTTAGGTATTATTATTTCTGGTCTTAGTACCCCTGCTCTGACCTGTGTTGCTCCATTTATAGCCGCGATTTTCCCTTCATTATCCTTTAATATTTCGAATGCCTTATCTGATATTGGAAGTTTTCCAAATCCCTCTGTTAATATCAATGTAAATCCCAATTCTTCCCTTCCAGTTATAGCTACTCCCATTCTAGTACCTATTAGCTTTTCAAGGTCTTCTATATCAGCTCCACCCGTTATTATTCCCTTAACACCTATTTTCCTCGCCTTCTCTAAAGCGTCTAGGTTTACAAATGATCCTCCTACTATTATTTTCCCATGATCACTTTCGAAGATTTTATCTGGGGTAAGTATATCTTCTGGGTTTGAGACGGCTACTCTGAGTTCTCCGAACCTCTCTCCTGAAAATCCTATGATACCCTGTACATAGGCGGCCCATGTCCCAACGACGACGGCCTCTTGGGGTATCACCTCATCTATTTTTCCCCTAACATAAGCAGCAACCTCAACCGGTCTTTGAGGTTCTCTTATTGTGATGTTTCCTGTTATTTCATTTATATCCTCCACATATCCATCTATAGGTGACAATACTGTCTTGTTTATTAAACCAAATGCTGCTCTTAACCTTGCTATGATCTCTCCTTTCTTCACAGGATCACCCTTCTTCTTAAGGAGATATCGAGGCACCTCTTCCGTATCTACATCTAGTAGTTCAGCCACCTTCAGTATCTGGGGCATCCCCTCCAGATAGCATCTCGCCACAATAGTATCAAACTCAACAGGGTCTCCTACTTTAACCAATATCTGGCCTTTAACCGGAAGACTTCTGAGCTTCCTCACATAGGTAAGAGGTGTGACCCTTAATCCAGGTGTATATGCGAAGCTCTCTTCTGAGACGCTCATAAACCCTTTCTCCATTCTTCAATTTTACTTTCTGGATACAGCTCTATGGAGTCATACCAACTGATTAAAAGCTTCTTTCTTTCTTTTTCATCTTCTGGGAGATATATGGGTCTTCCTCTTCCGTCAAATATGACCCCGACCACTCCTCCACTGATAGTCCTTTCAACCGATTTTCCAAAGCCATTTCCAAAGTCAAAGTTGCTCGAGGGATTAACTCTAATTTTAACATTTATTTCTTTGGGGATAGGTTCTCTTATTATCTGTCCGAATGATAGGTCGAATGTCTTTTTTTTATCATCCCATTCTAGTTCGATGGTTGCTACCTTTGCACCTATCTTGTCTGTTCCCACGCCTGCCACAATGGTTCCCATGTAGACTAGGCACTCCTTCTCGAATATATCTAGGGCGATCTCTTTTTGGATTGTTGAGAGGACCCCGAGGTGGGGCATCATGAATACGCTGTCCTGGAGGAGAGAGGTGAATCCCCTCGGCTGGAATGCGTCTGTGAGTATCATCATAGATTGATTTCTTCTCGGTGCTCTCGATAGGAGCCCTCCGGTTCCTATTATATGGCTCACATCAAACATCTCTATATATGTGTCCTCGGGTTTAACCTCTTCGAATATGTCCGATATAGTCCTCTCCTTCTTAACCCCCTTCAACTCCCTTGCCAAGTATTTGTGATGGTTGAACCCCAGCCTTATAGCCTCCCTAGCTAGGGAATGTTCGATCACCAGATCTTCCACCGTTATTGGGATTGTTGTGGGCCGTATCATCTTGTTGTAGACCACCTCCATTAGATCTTTAACATCCATCTCGAATGGGATCCATCTCAGGACGTTCTCCGCACCCGCCTCTTTAAAGACATTTCCGACGCTGTAGCTCATCCCTAGATTGGCGCTGACCGTGCGTAGGAACCTGCCCTCGAAGTTCGAGTATATGTTGGTTGTCGCACCTCCCAAACCGACTCCTATCACGTTCACCCCCTTCATCTCGGAGAAGGTCCTGATCATCATCCCCTCACCAGCGGGTGTAGGCATGATTGAGGTGGATACGAGCTTCTTCAGCTTGTCATATCCAGGTGCATGGGCCATAACATGCTCCATGAAGAGATACAGTATAGCATTTCTAGCCTGCTCCACCTCCTCGACCTCTATCTTTGGGCGAAGGTTGTCGGTTATTATGACTTCAAAGTTGTCCCTGAGCATCTTCTTAACCTCTTCTCTCACGGCAACATTGCCAGCATAGACGACGGGTAGGAGATATTCAGCCCCTAGCCTTGGCCTTGGCCTCGCCTTCGAGAGCAGCTCGGTCATCTCCAGAACATGAGTCTTATCTCCCCAATCCGTCCCCCCGGCCAGGAGGACGATATCCGGCCTCAGAAACCTAAGGGTCTCTATCTTATAGTAGTCATCCCTTCCATCGTCGACAGATAACACATCCATGACTATCGCCCCGGCTCCGAGGGCGGCCCTCTGGGCGCTCTCCGCGGTTATGGATTTGACAACCCCTTGGACAAGCATCTGGAGCCCTCCCCCAGCGCTACTCGTGGAGACATAGATGTCCACCCCGACTTTATCCCCCTTGTATGGCATTAGGATAGAGAGCTCCTCCTTGGCGTTATCCATGATCATGTGGCCTGTTAGCTCCTCGACCTCCCTAATGGCGTTTCTGACGCCCATGGTGACATCCTCCACGGGCTTCTCGACCGTTGTGGGGGCCTCTCCACTGGCTATGAACCTCCACCGCCCATCTACCTTACCGAAGAACCTGGCCTTCGTAGTGGTGCTTCCCACATCAGTCGCAAGTATGTAGCTCGGCTCCATCCCCTTCAGCTCTCTAACCTGAGGGATTAATATAAAAACAATACGTCTTGTGGGTTCTGAACCCCCTCGAATAGCAGGCTTCGGCAACTTAACCTTGATGTAAGGATAAGATTATGCCTTGAAACTCGAGGACACTCGGCATTTTATCAACTCCACTGGAATTAGTCGATCTCTCAAACATACAAGGCAAGATCCATGAGATCCGATCTCAGACCACGACAAAAATATTTATAGTACAATCAATATTTTAAAGATGGAAAATGTTATTGAACTATCTCCCCGTTGAGCAAGTGATAAACCCTGCAGCTGGAGCCGTTTCCCTGGCTATTCTAATCTTCCTGTCGCTCTCAGGATACTATTATATGAAGCTTGCAGAGAGGGGTAGAACCTTCCCGGTTAGGAAGATCAGGGCCTTCGAGGCTATAGAAGAGGCCGTTGCAAGATCGGTTGAGATGGGGAGGCCAGTGCACTACACCATCGGCTATGGAAGCCTCAGGACGGCTCATGCCCCCCAGTACACCGCCGGTCTTGGGGTTTTAACCCATGTTGCCAAGCTTGCAGGGAAGTATGGAGCAAGGCTGATAGTGACACATGGGGTGCCCGAGGCCATAGCCTCTATTGACGAGATAGTCAGAGATGGGTACTTCTCCGAGGGTAGACCTGAGCTCTATAATCCTGTGGACAACGCGAGATATCTCACCGACATCCAGTTCGCCTACGCCTCATCTGCCCAAGCTGTCATTATAAGGGAGAATGCTGGTGCGAACATAGTTATCGGCCCCTTCTGGGCCGAGTCTCTGATACTGGCCGAGGCTGGGACTATGGTCGGGGCCTTCCAGATAGGTGGAACCGCCAGGGATGTGCAGATCCCATTCTTCGTACTTGTCTGTGACTATGCCTTCATAGGGGAGGAGATCTTCGCCGCGGGAGCGATGGCCTCCGGTGACATCCCCACTCTAGCAAGCATTAGAGGGCAGGATGTTGGCAAGCTGCTCTCCATCGTGCTCATAGTGCTCGGGTTGATACTACTTCCTTTCGGTGTGAAGCTTGCCACATACCTCATGTGGTGATGGAAATGAGCGTGATTTGGAGGCGTACAGTTCCGCAGCTCCTCGTGGCCATCATACTTGTTGTGATGACGGCCCTCTATTTCCTGTACATAGACAAGACGACCAAGGCGACCCTAAACTATTGGGATCAGCTTCTGATCAACTATTCGATAGTGATAGCGGCTCTGGCCGCAATCGTTGGAGGGGTTGACCTCGCAAGGTATCACGTGGCCCTGATTATGAAGAGGGAGAGGGAGCAGATCCCCTTCAGTTTAATAACCCTATTCCTTGAGGTGGTCTGCGTTGTCTTCGCTTTCTATGCACTCGCCACAGGGGTCCCCATTCTCACCCAACCCCAGTTCTCCTGGATATATCTAAACCTACAGGTACCCACGAGCTCGGCCATGTACTCTATCTTGGTATTTTACGTTGCTTCGGCTGCCTATAGAACCTTTAGGGCTAGAAATCCTCCAGCCCTTCTCCTACTCATAGTAGGTGTCATAGTGATGCTTGGGAACACTAGCTTAGGATTTGTAATATGGCCTGGGTTCACACCCCTGAAGGACTGGATAATGACGGTTCCAAATGCAGCCGGCTATAGGCCAATAGTCATAGGAGTAGGCTTGGGAACCATCATCCTAGGCCTGAGGTTAATCCTAAGGAAAGAGGTAACATGGATGGGGAGGAGGGACTAAAGATGGGTACCTCACTGAAGAGGCTTGACACCATTATAGGTACTAGGCAACTGCTATATACACTACTCATAATCTTCACTTTAATACCGATGTTCTTTCCTCTTAGGCTTCCAATCAGCATATCAGCTAGGACTAAAAAAGTATACAATTACATAGATAATTTAAAGCCAGGTTCCTATATATTCATAGATTTTGACTATGACCCTGCCGGTAGAGGAGAGATCGAACCTCAGGCCGTAGCGATGATGAAGCACCTATTCGATAAGAAGTGTAAGCTTGTAATGGCATCCTTGGGTACAACAGGACCAGTCATGTTCGAGATAATGAGAAAGACAAATCCGGACATATTCGCCGGGAAGGAGTATGGAAAGGACTGGGTTAACATCGGATATGTGGCGGGGGGTGAGTCTGCGGCAGCGGGTCTGGCTAGGAGCATCTCAGGCACAGTAGCCATGGACGCCTACGGTAACCCCATCGGGAATCTACCTCTCATCAAAGAAGCAGACAAGGCAGAGCAGTTCGCCCTAGCAATAGTCTTCACCACAGGGACTGATACTCTTTACTACTTCGTAAGACAGTGGTTCACCCCCTATAAGACCCCTCTAATACTGGGGATCTTGGGAGTAATGGGCCCTGCTGCGGAGCCCTTCGTGGCGGCTGGCCAGGCCGTGGAGTTGATGGTCGGCCAGGTTGCGGGGGCTGAGTACGAGGTTCTAGTAGGAAGACCGGGAATAGGCCTAGGAGCTATGGACGCACAGAGCACAAGCCACGCCATAATATTGATCTTCATTATACTTGGAAACATTATGTTTTGGAGCGTTAGGTTGAGGGGTGAGAAGAGATGATCGAGGCAATTCAAATATGGCTATCTGCAGCCCTAGTGATATGGATATGGAGCTTCGTATACAAGGACAACTACCTATACAGGCTAGCTCAGCACATCTTCTTGGGAGCTGCTGCTGGATACTCCATAGGGATCTCCCTAGACAGCCTGAACAAGACCGCCCTAGTTCCTTTAGCGAAGTCTCCCACAACAAATATGCACCTGATAATCCCTATCATAATCGGGCTGCTCTTCTTCTTCAAGTACTCTAGAAGATACTATTGGGTGGCCCGCTATGGCGTAGGAATAGCACTGGCCGTAGGAACAGCCCTCGCCTTCAGGACAGCTCCCATGGCGAACATAATAAGGCAGGTAAACGCGGTTTTGCTCCCCCTCTGGACCCCTGACCCGGTCAAAACCCTAAACAACTGGATTCATGTAGTCATAACCCTAAGCGCCCTGGTATACTTCATATTCACTGTAACGCCGAGGGTGGTTGAGGGTAGGCCCACCATAACATACAGGCTCTATGACGCCGTTTTGAGGATAGGCATCTACGGCATGATGGTGGCCTTCGGCGCCACACTGGCCAACACGATAATGACGAGGCTGGCCTTCTTCATATCCATGAACCTCCAATACCTCCAACCTTATCCACTCGAGTCATTATCTGCCATAATCCTAGTTGCCATAGCTATACTCTTCGCCATGCGCCGCGCAAGAGCAGGGTGAGAATTAGTTCCCTTTTTTTATCATATCCAAAAAGGATATTTATCCTTAATAATTCTCAGGCTTCTTCAAGCGCCTAAAAATTTATTTTTAAGGGGCGAGATCTGTTTCTTGAAGGTTTTTGGATGGAGGAGAATAATGCAACCGACGTATGGCTCTCTTCAATAGCAGAAAAATTGGTCAACCTTAATCTCGACTCGGTGGCCGTCTTCTTCCTCGAGACCTTTGGGCCCATGAGCAATGTCTGGAGCCAGCTTGGTAGGCTCCACCTACAGCCTTTATTGATCCTTCTAGGCCCCTCCGGAGAGAGGCTGATGAGCTTCCTAGAGAAGCCGGAGAACTTGGAGAGGTTTTTGAAGAAGATAGAGGAGGTGAGGGAGAGAAAAACTAGGAGGCCGTGGATGGGCGGTCTATTTAGAAGGTTATTTGGATCTTAACCCTCATCTAAGATGGATAACCCTCATAACTTTACAATTCCAGGCAGAAAACCTCGAGCTTCACACTCAAACATAATATAAATATCGAGAATTCCCCGAGTGAAAGATCCCATTCTCTAAAATTTTTAGAGCAGGGTTAAAATACTAATATGACCAGAGGCATGGGGAGAGTTAGAAGTCCAAACATCACCGATTACATGGCAGGGGCACTTCTAGCCAACGGGCCTATATGGATGTGGATGATGGCCCTGGGTTATTTCTCTGACTGGTTTTCAGCCCTCTCACCGGCTCTGATCGGGGGGCTATCCCTCATCATCTATCTGGCTGGAGGAAGCTTGGCATCCTACCTTGTCTGTAATAGGGCCGAGAGGGGTCTCCTCCTAGCAGCCTTGAAGCTGGTAGCAGCAGAATGGGCCTTCTACCTCATGATGATAATATCTACCACTCCAGAGCCCTCCCCAGGCCAAGCCTCACCACCCCTCATCTGCTTCATCCTAGGAGGTCTTATAGGGGCCTACCTCTCCACGAGGAGGAGGCTCAGGAGGCCGAGCGGAGATTAAGCCTCAATATTTAAATCGGAAAGATGCCACAGCCATATTGAGGCCATTTGTACTGGGATGTTGAGGTCTCTCCCGAGGAGGAGGAGGAGATCATAAGGAAGGCCGCCGACTTGATCCACAGGTATGGGATGGATGTGGCCGCCATCCTCTTCATAGAGAGCATAAAACCCCTCACCTACATAGGGGGCCAGATGGGAAGATTCTTCCTATCCCCCTTCCTCCCAGCTTTCGGAGAGAGGATAGGAAGGGGGGGAGAAAAGTTCTTCACAGTCTTCGAGAAAAGGGAGAATGTGGAGAAGCTCCTAAGGTTGCTGGAGGAGAAGGCAAAAGAGGAGGAGAAGCCGAAGGAGGAAAGGAGACTCGAGATCCAGGGAGAAAAAAAGAGAGGTTGGAGGAGGTTCCTCCCCTTCTGAAGCTTCCAACCCTATCTCTCTAGCTCTGAATAATCTTCTAAGGGATTCGGTCATGGGTTGTTAAAGGGCCTGGCCGATCTAATTTCTGAGGCCCCAAACCGGGAACTAAAATTTTTTTAAAGGTGGCCATCCTGTGGGTTACATGGAAAAGCATGTTAGGAGGTTACATGGGAAAGCTTCTGAAGGTTGATCTCTCGAGGGAAAAAGTGGTTGAGGAAAGCCTCTTCGACATTTTTCCGCCCACCGTCCTGAGGAGGTATGTAGGCTGCTTTGGCCTCGGTTTAAGGCTGCTATATGATGAACTTCCCCTTGGTGTCTGTCCGACGGATCCTGAGAATCCTCTCATCATCATGACCGGGCCTCTTACAGGCATACCTGAGGTGCCCTCCTCCAACAATGCAACCATCACCACCCTGAACGCAGATACAGGGTTTACGGCCGGCCGCTCCCACTCCCATGGCTTCTGGGGTCCAAACCTCAAGTTCGCGGGCTATGACGGGGTTGTGATAGAGGGGGCTTCGGAGAGGCCCGTCTACCTCTGGATACATGATGGTAGAGCCGAGATAAGGGATGCGGAGAGGTTCTGGGGTAAGGACACCCATGAGACGGAGGACCTGATCAAGGGGGATGTTGGGGAGCCGAGGGCGAGCGTCGCGGCCATAGGACCAGCTGGCGAGAACCTGTGCGCAGGGGCTCTCATCGAGAATGATAAGCACCACTCCTTCTCCCACTCGGGTGTGGGCACGGTGATGGGCTCCAAGAGGCTGAAGGCGATAGCGGTATATGGAACAGGGAAGGTTCCCATAGTCGATGAAGCGAAGCTTAAGGAAGCAACTGAGAAGTGGAGAGGGAATCTATTTAAAAGCGATGTTGCAAAAGGGCTAGCTAAAGGAGGCATACCAAGGGACGAGTATAACTATGCGAAGGGGATGTCGATAACCTCGGCCAAGAACTTCCTTGAGGTGAGCCCACCCGACTGGGGCGTTGGAATGTCGAAGCACAGGATAACCCCCAAGGCCTGCTATGCCTGCTCCATCGCCTGCAGCTACGAGGTGGAGGTCACATCAGGCCCATATAAGGGATATGTGGCAACCCCAGCGGGAGGTGGAGAGAACCTGGAGGGTGCGGCCTCCATCTCCGGAGTCTACGAGAGTGGAGCTGTCTTCTACCTCATCGACCTATGTGATAGATTGGGATTCGAGTCAAGCACGATAGGGTGCACCATAGCCCTAGCGATCGAATGCTACGAGAAGGGCCTGCTCACGAAGGAGGATACAGAAGGCATCGAGCTAAGGTGGGGAGACGACAAGCTGGTCGAGAAAATGCTGAGGATGGCAGCAAAGAAGGAGGGAAAGCTGGGCAAACTCCTGGCCCTCGGACCAAAGAGAGCCGCTGAACTCATTGGGGGAGATGCCCCGAAATTCGCTATCCACATAAAGGGCACGGGAATGAACCTCCACGACTGGAGGGCTACCATGGGCATAATGTTAGGGCAATTCGTTGGAGGGGGGTCCGGATGGCCGGCACCCGCGGCTGATGCCTGGGCAACAGAGCCAGATGTCGGCTTTCCCGAATACCAAGATCCGATAAATCCTTGGATAAAGCCCGAGGCTGTGGCGAGAACATGGCCAAAGAAGTATTGGGATGACTGTAATGGGACATGCTGGTTCGCCACATGGGGTGTACCCGGCGTCCTCACCTACTCAACTGAAGCAGTTTCAGCTGTAACGGGCTGGGACTTTACACCTCAAGAAGCACTTACCGTTGGTGAAAGGGTTGTAAACCTTGAGCGGGCATTTAACATCAGACGCGGTCTCACACCGGCTGATGATTATGAGGTCTCTCCACGAATGGTTGAGGACCCACCGAGCGGCAAGGCGAAGGGCAAGCCAATGGCCCCCTATGTCAAGGGGATGGTGATGGAAGTCTATCGACTAATGGGATGGGACGAAAAAACCGGCAAGCCATGGAGAAGCACGCTGGAAAGATTAGGCCTAGAGGAGGTCATAAAGGACATCTGGAGCTAGGACAGAGAGACCCCTAGGGGTCTCCAGAACTCCTCCCTTCTTTTTATTCCCAACATGGGAATAGAGGGGACCAGAGACCCATAGGCTGGGCCTTGAGGAGATGAGACCCAAGCCATGAAGTGGATCGGCAGATGAGCAGAATCAAACCATTTACTATTTAATAATTAAGTGAGAGCTCAGAGCCTCCTTAATGCTAAGAATAGATTTATTTGAGATAGATCTACCATAAGAGTGAAATGAGTGGTATCCTGATGAAGGAGGAGATCGACGAGTTTATAGAGATGATAGGGGATGAGGGGCTCAGGGGGATGGTCAGGCATCTCCTCCAAGAGCCGGAAATAGAGCTCGCGGGGGAGAGGCTAAGCCTAGATGAGGCCCCGGCGGGCTCCAAAGTTCACCACCCATACAGCGGCGGACTACTGGAGCATACCCTTGCTGTCGCCAGGCTGGCAAAGACCCTTAGCGAGATCGTCGAGCAGATCTATGGATGCAAGGTCAATAGAGACCTAGTCCTAGCAGGAGCCCTGCTCCACGACGCCATGAAGCGATATGTATACACTCCAGGAGAGAAGGGGGGATTCGGGTCGTCCCCTCTCGGGGAGCGGATAGACCATCTAACCCTCCTCGTCGCCGAGATGTATAGGTTGGGATACCCCTTAGACCTCATCCACATTGTGGCATCCCACCAAGGGGATGCTAGCCCAATAAGCCCGAGGACCATAGAGGCGCTCATAGTGAGTATTGCAGACTACGCAGACTCAGAACTGAACAGGAAGGCTCAGAGGGCCGCTGAGTACCTCCTAGAAAATGCCGGGGAGAGTCTCAAGCCCAGTTCCTCAAAGGAGGCCTTCAGGATCCTGAAGGCTAAGGCTGAGGAGGGCATTGAGGGAATCCGTAGGCTTCTACACGGAGAAGCCTAAAAAGGAGGATTTCATCTCTATTTAGAGAGCCGCGGTGCCAGAGTGGTTATTGGGCTGGTCTCGAAAACCAGTGGCCTCGAGCCTCAAGGGTTCAAATCCCTTCCGCGGCGCCACGAATAAACCCGTGGCATCTCCACCCTTGCCAGCATATGTGAGGAGATGAGATTGAAAAGATTGAGGATGAAAGGGCAGTCCACTCCACGCCTTCAGGATGGTTCATCAAGGCTCAACACCGACTGTTAAGGATGATCCATAGTAGGAAGTGCGGCTGAACAAGCGTAAAGATGCAAGTATATTGCGATGGGGAACTTAATCCTGTTTTCCCAGAAACTTTCTCACGAGATCCGATAGAGTGTCCACGGCCCTGGTGAGCTCCCTCCTAGTCTCCAAGGACTCCTTCTGCAGCGTCTCGAGAACCTGGGTCAGCTTGGCTGATATCTCCCCATATCTTTCCTCCAAGTCTTAAAGTTCTTATTAGTCTCTCCAGCGAAGCCTCTAAACTCCTGCCTATAGTCCTTAAACTCCTGCCTGTAATTCTCGAACTCCTGCCTGTAGTCCTTAAACTCTCCTCTGAGGCCCTTCACCTCCCCTATCGTCTCGGCCTGCTTCTCGATCATCCTTCCCCCGTACTCCGCGATCTTGGTAAGCTGTGTCGCGATTAGGTAGCGGTAGTAGGATTCGGTCTTCATAACCGTGCCCTCGTAATCCTCAACGTAGATCCTCTCGACAACGGCCCTCTCAGGCCTTCTCCTCATCGCCACCTCTAGGAAGGCCTTGACCTTATTCTCACAATCCTCAGCTAGGACCTCTACGGCCTCCGCCCCATCTATGTATAGGTTCTCCGCGGAGAATCTCTCCACCTCCAAGGACTCCGCAATCCCGAGCAGGAGAGGACGATAACCGACATCATGCACCTTACCCCCCCCATTATGATCATCCTCTTCCTCATCCTTTCTCCTTTCATCCCAAACCCTCCATAGTGACGAATGGCCTCAGCTATAACGATTCGATCATAACCTTCCGAATTTATAAGCCGCGCGCTAAGATGAAACATCAAGCATCTGGTATACCCATGACCCCTATTGAAGCCTTCATGGACGAGGCCTTCAGATTTCCCAGTTTTCAACCCTTAGGGTTTCATAATACCGAGTTTGGGTTGTGTTAAGCCAGCCCTGGTATGGGGCTCTATGCCTCACCTTAAAATGTTCATGGCTCCGTTATGGTCTGCCTCAGCACCTTTAATAAACTTCATTATGAGGTTTGGTTTGGAAATTGTTTTAAGCTGGTTCTTGTAGTTTTTCGCGGTGATTATTTGACTGTCAAGATTGAGCTTATTGGTTTGAGTAGTATCCCGGAGGTTAGAGCGGGTGATGATGTTGGGAGGCTCATTTATGAGGCTGCTAGGAGGGAGGATGTTGGAATTAGAGATGGGGATATTATTGTTGTCACCCATAAGATTGTTAGCAAGGCTAATGGCCTCATCGTAGATCTAAGCTTGGTTACTCCAAGTGAGCGGGCGAGGGAGATAGGGGAGATAACCGGTAAGGATCCCAGATTTGTTGAGGTGATCTTGAGTGAGGCTAAGAGGATATTATGTGTTAGGCCCCCATTCATTATCACCGAGACTCATTTTGGACATGTCTGTCTGAATGCCGGCGTGGATAGGTCTAATGTCGCTGGTAGCGAGGAGATCTGTGCCCTTCTCCCGAAGGATCCGGATGAAGAAGCTAAGAAGATCAGAGAGAGACTTATTGAACTATGCGGTGTCGAGAAGATCGCTGTTGTTATCAGCGATACCTATAGTAGACCCCATAGATATGCCCAGATAGATATGGCCATAGGGATATCTGGATTGAATCCGGTGGTGAACTATAGGGGGATGACCGATTCTTATGGTTATAGATTGAAGTTCAAGATGCAGGCGGTGGGCGACGAATTTGCATCCGCGGCTGAGTTAGCCATCGGACAGACTAATGAGCGTATACCCGTGGTTATAATTAGAGGCTATAGTTGGGAGATTGATGAGGAAGCCTCAGCAAAACAGATGAGTCTAATAAAGCTGGGATACAAATGTATATTTGAGGGTGTATCCATCATACCCGAGAAGCCAGGAATCTCAAAAAGATCAGATCTGGATGATTGGGGAAAAACATAAAGGCACACAAGCTTGTTTCAGTGCATCAGATGTCGAAGACCACTCTAGCTCTCCAGCCTTGTTCTCCCCTCTCTATTCTCATCTCGTGGTAGGTCACAGCTTTAACGACGATGCCGGATCTATGCCTCTCAGGGTCGAATCTCTCCCCTCGACAGACAGCCTTGAGCTTAAAGGCCTCTAGATTAACTTGAACATCGATTTCGGAGAAGACGAGGAACTCCACATCGTGGATGTAGAGGAGCTCATTCAAAAAGTCGAAGAGGAGCCCCTCCAGGTCCTCGCTGCACACCTCGAAAATCTTCGTCTCCTTGGGTTTTATAGCCTCGAGAGGGGTCATGGCGTTGAAGGCGGCTAGGGCGGCGTTTGCGAAGACCTCCTCCAGGGTGGAGCCGTAGGCCTCTATGGTCAGATCTGCCGGGGGCCCATCATCGGGATATCTGAACCTCGCCATGGCGTCACTCCCACTCTATTGTGGATGGGGGCTTATGAGTTATATCGTAGACCACCCTTGCGACCTCCGGGATCTCGTTTGTGATGCGGGTCGAGATCCTCTTGAGGAGTTCCCATTGGGCCTTATGGAACCTCGCCGTCATCCCATCCACGCTCTCCACTAGGCAGATGGTAAGAACCCAGCTATATGACCCTTTATCCCCTCTCACCCCGGTGCTCATGGTGCCCGTTAGGACGGTGAAGTACTGCCAGAGGGCTCTCCCGACGCCTGAGGCCTCCCACCTCCTCCGGGAGTATGGAGTCGTCCCTCCTCAATATCTCCAACTTCTCCTCATTTACCAAGATCCTGACCGCGAGGCCTGGGCCTGGGAAGGGCTGCCTCGAGACGATCTGGTCGGGGAGGCCAAGCCTAGGCCGAGGGTCCTCACCTCATCCTTGTAGAGGTTCCTCAGGGGCTCTATGACGCCTTTGAACTCCATCTTCAGGGGTGGCCCCCCACATTGTGATGGGTCTTTATCTTATCTGAGTGGCGCCTGAAACCTGACTCTATCCTGTCCGGGTAGATGGTCCCTTGGATGAGGTACTCGGCCCCACTCTTTTTAGCCTCCTACTCGAAAACCCTTATGAACTCCTCCCCTATGATCCTCCTCTTCTCCTCAGGGTCCACGACCCCCCTGATCCTCTCCAGGAACCTGTCCCGAGCTTTACTACCACGGGGTTGACACCCAGTCCTCTGAAGGTCTTCTCCACCTCCCTTGACTCCCCTGATCTCATGAAGCCGTTGTCGACGTGGATCGCGACCAGCCTATCTCCAAGGGCTCGTGCTGCTAGGATAGCCGCTACTCCTGAGTCAACCCCCCGCTCAGGGCTATGACGGCCCTCGAGGAGCCCGCCTCCTCCTTTATCTCCCTAACCGTCCCCTCAGCTAGGTCTGGTGGCCTCCAGTTTGGCTTGCAACCGCAGACCTCGAAGATATAGTTCCTCAACATCTCCCTACCCCTCTCGGTATGCTCAACCTCTGGGTGCCACTGGAGGCCGTAGATGGGCTTGGAGATATGTCTGAAGGCGGCCACGGGGCAGGCATTTGTATGAGCTAGAGCCTCAAACCCCTCAGGGAGGCCGAAGACCGTATCGCCGTGGCTCATCCAGACCCTCTCCACTGGGCCAAGCCTCTTTAGAACCCCGACAGGCTTATCGATGAAGGCCTCGGCTATGCTGTACGCCTTCACCTCGGCCCTGCGCACATCTCCCCCAAAGAGCTGGGCGAGGAGTTGATGGCCGTAGCAGATGCCCAATATTGGGACATCAAGCCTGAGAAACCCCTCCTCTAGCCTTGGGGAGGAGGGGTCCAGGACGCTTGAAGGCCCTCCGGAGAGGATTAAACCCCTAATCCTCATCACCTTCGCAATAGCCTGAAGATCTACGAGGCTCGAATCCGGTGGAATTATCTCCGAGTAGACGTTCATCTCCCTTATCCG
Source organism: uncultured archaeon (assembly GCA_938048735.1). Taxonomy (GTDB): domain Archaea; phylum Thermoproteota; class Bathyarchaeia; order TCS64; family TCS64; genus JAGTRB01. Next base: position 68,099 of record CALIUM010000008.1, read on the forward strand.
GCGGGCTATGAGATGGCAATATTGACCTCCGAAGTCCACCACCACGATCCCGTCAGGCATCTCATCCAAGAAACCGTTTGAGGCTTTATCGGAGGGAGACATATGATGTCAATTGAGAGACTCGCCTTTATGGATTTTACTGAAGCCTCAAACAGTCTCCATGTTGATGGAGGACCTGTTTCGAATGGGGTTCCACCCCTTCATCCCCATTAGAAACATTCAAATGCTCATCTTTCTCTTCATCCTTTGGATATGTTGTGGGGTTCATTCCATGAGCGGAATCCTCCTTGTTAGGGATGTGATGACCAGAGGGGTCAAGACTGTCCGCCCCGAGGACACGATCCTCGAGGCGGTCTCGAAGATGAATAAGTTCCATATAGGCTCCGTCGTGGTCACGAATAATGGTAGGCCCATAGGGATCATAACGGAAAGGGATATCCTAGCGAAGGTGGTCGAGCCATGCATGGACCCTGCATCCGTGAGGGTTAAGGATGTTATGTCAAAGCCTGTCATAACCATAGAGCCCAACGCGGCGGTGGAGGAGGCGGCCAGGATCATGGCCAGGGCTAAGATAAAGAAGCTTCCAGTCGTCGAGGGGGGCAGGCTTATAGGCATAGTCACAACCACCGATATAGTGAGGGTCAATCCAACCCAGGTTGGGATCCTCGAAGAGCTCCTTAGGGTGAGGTGAAAGCCATGGATTTCCTGGAGTTGGTCAGGAAGAGGAGGAGCATAAGGAAGTACAGGCCTGATCCGGTACCCCAGGAGCATCTAGAATATGTTCTAGAGGCCGCGAGGCTGGCGCCCAGCTGGGGTAACAGGCAGTGCTGGAGGTTCATCGTTGTGAAGGATCCGTCGAAGAAGAGGGCGATATCCCAGAGGGACTGGGTGGCGGAGGCCCCCGCCATAATAGTAGGATGTGCAGACCCCAACCTCTCGGGGTCGAGATTCGGCCAGCAGTACTACATGCTGGACATGGGCATAGCCATGGAGCACATTATGCTCGCCGCCGCTGAGAAGGGATTAGGGACCTGCTGGATCGGGGGGCAATTCGACGAGGAGACCGTGAAGAAGGTTCTAGGGGTGCCACAGGAGATAAGGGTGGTCGCCATGACCCCGATAGGATACCCTGCTGAGGAGCCTACACCGAGGGGGAGGAAGGAACTCAGGGAGATAGTCAGCTACGATAAATGGTGAACATATAGAGCTCAAGTGATCGAAGACGACCCAAGAAGCTCCATCTAGATAATTTCCACCAATCTATGTAGATTCACATGCTTCAAAAACATTAAAAGATTAGAAGAAAATAAATATAATACCTTTTATGCTTTAAGAAAACAGAAGCGATGATCTCTGATGATCAGCCACATAATGAATAAATCTGAAGCTCTTGTTTTCAACGCTATCTCTTATCTCTTTCCAAAAACATCTATATTCATAGGCCTGCTTGAGGAATGGTGAGCCCCTAGACTAAGTCTCAGGAGACCGCTGGAAGCTACCAAGTCCTTAATCTCCTTCTCAGGGCCGGCCTCTCCCTGGAAAGTTCATCGAATACCTCTCCGAAGCTTTCATCGGGTTTGAGGATTCTCTTTAGGAAGACGCCGGTTCTTCCCACCCTTTCCCTCCTCTTCAAGGTTCTAACCCTGTCCTTTACCGCCTCGACGCTTATTCCCAGCAACTTTGCCACGGCCCCCTCCCTTCCTATGATGGAGGATTCCATGTGGCCTCTAGCCGTAGGCGTTATTAGCATGAGGCGCTTGTCAACCCCCGGGACCCTAATCCCCTCAGTCAGCTGGGGTATGCTGACCGAACCTGCGAATCCATAGAACTCGAGTTCGATCGGCTTCATCTCCACAAGGGGGAATGAGTAGCTCCTCCTCTCACCCACGGTTATGTACCCCTTTGCTGCGTAGGATGGGGTTGCCTGGATGATCTCCCTCTTCAGTACCTTGAAACTACACCTCTCAAGGGCGAACTCTAGGATGGAGGGGGTGGGGAGGCTGGGTATGAATATGTCTATGTCACTACTGGCTGAGACATCCCCCCTGGCGATGCTTCCATAGGCTAATGCCTCTAAGCCCATCGAGGAGATGGGCCCCATCATTGCCCTAGCCTCCTCTCTCAGGAGTTTGAAGAGGCTCCACCTCCCCTCATCATATACTATCTCAACCCCCTCCTCCATTAAGGCCCCCCTAGGAACTATATCCTTAATAGTGTAATTTTAGCTATGATTTTTAAAATCTTGAAATCGATATGAATGGAGTTAATGGAGGCCAAGAGAAACGGTCTATGAAGCCATCCTCACGATCCTCCTCATGACCCTGGGATGGATAGCATTCTATATTTCGGCATATCTCCTGAAGCTGGATAGATTCGGCTTTGAGGTTCACCCCCTTTACGCCTTTTACAAGTCAACAAGGCTGAACTCCTTCATAGAGCATCTGGGCTGCCTGTGCCCTGGGCTTTGGAGGGTTCTGGGGAACATAGGTGTCGCTGCCTCCCTGGGCCAGATAATCTTCATGTCCTATCTCCTCTTCATCAACCTCTACAGGTTCTTCTACCTCCCAGAGAGGGCCTCTCCGGTTATGCCCCTCATTCCGGGGGTCACCATAAGGACCGAGAGCCTCCCCTGGTTCCTCGCCGCCGCGGGGGTCGTCATCCTCCTCCATGAATTATCCCACGGCATCCAGTGCGTGGTAGAGGAGGTACCCATAAGGTCGTCAGCAATACTGCTAGCAGTGGTCACCTTCGGGGGGGCTGTTGAGCCCGATGAGGAGGAACTCGAGAAGGCCTCGACAACCTCTAAGGTGAGGATCTTCGCTGCGGGCTCTATGGCCAACCTAGCCACAGGCATAATCCTAATAGTGTTCTTCATCCTGTTAGGAGACGCACTCCCTGAGCCGCTCTATATCTTCCTCCAATGGGTCTACTTTCTCTCCATAAACATAGCCCTCGTGAATATGCTGCCAATCCATCCACTGGATGGGGGAAGGATCTTCAAGGTCTTCGTATCAACCTGGGGCAGGAGAGGCCCAATAATTGAAAGGGTCACCATGTACAGCTTCATCGCCCTCATGGCATCTAACCTCATACTAAGCTTCATCAGGTTTGGAATAATCCCCTTATAGGAGAAGAAGGATGCCAAAGAGGGGTTTGTAGGCAAAATAGATTTATCCCATTAATCCCCAGTTTCTTAATGCGGCGGCAGGTAGGACCGGGGAGCTAGCCCTACCCTGAACCTCAAATGGGCTCCATGGAGGGGTCAGTAACCGAAGGTGAGCGGGTTGGATGGGCTGAAAGGCGCTACACCCTCCGATGAGGGTTTGCCCCTTGGGGCTGGCGGTTGTCCTCTAACGCCCTCGTAGGGGGGCGTTAGAACATTAGCCGGGCGAACCTGGCCAGGACCGGGAGATGGAGTGTATGGGGTGAGCGTGGGGTTTGGGGGGGATTGCCTGAACGCTATGCTGGAAGGGAATACTTCAGAAAGGTATTCGCCCTGCCCTCCACCCGAAGGAGCAACCTAAGTCCGGACGCCCAGCGCTCAAGGGTTACAGGCCGGAGGAGGGCCACGCGGCCCTGCGGCTTAATCGGCCCGCGAGCCCGAGGGGCTGCCGCCGCAGTATTCTAGAATGAGCCGGGGAAGGGTTCAATTCGATGATAGAGACATCCAAGGATTTGTCTAGGTTCTTCCTTTACTGGTGTATGACGCAGATATATTTTCGGAGACGGATAATTTTTCATCGGTGAGCTCTATGGGTAATAGAGGTGAAGAATCTGGTGGTAAGGCGGTTCTGCTAGTCGTCGCCCTCTCCTCTTTTCTAACCCCATTCGCGGCCTCTTCTTTTAACTTGGCTCTCCCCTCTATGGGGAAGGAGCTGATGCTTGATTCGGCCCTTCTGGGCTGGTTGGCCTTATCTTATCTCCTGGCTTCCGCGATATTCCTCGTCCCCTTTGGGAAGCTGGCCGACATGGTTGGGAGGAAGAGGGTCTTCCTATATGGAACCTTGGTCTTCACGGCCTCCTCTCTGCTTCTGGCATTCTCAATATCGGCTCTCCTCCTCCCTTTGAGGACTCTGCAGGGGGTTGGAAGCGCGATGCTCTTCGGGACTGGGCCAGCCATACTCGTCTCATCGTCGCCCATGGGGAGGAGAGGGAGGCTGCTAGGGCTGAATGTGGCCTCGGTCTACCTCGGCCTCTCCTTAGGCCCCTTCCTCGGGGGGGCTCTGACCCAGAGGCTGGGCTGGAGGAGCACCTTTCTCATGAATGCTGTCCTGGGCCTAGTCATCATCGTCTTCACCACTGCAAGGGTGAGGGGGGAGTGGAGGGGAGCTGGTGGAGGGAGGTTCGACTCCTTTGGATCCCTTCTATATGGCCTCATACTCATCCTGCTCATATATGGTCTCTCATCCATCCCCTCAGCCCAGAGCCTTCTCCTCCTGGCCTGTGGAGGCCTATTGACCCTGCTCTTCCTGAACTGGGAGCTGCGGGTGAAGAGCCCAGTCTTAGAGGTGGGGATGTTCACCAAAAACAGGGTTTTCGCCCTCTCCAACCTCGCGGCCCTCCTGAACTATGGAGCCACCTCAGCCGTGGCCTTCCTGATGAGCTTGTATCTCCAATATCCTAGGGGTTTTGACCCCCAGACTTCTGGGTTGATCCTCCTATCTCAGCCCGTGATGCAGGCCACCTTATCCCCCTTGGCTGGGATGCTCTCGGATAGGGTTGAGGCGAGGATACTGGCCTCTGCAGGGATGGGCATCACGACCCTGGGCCTCCTCCTCCTCACCCTCCTAGATGAGGCGACGCCGATTGAGACCGTGGTCCTAGACCTATTAATCCTAGGGCTTGGCTTCGCCCTCTTCTCCTCCCCAAACATGAACGCGGTGATGAGCAGCGTCGAGAAGAGTTTCTACGGGGTAGCCTCGGCGATCCTAGGAACCATGAGGCTTATCGGGCAGATGCTGAGCATGAGCATAGCCACGACGGCCATCGCCACCTCTACCGGCGGGGGCCTGATAGAGCCCTCGACATATCCCATCCTCATCCAAGCTATGAGGAGCTCCTTCACAATCTTCTCCATCCTCTGCCTCATCGGAACCCTAGCCTCTACGGTGAGGGGCAGAATGAGATAAACCCCATCTTGGAGGTTGGGTTTCCCCAGAGGTCTTGTTTATCTCTGAATATCTCCGATTTTGATCGATTTTGATCGATTTTGATGAGCCTCCCGAAACTCCCGGCTTTTAATCCGCCGAGCAGGAGGATGGAGGTATATGGGTTTCTCCCTCACAGTACTCGGACTGATGGCCGGCATTCTTAGGCTCGTATACTTAGGGTTGGAAATGCCTATTTTAGGCGGGTCTCCATGCGAAGATTTAAATTGGTAATGGGTGGAAATATAAAAACAAAGAACGGAGAAATAGAAACCAGAGGACAGGTGTATTGGAGATGGAAGGCAAGAACGTTATCTATGTGGGGCAGAAGCCTGTGATGAGCTACTGCCTCGCCGTCTTAACCGCCCTTAGGGGCGGTAACACAGAGGTCTCCCTCCTCGCAAGGGGTCGGGCCATAAGCAAGGCGGTCGACGTAGCCGAGGTGGTGAGGAACCAGTTCATGAAGGACCTGAAGGTGAAGAACATAAGCATAGGGACGGAGACCTTGGAGACGGAGGGAGGCTCCTCAAAGAACATCAGCAACATAGAGATAGTCCTGGCTAAAGGCTGAAGACAAGAGAACCAAGCCCTCCCTGAAAAACCGAGGAACTACCTTTTTCTCCTCACTCCCCCAATATTTAAAAATAATTATATCCGTTTTTGTTATTTAAGATTGAAAGTATTAGATGATTTGTTTTAAGTTATCAGTTTTCAAATTCGAAAGGTTAATAGCGTTGGGGCATGACTTATTCACGGGTATTTGAATGCCATACTGTCCTAAGTGTGGTGGAGAGGTCTCTGAGGGGGACCGCTTCTGTCCATACTGCGGGGAGAGGCTTAAGAGGGAAGAAGGCGGAGTATCTCCTCCGAGTCCAGGGGCTATGGAGCACTTATCCTTCGCCTTCAACCTTGCTTCAAGAAAACCCATGGTCTTCGCACCCGCAATCCTGGGAGGCGTCGTATCGATGGTCATCTCAGCCCTTGTATCCTTAGCCGGGGGCCTATACCCATGGGGGTTCACCCCTGGCCTCGGCTATCCCCCGACGCCTAGACTGGCTTCGATCATCATCTTCGCGGGATTGGCATCCATAGTAGGGGCGATAATATCGTATATCCTCTTCTTCGCCTCCCTAGACATGTCGAGGGATGCCTATTTGGATAGGCCTCTCGACCTCGGGAAGAGCGTGGGCTATGTCCTTCGTAGGTTGGGTACTATAGTCGCCGCTTCAATAGTGGGAGCCATCCTGATGGTGACCATCATACTGATCCCGGTGGCCCTACTCATGTTCGTGATCCTGGTCTTCGACGAGACGGGAATAGGAGACTCGATATCGAAGGCCTTCGGTGTTCTAAGAAAAGAACTGGGCGACATCATAATACTCCTCATAATAGCCATCGCGGGCTCATTCATACTGGGGCTCATCCCGATGATAGGGAGCCTCCTCTCTTCCGCCTTCAACGTCATAATATCCATAGCCTTCATAGACCTCTACTCATATTACAAGAAGGCTGTCTGAGAAAACCAGATCTTTTACTTCGTACATTAGGTTCTTTTAAAGCCATTTTGAGGGATTCATCAAGGCTTGAAGCTCGCCGGCTCACTGGAAGGCGTCAAAAAGAATGGGCTGTCTTTGTAGATGAGCTAAAGAGCTTAGATATTGAACTGGGGATACCCTGAAATTATTCTTTATAGTTTAATTTGGATCGATATGGGACGCCGCGGCTTTCGACGGTGGATCCTCCTTCTCTCCACGATGAGCGTGCTTTTAGCGGTGCTCATGGTCTATTGGTGGCAGAGGCCTAGCGGCAGCCAGGGGGAGAGATTGGCGGCCATAGTCGACGGGCTGAGCGAGGAGTTCCCCAATCCGCGCTTCATCTCAGAGGCTTCAAGGATCCTTATGGAGGGTGGATACAGGGTTGATATCTTCAACACATCCAGCCTGACTGTGGCCTTCTATAGGAGCCTGCCCTCCAAGGGATATGAGATCATAATATTAAGGGTTCACAGCGCCCCGATGGATGAGGGGAGGATCCCAGGGGCCGCCCTCTTCACCGGGGAGAAGGGGGAAGGTATGTACATGCTTGAGCAGCTCATGGGATGGGTCAGGATAGCGAGGACCCTAACAAGGGGTGAGAGGTTCTACGCTGTGACTCCATCATTCCTAGAGGAAGCCCTAGATGGGAGCTTCAAGAACACCACCATCCTCCTGATGAGCTGCTATGGATCCATAGACGATACATTGGGGAGGGTCCTCACGGAGAGGGGGGCCTATGCCTTCGTCGGATGGACAGACCGGGTCACACCTGAGCACATGGATAGAGCCGCCGTTATAATCCTAGAGAAGCTGATCGGGAAGCGACTATCCCTAAAGGAGGCGGTGGAGCAGACCGCGAAGACCCTTGGCCCAGATCCAGTGTATGGAGGGGAGCTGAGGGCCTACTTGAAGAGAGGGGGATGAAGAGGCTATGAGATGCTCACCAAGGGCTTTATGGAGCTCCTCAAAAGGCTTATGAGGACCTTTATGGCCCTATCATCCCATGTGCCGAGGATCTAGAAAGCATTATTCCCTTGTCCTTATGGCGGTCATTATATCGGTTCTTTTTCCCCTAAAAATCAGCTACGGCTCCGATGGTAAGCCAATAAGCATAGGATCCTTCTCGGACAGGGGGCGAGACATAGATGGGGATGGACTTTTCGACTATCTGGAGATGAGGATAGAGGTAAACATCACAACCCCCGGGCTTTACATCGTCGAGGCTGGGAACCTATTAGATCCAGAGGGAAGGCCCATAGATGTAACCGCCTATAGCAGGCTTCTACTAGAGGCCGGGGAACATGTCATCACCATACTCATGGACGGGAGGAGGATCCGCTCCTCAGGCTTAAACCCGAGCAGGGTCTCATATATAGGGGTTATAAGCGGGGATTATAGGGAGGCCGACTTCTTAAGCAATGCATCCCTCTCCAGGGAGTATGGCTTCGAGGAGTTCGAGCCACCCCCGAAGTACAGCTTGGGCGTAGCCGAAGGGAGCTGGATGCTCTATAAGGTCCTCCCCGTAAGCTCCCCGGATGTGAGAGCTGGGCCTGGAAATCTCCCGAGGGAGATAATGATCAGGGTGGCAGGGATAAAGGGAAGTTTGATCTCCTTGGAGATGGTGTTCAACTTCGAGGGAGGAGCCACATCCCGCGAGGTGGTGGAGGGCTACTTGGAGAGGGAGAGCCAGATCTTCCCATTCATCATCCCCTCCAACCTCACCCCGGGAGCCTCCTTCGGCCTCTCCCCTAGCTCTAGGCTCGGGGAAGGGGGCTCGGAGGAGGTGCTGGGGAAGAAACGGGAGGTGAACAGGTTCAGGGGTGAGAACACCTTCATACAGGGAAATGTAGAGGTGAGGTATGTTGAGGACTATGTGTGGGATAGGGTGACCGGTGTCCTACTCAGGTCTTGGATAAATATGACCCTAACCGATATGTTAACCGGAGAGACCGGGTACAGCAACGTCTCATTCACCATCCTTAAGACCAACCTAATACCCCAGAGGACGAGCATCAGGCTTGAGGCCCCCCAGAGTGTCGAACTTGGAAAACCCTTCAACATAACAGCTCTATTAACAAACTCCTTTAAAGAGGGGATGGAAGGAGAAGAGATAATTTTAAAGAGTGTGGATGAAGGTGCGGAGATCGGTAAGGCTAGAACAGATAGTAAGGGGGAGATAAGATTAGATTATACTCCAAAGGCCGCTGGAAGGCTCCTCATAAAGGCGGTATATAAGGGATCAGAGGAATATGAGGCCTCTGAGGAGGCGATTGAGATTGAGGTCAAATCCCCACTCACCCTCCTCACCCCAGCACTAACAGCCATAGGGATAGCCTCATCCATCATCATCCTCTTCATCTATGGGAGGAGGAGAGTTCCAATCCCAGCCGGCCTGAGGTGAGCCGCCCAGCTCAAAACGATGATGGAAAAGAGCGCTAATAAAGATGTTTTTAGATCGATATATTTTCAACACATCATAACTATAATCTTTTGTTTAACCTTTATATTTTACTGCTATCTTCTCCCCGTTTTTCACTCTCTTGAAGATTTTTGGGTCTCCTTTAACCCTTCCGAAGACGTTTACTGGGCTGTAGGCCCTAGGCTCACTACCCCTGCTGATAGGGGTCGGACCGAAGAATATACATAAGGCCCTGCCCGGAGGCCAGTATGCCACATCCCCAACCTCTAACACCTCCTGAGGGTTCTCCTCCCCAATCCTGACCGGTACCTCGAAGTATATCTCCTCCCCCCACCTGTTCGCAACCCCTTCTACTGGAAGAGCTTTCATGATGGCCTCAGCTGTCCTAGGGTTTCTCTCCCGAAGAACCTCGACCTCAACCTCGCCAATACTTCTCGAGATTATCTTGATTTGATGCATATTTATAACCTCGAATAGGTCAACGAATTATTAATCCTATAGAGCGATTTAAAAGCTTCATATCGAAGAAGCCCTTTAGGTCGGATTTAGCTCCGGGTCTGAAGTGGGGCATAGTCACCCCTAACTTATAATCATGACTGATCACTTGACGGAGGGATCAACGGGCTGCAGATCTTCCAGATAAAATCTCTTCTAGAAGACCTCTGGAAAGACCTCTGGTGAATTATCCCCTTTACCCTTCCCCCCGACGCTTTTAAGGTATGCATAAGCTTCATTTTATCTCGCCTCTGCCGTTAGGGCCTTGTATCACCGACCACCGAGGTAGTCACTTCTCCCTAACCCCTCATCCTAATCCCAATCCCCCTTAGAGGAGAGGGTTCAATTCCTTAAAGGAATGTTTTGTGAGGATGTTGGGCGAGGTTGTGAAAAGCTCCTGCCAAGGAGGATGGCGAAAATTGGAGATTCTAGAGGATCAAGTCCTTGTTAGGCGTGACGGCTTGGAGCCCCTCGGCCCATAAGCCGATACAATTAGGGTAACCCTAATGAGGCATAGCTAAATTTACTATAGGCCCTTTAAGCGGTTAACATCAAGGATCTAAAAACCAACTCTAACTAAACAAATAATTCTCTGGTAAATGATCTTCAGCATATTTAATTCACCTTTAGCATTACAAGTTGAGGTAGTATAAGGTTGACCAAAAAACTTATTAGTATAAAGAAAAATCTAATCGAAGGTGATAGATAGATGGAGAGAGTTAATGAATTTCAGAGAGCCTTAGTACAGCTGAGGCGTCAAAACCCGGAAAAGGTCGCAGCGATCCTGGATTTCATAAGAAAGGTGGAGGAAAAAGGGGCTCTCGATGTAAAGACTAAAGAGTTGATAGCTCTGGCCGCGGGGATCGTAAGGCACTGCGAGTGGTGCATCGCATACCACGTGAAGGGGGCGAGGGATGCAGGGGCTACAAGAGATGAGATCCTTGAGGCAGCATGGGTAGCTGTCATGATGGATGGGACCCCTGGGCTAGCACACCTGGTCCCAGTACTACAGGCGATGGAGGATTTCATCGTCGAATAGTGGGGAAGGGTTTTATGCCCCTACAAATTCAACATAAAAACTCATTCCAATAATTATTAGAGAAACCGCGACTACATTATGAGTAAAAAATGTGACAATAGCAAGGGAAGGAGTTGAAATAAAATAGTTTATATATCTCAGAAATGATGTATTTTCAAGGTAGGCCAAAGCAAGGAAAAGGGCAAAGACGCAGCCAAGAATTGCAGTTCTAACTTTTTTGTTTATCGATCCCTCAGCTTTAATACCCTTTAACATATCCTAAAATGATGTCGAGCTACCAATTTTTACCTTTCGTGGAACTGGGATATAGAGTCGGATGGGTTTTGTTTCTACTCCCTCCAGACCCTCCTGAAGAGGTTGAGGAAGTTCAGGCCCAGGATCTTCTTCACCTCCAAATCCGAGTAGCCCCTGGCGACGAGGCCCTTGGTCAGGTTCGGCATATGCTCCAGCCACCCATATCCCCACTCCTTTGTCATGGGGGTGTGATAGGTCCTGTCAATTCGATCTGGATAGCGCTTGATGTAGGCGAGCCTCGTCACGGAGTTCCTGAAGTCCACGTCGGAGCCGAAGCCGACATGGTCCACCCCCACGAGGTCCACCGCATAGTCGATCTGGTCTAGGGTGTCGTCGGTGAGGGTTGAGGGGCCGGCCCTCTTGGCGAAGAATGGTGTGATCCCGATGACTCCCCCCTTCTCGGCGCATGCCTTCAAAGCCTCGTCGGTCTTCCCCCTCCTCCTAGCATACTCGAGGAAGGCCTCTCTCCCCGCCCAGGTGGCGTAGGGGCTCAGCTCCATCGGGGTGGAGCTCCTGGGGCAGACATGGGTGAAGGCCACGGGGTCCTTCGAGAGTTCTATGGCCTCTAGGGTTGATCGGTCTCCCACATGGCTCAGGTCTATGAGAACTCCCCTCCGGTTCATCGCCTCTATCAGGGCCACGCCGAAGTTGCTGAGGCCCGCGTCGGTCCTCTCAACGCAGCCGTCCGCGGCCTCATTCCTCTCATTGTAGCTCAGCTGGATTATCCTGACGCCCCAATCCCAGGCCAGATCCAGGAACCCGAGTTTCCCCTCTAGGAAGCTGCTGTTCTGGGGGCCGAAGATTATCCCATGCTTCCCCTCCCCCTTAGCCCGTTCAATGTCCGAGGCCCTCCTAACCAGCAAAGCCTTCTCCCCATGCTTCTCTATCCATTCTTGGTACTCGGAGAGTTCCCTCAACGCCTCGCCCATACTCCTCTGCATGCATACAGTCGCGTTACTCGCGGTTATCCCACCCCTCAACATGTCATCTATCCAGATGTCCTCCCCGACATAGTGGATGAAGGGGACTATGCTGGCGTCGATGACGATAGCCTCCCTATGAAGAGCAAGGGCGTGCTCCTCCTCATCCCTACTAAGTTCAAGATAGCTCCTCAACATAACCCCATAAAACCATTACACATGCTCTTTAAAAGCTTCTATAATGCCTGACTTCTTAGAAAAACCCGATTAAATGGCAATAAGTTAAATCCTAAAATCTTCATCAAGCTGAATCCTTGGCTAATCTATGAGGCAAGGATGGCTGGACTACCTCTTTAGAACTCCTTAACATCATCGATGTAACTCTCGATCTTCAATACATCCTCTTTAACTTCCTCTGGAAGACCCACCATAGAAGCAAATCTCGTGAAGGTAATGCTCCCTTGCACCAAACCTTTCAGGGAAATCCCTAGCCCTTATGGAAGGCCCCCCAACCCCAAGGATTTCAGAGCCAGCCTCCACTCCCTATGCGACCTGATCTCTTGGTCGCTTCATACCACTATTAGAAAAAAATTTAAAAGAGTAAATTAGTTAAAACTTGATGAAAAAATCTCCGCCAATCATTATCATTCTTTTCTTATTACTATCAGCCTTCACCTTAGTGGAAGCTAATGTAGACCGAGAAGTGGAGTGGAAGAAGGTTGATAACCAAGAGAAGAAGGAGATACACTACTGTTTTGATGATAAGGATGAAACCTCCACATTCAAAAATTATGATAAGGATGGAAAATGGAAAGGATGGATAGAGGAAGCGGTTAGGGAATGGAATAATGCTAATACTGGATGGAAATTTATCAAGGTTGAACAGAACGACCCTAAATGTCAAGTTACAATTGAATTGGATCCAGAGTTGATGTATCTTGAGTATAAACAAACAACGGGGATTCATGAACTTTATGGTAAATGTGGAGAGGTAACTTGGAGTGATAGAGATCCAACTACCAAAAGGTTTGGTAAGGCAACCGTGAAATTCTTACCCTATCTAAATAAATTCTATTGTAAAACCCATGGAGAATGGGAGACTCACCAAACACACCTGGGGACGGAAGGGGCTGACAAGATAGATCCCAGGAGCATTGCGAAGCACGAACTTGGGCATCTCCTCCGAATAAATCACCCTCCCCTAAAGGATGGTAATAGGGTTGAAAGATATAGGAAGGAGGATGTGATGTGGTGGAACACTGAAGAGATGAAGGGGGAACATCCTAGAAGGCTTTCAGCTCACGATATCGAGGAGGCCAAAGAGAGCATAAAAAATGAAAATAGAGGCGTTGCGATGATAGATAAGAGTATAACAAAAGAGGGAGGCGTTCTAGTTTATTTAGATCCAGAGGTTTATCCAGGAGAAATTAAATGTATTATTGAAGTTCCACCTGAAGTTGTAAAAGAGTCAACTACTCTTAGGCTATCAATATTAGATAGCTGTATTCTTCCTCCCAGAAGAACTCCTGGAGAGCTTGAAATCTTTTCGGCTATTGAGGTCGAAGTAATAGATGGCGAGACTCCAAATACGATGATCATCTCTATATATTATGGGGATCTTCCAGTAGGCCCTGAGTATCCAACTGGGATTTACATAGATTTTCCAGCAATAGTTGAGGATAGGATAAGGCCCTTTGAGTATGTTGAAATGGGTTGGAATGAGATATCCGAATACATTCTTGACACTGATAAAAACATGGTCAAATTCATCGTTCGCCATGCGAGCATCTTCGGGCTAGGAGGATCCTTAAGGCCCGTCATGACGATCAAGCCCCCTGTAGGAGGTTTCATAATCCCCGCTCAGAGGGGCTCTCCTTATAAGGCAACTCAGATTTTAGCCTTTGGAATGGCTGTTTTGGGCCTCAGCTTAGCCATCATGGAAAAAGGAAGATAGTCTTACATTAAATATCCAACAAAAAACATGAGATGAAAGATATGTCTTCATCTTCATCATACTACACTCTCAATCAACCCTCATCTAGCATCTAACTTTTATTATTTGGTAGCACAATATAGACTTAAATAATTTGCCATTCTACTTCCGAAATAACTTAAACTTCTCTATGATAAGACGATTATATTCTGTATCGATTCTGATCTTTAATGTTTCTCTTTCCCCGAAAGGAAATAACCCGTCTCTGGCAACCTCGGTAGGCAAGTAGATGAAGAATTTGTCGTAAAGTTTTCCTCCTGTTCTAGTTGGTCTGTTTATCAACCTACCTTTGCCTTCAAGCATTTGGAGTTATCACTGGATTTGGGATGGCTACAGCTCCTACAGTCAAAGTACGCAGAAATGGTAAAAAGATTTTATTTATCATTGTGCTACCAAATAGGGAGTGGAATAAAGTGAAGTGGTATTATCGGGTTGGATTTCTAGTTGCCATCGTCTTAGGAATATCCACTTTAGTCCCCGCTCCTGCTCATAAACTCTCTTTACTTGGCTACTACGCCCACCTTCAATCGCACCGATAAGCACAATAATTTGTTTGGTGATTGCTGGAGTAATCTACTCGCGAGTATACGTGCTTCATGAATGCCTGAAAACCAAAGCTGTTGAGCAAGAGAGTGATCCTTTCCAATTTCTTTTGCTATTCTCCTTAGGTTCGGAATAGAAACTCCATAAGTATTCTCTGGATTAATACCAAACCGCGCCATACCCTCTACTGCCTTGGGATTAGATAATGCTTTTAGTCTCTTGAGAATGTTCTCGGGTTGCATTTTTACCTTTTTATGTTCTTTCTTTTACTGGTTACCGCGTCTTGGATCAGAAAGATAGATTTCGTGGTGGAGGCCGTTTTCAATGAGGTTTTTCTTTTCCATTATTCTTCTCATCTTTAATAGCGATAAAGGTTCAGTTGAATAAGGACCGACATGCATAATTTGAACGCATTTACCTTCGGTTATTTTCATGAACATGATTTCCTTGACCAATTCTATACCTTTCTTCTTAATGATCTCTGCCTTGACTTTCTCAACAATCTCAGAAGTTACAAATTTTGGCATACGGATAAGAAGTTTTCATCTCCCTTCCTCACGAGGAACTTCCAATGCAGGTTTATCAGATTCAACCCACCAAAGACTCTCAAGTTTTGGAACCCAAAATCATTACCCCGCTTTCTGCAAAGACTCTTTACACTATAAGCGATGGTATATAGCGCCTCTATTTTGGCTATAAATTCTTTGCTGCCAGGAGCACCTTTGCCTTTTATTGCTAAAAATTGTGCCTCATCAAATTCAACTACCTACGGCGTTGTCTTTGCCGCATAATGTGTTTTGTATTCCTTTGTTAGATCCAATTTCGTTGCTGTCACAGTTTCAATATCTCCTCTTCTAAATAAATCTGGGTCTAATAAATTTTCCTAAAAGGTTGGCTGGCATCGTCTAAGAACCGTCAAATTTCGTGGGAAGTGCACAAATGGAGAGTCACTTTTCCCTAATAGGCGCGATTACTGAAATCCCTTCTCTCAAGCACCATAATTAACCCGAGAGTTTGAACGTCGCCTCGACTAGGAGTTAATGGTAGCCCGGGGGAGATTCGAACTCCCGTCTGAGGGTCCAAAGCCCCCCATCCTTGTCCCCTAGACGACCGGGCTTCCCCGTAAAATCTCCGTTTTGAAAATCAATCGATTTCAGGGCCTCTACGGCTTTTCTGAGGCAGTTTTCAGCGACTTTTGAGAGGTTGAGCCCCATTTCACGGGCCTTTATTATGACCTCGTCGTCGATGTAGAGGTTGAGGGCCCTTCTATGCGCAGGTGTGCGCACCATCCTGATCTATCCTCCTTTGGCCTCCTCCATTCCGCTCCGTGTCTTGGCTAAGAATTCATCCCCAATCTCTTGGAGGATCTTGAGGGGGATCTCCGGCTTAGCCACGGCGATGTTTATAGCTGAGCCGGCTATCGGAGCGATGACTCCCGAGACGAGTTCTTCAAAGTGCTTGCGCGCCAGGCGTAGGCGCTCAGCCCGATCCTCTCCCGCCTTTAGCCATGCGTTTATAACGGCGTTGAACAACTCGAAGCACATTGTCCCAAGCAGGAAGTATAATTCATTTCTAAATAGCCTTTTATAATATTCCTGTTTCTCTTGCGTTTCTATCTGCCCTTCAACGGCGAAGCTTTCGGTCTTGGTAAATCGCTCCCTCCAAAACTTTATCGTTTTCTCTATTCCGGGATGCCTCTCCGAGAGGCTGATGACGACCCGGGGACCCTTAGGAGTATCCACTAGCCTCCTGATGAGGAGGCCCTCCTCGATGCCTTGCTTCACCAAGCCATAGAGGCGGGCTGGCCCGAGCCGATAGTGCTTCTTGGCATGCCGTCTGAGCTCCGTGATGGTGGCCTCCCCGCCGAGCTCCGTCAGGCATCTGATGGCCTCCCCGACCCGCCTCTCAACCTTCACCATCGACTCCCATAGAGAACACTTGTTTTAAATCTATTTAAGTATTTCGATATTGAATTTT
>CALIUM010000009.1 GCA_938048735.1 uncultured archaeon
GGCGATCACGTAGACGCTCAGGTCCACGCCTACATTGCTCTTCAATGTGACCTGGGTGTAGAAGGCCGTGTTCCTAGACACGCTGGCCACAGGCCTAGCCGCAGCATCCAGCAGGGTGGGAGCCGACGGGGTGAAGGTCCCAACTCTCTTTGAGGTGATGAGATCTGAAAGCAGTAAGACCTCGAAGTTGTTATCCTTTAAATACCTCATCTGTTCGTAGAAATTTTGGATCGGGGTGGATGTCTCTAATGGGCCAGTATCTGATATGAAGTGATATGTTAATACTACAACAGTGGTATCCTTTACTTCTGAAAGGATTCTGATGAATTCTTCAAAACTTTGATTTGTTATAGGATAAGAGTCGATCATATATGTGGCGTCTAAATTTTCAGTATTATATGGTTTATAGCTTATTGTTCTAGCACAAATGTAACCTCCATCTCTAACATAATCTATTATAGTTGAATTATATTCGCCATATGAATAGACAAATGTTTTTACATTAAAACCCATCTCTATTAATATTTTTTTGGAGTTTATAATTTCATCAATTAACCTTTCTCTTGTTAAGTTTTCAATGTGAGGATGAGTCCTTGTATGTGATGCAATTTCCATACCCAAATTTTTTAACTCCATAATTTCATCAATATTCATTCTACTCCAAAAGGTTCATTATCCATGCCTATATAGTCTGTTATTATTGAGAAAGTCGCTTTAAATCCAAATTCTTTCAGTATTGGCAGAGCTACGTCATATTGATTCTTCCACCCATCATCGAAAAAGATACAGACCTTCCGATCTCCTTCAAGCCCATATGCCGGAAGACCAGAGAACAATATGCCAGCCTGAATCATGAATAGAAATGTTAAGCCAATTCTAGCGATCAAATCTTTCATAATTAATTTTTCACTTTGTTTTTTCATATCTACCTATCTCCTTTATTCTTCCAATTCTTCTCACTTTCGTCCACTTTATCTCCCTCTTAAGTATAACATCTATTAAACTTTTAATTCTTATAATATCTCTTAAATGTCTATACCCGATGACGAAGAAGGGGGAGTATAAAACCAATTTTACATCTTCATCATCAAGTTTGATGGCTAGGAGAGAGAAAAGGAATTCCATCGAGATAAAGATAAGCAACATCTGAAGAAAAATTATGGCACCTCCAGTTAGTAATGCCATTATGCCTGAGATCAGAGCGGTTAATCCACAGATTGGAATGAAGATCAATGAAAATAGAAGATATGGATAGCCTATGAAGCTTAAGAAGTCGAATATGGGTGTGGTGATGATGTTTCTATGTTTGAGAAGCGCCTGGAATGTGCCTCTATACCACCTAAGCCTCTGCCTATAGAGGTCTCTCAGGGTCTCGGGCGCCTCGGTGTATGCAAATGCATATGATGATGTCTGGACGACACCCCCTATCTTAAGGACCTTGAGGGTTGTATCAAAATCCTCAGTTACCGTGTCGGGGTCGAAGATCCCCATCTCCATGAGAGCGCTTCTCCTGAAAGCCCCAAGGCATCCGGGTACCACCATCGTTGACCCAAGGATGGCAAAGGCCCTCTTTCCTATGTTTATGTCTATCACATACTCTAGGGCTTGGCACCTGGTCAGAAAGTTGTTTCTGTTTAGAACCTTTACATTTCCGGCCAATCCCAGTATCTTCGGTATCTGGAACCTTTTGGCTATCTCCTTAAGGGCCGTCCTTGAGACCAGACTATCCGCATCAACGACGACTATTATCTCCCCCCTTGAGAGGAAAAATCCATAGTTTAGGGCTGACCATTTACCTCCATTTTTCTTTTTTACAACTTTAAAATTCCTTGATATATACCTAGAAGCTATTTCATATGTTCCATCTTCAGAACCATCATCTACAACTATCAACTCTTTATTTGGATAATCAATATCCAAAATAGATTCTATGGTCTTTTCTATACACTTTTCCTCATTATATGCTGGAATAATTAAACTTATTAAAGGATAATCCCTCAAACTCTGTTTGGTTAGTTCCTCCTCCTGTCTTTTATGGTATAAAGCTAGTGGAATGTTTAAAAAGTCATAGAATAGGGTTAGGGTGAACCCAGCCACACTAATTCCATAGAAAAAAGATGATAAAGAAATTGGATAAAAAAACATCGCAAATAAACCAAGAATGAATGGGAGGACAATAAATATAAGTGAAAAAATCATTATTAAATATGATGTTCTTTTTCTTATCCTTCCAAATCTGTTTCTTGACCACCAGACCGCTAAGATTAGATAATAGGCTGTCGAGGATACGGACGCGGAGATGGCCAGCAGGGTGATCTCGCGGTTGGGGAAGAGGAGGAAAATGGCAGCTATGGATATGATCAGGCCGGAAATTACATAAACCATCTTATTCATCTTCGAGTCCCTTCTGAATGATGTTTATTCTCATATCCAAGTTTTATTTTCTATATTTTAAAACTTAGTCTTTTCTTTTTATTTTAGACAATTTAAAGAGTATTTTTCCAATTCCTTCAGAAAGTTCATCTCCTCTTTTATCCTTTATAATAGAGATGTCACTTTCATCTCTTTCCATCCTCCCCTCTTCATCCATCTCCCTTATCATCTCCTCAAGGGCCTTAGCCTCCGCCTTTAGGCCCTCCCTCTCTCTAGTTATGCTTAGGAGCTTCCCCCTCAGCCTTTCCGCAAGTTCGATAGAATCCCTCGCCTCGATGAAGGAGATCCTATAGTTGTTGGCCAGGCGGCGGGCGTCTTCCCCAAGACCAGGCATGGCGATGAGGATCTTCTCCTTGGCAGGTACGTCCATCGTCTTCCCCCTGAAGGCAAGAACCTCCGTGCTATCCAGCTCCCTATCGGATGCCTCAAACACCCCTATTACAGATGGTGGGCCCTCCTCTAGGCCCTCCTCTAGGAGCCATGCGGCGAACGCCAGCTCGTGTTCGTTGCCGTAGGGGTCTTTGAAGGTGGCTGGGGCCTCGATCCTCCAACCCGGCAGGTCTGTAAGGATCTCACAGAGGTCTATGAGGTATCTCTCTAGGAGGGGGAGAGCAGCCATGTTCGGCTTATAGGCCTTTACTAAGGATACTCTTGCCTCCTCTCCTGAGAAGGAGTCTCCCATGTCACATGTGTAAGCTGTGGTTGGGGTTTGGAATATCTCGCCGCAGCTCATACACCTGTATAGGATGCCTGGCTTCCTATAATCGACTCCTATGGTCTTCAGTGTCTTCCCGCATTTGGGGCATATGAGCTGTTCCCCCCTCTTGAAGTTATCTTCCAGGTCTAAGTGGCCGCAGCTGAGATGTTCTATCATCACCCCCCTCCTCAACGCTATGGAGTTACAGGAGGGGCACCTCAGATGTACCTGGAGCCTATGAGAGCCACATATGGGGCAGGTTATTATGTTGTCACGGGCCTCGGATTTTAGGATCCCGATCTCTTCCAGAGTTCTCAAAATCTCCTCCTGTTTCTCTCTGGTTATCCCCAACTCCTCGAGTTTTGGATATTTTATTTCATTAAATTTTATTGAGGGTTCAATTAGATCAATTTTTTTATCTCTTATTAATCTAAGTATATTTTGAACATCATTTCTTTTAAGAATTTCTGGTATTTCATTCATATCTAATCCCTTAACCTCATTTTAACCTCTTCTAACTGAAGCTCTATTAAACTCCTCAATATTGATTTAAATAAGATCTCGACATTTTTGCCTGTTTTTGCTGAGATCTCAAAATAATTAAAATTAATATCCCTTAATTTTTCCTTCACCTTTTCTGCCTCAACTTTTCTACTACTTTCAAGATCTATTTTGTTCCCAACAATCCATATATGAGATTTATCTCGGATAAATTTTGATAATAATTCATACCATCTCCTTACACTCCTGAGGGAGGATTCCCTGCAAACATCGTATAGAAGTAGACCGGCCTTAGCCCCATAAAGGTTCTCGTCAACCTCCTCTAAAGAGCCGGGGACGTCCCAGAGAACAAGCCTGACGACTCCATTTCTGAACCTATACTCCCTCTCGAAGGCCTCCGGTTTAGTGGTCGGGAGGTACTCCGCATCGAACTCTCCGTAGACCAGCCTCCTCAAAAGGCTGGTCTTTCCCGTTGCATGGTCCCCGAGCACGGCTATCTTAAAGGTCTTCTCAAACATCTTCCCTACTCCCAATGAGGCCTAGGCGCTCATCTAGATTGGAATCCGGAAGACCCATTTATAAAACTAGATGAAATTTATTTATTAATTATCCATGCAGAAACCAGTTTCTTAAATGGATTCCGTTATATATTGAGGTTCCAAAGATAGAAGAAGCCGAAAAGACTAGTTTTCGGGCCCTTCAATTGATGCTTCTGTATCATAGGCTTAGATAGATAGCATTGACGAACATGATCTCCCCTCGATAACTGTTTTGGATGGCTACCGGGCTTGTCTTTAGGTTCATCCTTCTCATGGAGGAGGCCTAAATCTTTTGAGGACCTTTCCGGCCCTCGCCCCCGTGTGCTCTCCCTCTCTGATGGTTGGGGCTCCGTGGACGAGGAGGTGCTCTATCCCTTTAGGATATCTCATCGCCGCCTCTGAAGGGGTGAAATCAGTTTTGTCCTCAACCCTCTCAGGGTTGAATATCAGGATGTCGGCCCACATTCCCGGGAGAATCAGGGCCCTATCATATAATCCAAGGCGTTGCGCAGGGAGGGAGGTCATCTTCCTTATCGCCTCCTCTAGGGGTGAGCAGCCCCCTCTCCCGAACATACCTTTTCAGGACCCTTGGGAAGGTTCATACGACCCGGGGTGGGGTGAGGGCTGGTGTCTCCTCAGGGGGCCCTTTGGGGAGTGGACGCTCCCGTCGGTTCCGAAGGCTACCCAAGGCCTCCCCATTATCGCCTCGATATTCTCCTCCGACTGGTTGAAGTTGACTATGGAGAATCCGCCCTCAACCTCTCCGGATATGCTCTTCTCAATATGCTCCCTGAATAGGTTGAATATTGCCTCCTCGGGCCTCTCACCCCTCATCTCGGCGGCCTCCTCTATGGTCTTTCCGACAAGTGAGGGGTCTGCTGGGTAGCTTGAGATCAGGGCTGCAGTTGCCCCTCCCCTCTCCTCCATCGATTCTGCTAGGGCTGCTCTTATCTTTGGGGCCAGCCCTGGGTCCCTGAGTCGCTTGGCTAGCTCTTCGGGTCCGCCCTCATGGGCCCAATGGGGGATCCAGGGCCCAGGGCCTGTTCCACTGGCACTATATGGGTACTGGTCGGCGGTTATATCCAATCCCCTAGCCCTAGCCTCCTCAACCAGCTGGATGAGCCTTGGGCAGAGGCTCCAAAGCCTCCTGGAGAGGACCTTGAAATGGGATACATGGACCGGGAGTTCCGCCTCCTCCCCTATCCTGATTATCTCCTCAACGGCGGCTACGGGGTTCCCCATGTCCCCCTCATCCCTTATATGGCTTGAGTAGAATCCTCCATATCTGGCGACAACCTTAGCCAGCTCTATCACCTCCTCGGTGGATGCATAGCTCTGAGGGGCATACCTCAGGCCCGTCGAGAGGCCTAGGCAGCCAGCCTCCATCGCCTTTTCGATCTCCGACTTCATAGCCTCAAGCTCCTCTGGGGTTGGAGGCCTCATCTCCATCCCCATCACATACCTCCGGATGTTTCCAAAGGCGGCCATGGGGGCCACATTCACGGAGATACCCCCCTCCTCCAATATCTTGAGGTACTCCACCACGGTATGCCAGTTGATGCTGATACCAGCCTCCCTGAGGTAGGGGTGAAGCCTCTCCTCCTCCCTTCTCATCTCATCGTTGAGGGGGGGCGGCGCCGAAGCCGCAGCTGGGGAAGACGACTGTTGAGACACCCATTCGTACCTTGTTCTCCACCTTTCTATCGACCAAGAGCGTGAGGTCTGAGTGGTCGTGGAGATCTATGAATCCTGGACAGACTATTAGCCCCGTGGCATCTAGGATTTCCTTTGCTCCGCCAGGTATTTTGCCAACCCCCGCTATCCGCCCATCCTTGACAGCCACATCGGCCCTGAACCAGGGGTTTCCAGCTCCTGTGACGATCCTCCCGCCCTTGATTATGAAGTCATACAAGGCGATCAAGATATGTTCCTATTAACTAATAAATCCATGGTATTGAGAGTTGATGAGACCCCTTTTTCATAAGTGCAACTTTATTTTATGTTCTTAGTAAGGTAGGTCTCAGCATTCTAAGGCCTAACTATGGTCTCATAGCGAAGAGTTAAACTAGTCATAGGAAACTCATAAAAAGAGTTATCGCCAATGCTATGAAAATTAAGATATATAGATAAGCTAATGAATCATTACTTTAAAAATCTTGATAAATAGACGGAGGATCGATATTCCAAAGGCATTAATCATTAACTCCTGAAGGGTTCGAGGCTCCTTGGAAAGAGGAGAAATTGATCATCTTTGAGGAGAACCGAGTTAAACCGGACCCGAGGGAGTCTAAGAGATCAAAGGAGCGGAGGGGCTTTAGGCCCCTATCTATCTGGCCTCTCTCCGGTCTTCTTGGTCAGGGGTGCTTAACTTTGGCCTCTCCTAAGGACTCTCCCTGGCTTTGCCCCGGTGTGCTTGTCCTTTTCTATGACCGCTACCCCGTTGACGAAGACGTACTCGAATCCCGTTGGGTATCTCCTTGTCTCCTTGGGGGCGCTGTTCATCCTCAGGTTCTCCCAGTCCATTATTAGGATGTCTGCATAGCTCCCAACCTCTATTGTTCCCCTCCCATTAAGGTTGTAGGCCTCGGCTGGCAGGGCCGTGCACTTCCTCACAGCCTCCTCGAGGGTTAGGAGACCCTGCTCTTTTACGTAGCGGGTTAGGAAAGATGGGTATGCTGAGTATGTGTTGGGCCCGGGCCTCGCCCATGGTGGGTAGACCCCCTCCCTCTTATCGTCGACCATGGAGGAGTCGACGCCCACCATTCCCCTAGGGTGCTTGTAGAAGAGCTTGACATAGTCCTCCGTGAACCTGTAGTCGCCTATGGAGCACCTCGAGTCTGGATCCTCCGCTATTAGGTCGAACCAGGCTTCCATGGCATCCTTCCCCATCTCTGACGCGATCTCGGCGATGGTTCTGTCCACATATTTTGGGTTCTTATGCTCAGTTATTGTTATCTCCTTGGCCCAGTTTGGGTTCATGTTAGGGTTTGATGGGGGCTGGATGTAGAACTTCCCCCTCTGGAGGGCCTCCTTGACCTCCTGCCTGAAGTCCGCCATCCTCAATGCCTTGGCGAAGGCCTCCCTCGAGCCCAGCAGCCTGAGGAAGGGGGCGAAGTGCCCGCATAGGTATTGGGAGGTGAACCACCAGTAAGGTATCACGTCGAAGTAGGCCCTAACCCCCTCGGCGATATAACGGTCTATTACATCCAGTGTGGCCCTTCCTATGGCCTCTTGGATGACCTTGGGTGGAGGTATCGGCGTCGCATCCCAGCCCCCGTATAGGTGGGCTATAACTATTGGAACTCCGGCCTTCTTCGCGGTCTCGAGCTCATCTATTATTCCCTGTATCCTGTTCCATTGGATCCCCGCCGTAATGCCCCTCCTCCTACCAGTCCTCCTCCAGTGGGGTGCATAAACCGTCCCTGGGTACTCCCTTAGTATGGCGACGTGCCTGTCTATCTCCTCCCTTGAGGCGAAGCAGTCTGGGTCGTAGTCGATGCCTGCCGAGAGGCCGATGCACCCCTCATCCATGGCCTGCCTGATGAGCTTACCGATGGCCTCAACCTCCTCTGGGGTGGATTGCCTCTCATAGTCGTTTCCCAGGACGGCTGTTCTGCAGGCTCCGTGGCCCACTAGGGGGGCGTAGTTTATCGAGAACCCCTCCTCCTCAATGACCTTGAAGTACTCCCCCATGGTCCTCCAGGTTATGATCCAGCCGAACTTCTCCTTCAGGAGCTCGTTCACCCTCTCCAGCGGGAAGTAGGGCTTCCTCGGGAAGTACATGAAGGGCTCGAGCTCGAAGGCATACTCCTCCGCTATTCCGGGGAGCCTGACCACCTCTCCGACGGGGGCTGGGGAACTTCCACACTGGCCGCCTACGAAGGTGGTGACCCCCATATGGACATCGCTCTCGCAGAGGGGGTAGAATAGAATATTCCTGTCAGAGTGGCTGTGGGAGTCTACGAAGCCGGGTGTAGCGAGGAGCCCACAGGCATCAACCTCCTTTACCGCGTCCCCCCTAACCTCCCCTATGGCGGCTATCCTATCGCCCTTAATGCCTATGGAACCCTTGTAGGCTTCCCTGCCGGTCCCATCGATGATGGTGGCATCCCTTATGAGCAGATCATACTCTATAACCATCATCCAAGTGGTCTCCGCATGATCTAATAAAACTTTAGGCTTAAGTGCTAGGGAATTTTTAAATCGTCATGAAAGTAAAAAGCATTATTCTTGAGTGATTCAAAGAATTGAGCTGAAATAGGATCTGATTTCTCGGGTTTATATGAACTGGGAGGGTTCAAGCCTTGATATTTTCAATCCATCGAAATGCCTATCGAAGGACACGATTCCATCTGCCTTTAACATTGTTGCTACATGATATTGAATTGAGTCATCTATATCCAGGTTCAACTCATAACTTAGATCTATGGCATTTAACTCATCCATTAACGTTGTATTATAGATTCGTAGCCCCTTATAATTTAGCAAACTATTTAAGAATAGTTTAAGTTCTCTTCTTCTATTAAATCCTCCCATTATAACTAAAATTTAGTGTATAGAAAAATCGGTTACAACTCCGATCTTTTCTCCATTCCTTAGAAGACTTAAAAATATTTTACACTCCTCTTTTCTACCTCCGGATAGTAACACTTCAAGAAAAATATTTGTGTCAACAAGATACATTTCCCAGAACCTTTCTCACCCAGATCTTTCCGGCTAGATGCTGAAGCTCCACAGAATCAATATTTACACCCCCAAGTAAGCCTTCAATAGCTTTAATGGGATCCCCCTCAAACTCCCTTTTTTCAGCCCGTAATTCTGCCTCCAGCCACCTTCTTATTGCCTCCTCTGCGGCGCGGCTAATCGACCCCTTTCCATAGCCGAAGCGTTTCATGGCCATCTCCCTGAAGAGCCTCTCGAGTTCCTCTGGTAGTTGAATACGTATCCCAGCCAAGCCGGATACAATTGTACAAAAGATCTTAAATAAATTTTTCTAAATGGAATCATGGCCTAAACTTCTGCGGGCCTTTCCTAGGCTTTTATGCTCTATTTCATAGCTTTCCAGCTCCACCAATGGTGTTTCTGATTTGGAATAGATAATAATATCCCCTCTTACCCATTCCGAAGTTCGTATTGAAACATAAAGGAGGCAAGAATCCGTCTGAAGACGCACCTCCTGAGCTTTAGAAAAATAAGAGGCATTCTAGGCTCTCCCCATCAAGACTATAGATTAGAACACTATATAGATTAGATAATTTAGGGTTGTTCTGATCTATGGTTTAAATAACCTCAATTGACATTATTTTTGACGGGAGAATGGGATTGATGTTGAGGTGGCAATATGTCTCGATCTTCGCGGTCTGCGCCTCAATCACACTCGCATCCTTGATAATTGCATATAGGCCTCAGAAACCGGTTTCGGTCGATTGGGATTTCTGGCTACCTGTAGGGGTTCCCCCCTCCCTAGGATCCGTAGGCTCTAATGTCCGCGTCGACGGGCAGTCCAAGACCATCTCACTATCCGGGACAGGAACCTCCTATGCGAAGGCGAATCAGGCTACGCTTACCCTTGGCGTCCAGACTGAGAACTCTTCGGCCTCGGTGGCAGTGGAGGAGAATGCTAGGCTCATGACATCCATCGTCGCGGCTTTGAAGTCACTTGGGATAAGGGAGGAGAGACTTGAGACGGTCTCCTATGGCATAAACCCGATCTATGATTCGAACTGGCAGAAGGTGATAGGCTATAGGGTTGTCAACCTTTTAAGGGTGAGATTACTGGAGCTGGATCTGATCGGAAAGGCCATAGATGAGGCCAGCAGGGCTGGGGCCAATAGGATCGATGGTATCTCCTTCGGCCTCTCAAGCGACCTTCAGGAGCAGCTGAAACTTGAAGCCTATAGAAAGGCGATAAATGACGCCTCCACGAAGGCAAAACTCATCGCAGAGGCTCTGAACCTGAAGATAACCGGCGTCCTCTCCTTCACCGAGAGCGTATACTACCCCTACACACCCACAAGAGGTCTGGAGACAACGGATAAGATGGCCACCCCAATATTCGAGGGGGCTCTAAGCGTCTCAGTTACGGTCCACATAGTCTACACCTTCGAGTAATCCCTAAATTTATATCTCTTTTATATCTCCATTATCTATTCCTAATCAAGCAATACCATTTAAATAAATCATTATTTTATCTATATTTTCATCATCAAATATAGTTGAATTAATTAATGTTCCTTTGTTCATCTATGGAGGTTGTTTATGAATCCTCTGCATCGCCTCCTCAGCCATGGCCCTATGCCTGGCTATGATCTCGGGCTGGCGTCGGACGAGGTCTAGATTCTCCCTGAGTATCGACGTGTAAATCTCTCCGAGTCTTGGATCAACCTTCTGGAGTTCCTCGAGGTACCTTTTACCCGTTGAGATCGCTGAGGGGCATCTGGGATGGCATGGGAAGAAGTAACTTACAAAATAAGCCAGGCTCTCGGCCTCCCCCTTCTCCTCTGCCTCCTTCAACTGTCTCGCAGCCCTCTCCTCGACTGAGATATTATTCTCCCGGTCTGAGGCGTAGCGCTCGACGCAGCATTTTGGGTACCCATAGAGCTCTCCCATCTCACTGACCCAGCCTCCTTTGAACTCCTCTGGGTAGACGAGATGGGCCCTCCCGAGGCCTTTGGGGGGATGACTGAGGGTCTCCTCTCTAATCCTCACCCTCTCTCTAATTAGATTCTCCAGCCTCTTCTCAAGGGCTTTATCTCTGAATAGGTATAGCTCCCTAACCGTGGGCCTTACCTCAAACTGGAGGGTTCTGAGCCCGAGTTTTCTCGCCCACTCCAGGTGGCCGCGGTACTGTTGTGAGGCCTCTACAACATCCCTGTAGGCCTTCCTCATCTCATTCTTCAAGGCCTCTATGGTTTTAAGCCTCTTCTCGGGATCTCCTATGGAGCTAAGATGTCTCATCCGTGGTAGGATCCTCTCATCTATCGATCTCCCAAGACCCTCGGCCCCAGGGAGCTCCGCCGGCAGGGTTGTAAGGGAGCATGGCCTGAGGCCCAGATGGACAAGTAGATAATTCTCAACCTTTACCCTCTTCAACAACCTTGTATCAGATAGCAGACTTTGTATCAAATGCTCGTTCTCCTAGACAATTAATTCACCTTTCATGCTGTTAAACCTTCCTAACCCAAGAGAGGTTTAAGGAAAAAAGAGGGGATCTTAGAACGGGACTAGGCCTAAGACCTGTAAGAGGAACTGGGCTCTGCCCGATAGCATCGCCATCCTGAAGAGAACCGTATTTCCGTAGTAGGCCCCCAGCCCTATCATTATTATCCATCTTCCCAGCCTGGTTGGATATAGTAAAGGTCCCTTATGCTCGAAGGTGAGTAGGAAGTACATCACTGCTAGTATCGTGCCTATGCCTATGTATACGAAGTTGAACCAGGACAATGCGTCGGCTCCGGCCTTAGGAGGCGTTATAGTGGATATGATCTGGCTGAGGATGTTCGGAATTATAGTACCCCTCATTCCCAATCCTATGCTGGAACCCACTAGGATGGCTATGGGATACCTGCTGATCCAGCGGTAGTCGCGATGCAGTATGAAGTACATCATGAAGCCCAGTAGGATCGGAATTATGTAGTAGAACTTCCCAGCCATTAGGGGAGTGATTGCCAACCTGATCGTTGTCTGTATAGCTATGATGGCTGCGATGGCTAGAGATAACCCTATGAAGAAGTGCTCCGCAAACCTGAAGAGCTGATTCTCCTTGTAGAGTGGATAGCTATAGACAAAAAGCATCAGAGCTAGAGCCGTCCAGATCCCTAAGATCCCATCTATAGTCGTGGGGTAACCCATTCTACCTCCTCCTCCTCGTTGCCGCGTAACCTATGTTCGCTAGGATGACAGCGACTATTACTAGGAGGTGAGAGGTGTTTATCGCATCCATGGTCACAGTCGCGTCTCCTGGCTCCCCTATCAGCTTCTCCAGCTCTGCTCCTCCCTTCGCGCCCCCCGTCATGCCGAAGATGATCTCCGGCCAGTAGGGCTGATAGCTGGAGAAGATCATAGCTATCCCGATCTCCGCAAAGGGAACACCATATGGGATACGCCACTGTCTGATATAGTAATCGCCGTAGTCGCCCGTGTCGCTGCTTATGACCATCTTAACATCCTTCGCCGAGTTTACTCCCCTCATTATTGGAAGCTGGTCTATGGGCGTCCCCTTATAATCTGTTGTGAAGATGGCCCTTATGTTTGTGGCTAGCTGGGCAACGGTAGGTTCGGCTCCTGTGTAAAATCCTAGATGGACATAGTCCACGCCATATTTCAGTCCCTTGAATCCGGGCACCTTTTCAACGATCTTCTCGAAGGTCATATGGCCGTCGACGAAGGAGGTCCAGTATATTATTTTAGCTTTCTGCTGTATCAGCACTTTGCTCACCGCAACAAGTGATGGAAGGCACTCCGGCCAAGCGCTTACACCAGAGGATATGTTGACCACCACAACATCGCCTTCCTTCAGCTTCCTTAACCCCTCGAGGAGGCTTATCGTCTGGGGGCCTATAGATACGGGCAACCCCAGGGGTCGAATGAACGGTATAATAAGGAGTATGAAGAGCAACCAGTAGATTACTCGTCTATCGATCCTCTGTAGCCTCTCCCAGATGGTCTCTTGGCTCATCCTCCCGCCACCTCCCCGTAGAAACCCCGCTCCCTTCCAAGGAGTGTCCTGAACCCGAAGGCTAGGAGCCCGAAGGCCGCGACTATCAGGAATGTCCTCATCGCAGGCACTTGTCCGACATCGTTGAACCATCTACCTATCCTAGGTATCTGAACCCATATCACCTCACCTATTGGGGCATTCATCAGCATGACGAAGATCCCTGCAATTAACAACAACGCTGCATCTATATTCCTCGCCCTGAAGGCCCTATACGCAGCTGAAGCGATGTAGAACCCCGTAATCGCATACCAAGTCTGGCCTAGGGATACGTATGCATTATCGAATATCCACTTATAAACCGGGTTAGATGAAGGATTATTTATATCGGTAAATCCAAGTAACAATACGAATGCGAAGATGAAGATCAGCCAGGCGCTATGATACCATACACCAGGTGCTCTCCTACGCACGTTTCGGCTATGTACTCGGATAATGTTGACCGCCCCCAGAGTCAGAGCCATTGTCGAGATTATAGTGGCCCAGGTCCTCAGTTCTCCTGCTATTGCACTTATCGCTGGTATCGTGAAGAAGAAATCGACCATCATTATAACTACGATTATGGCTGTAAGAGCGTAAACCGCTTCTCTTCTAACCACTTCAGCCATCTTATCACCTCTTCAAGATGTCTATTAGGATAGGTACCCTGGCGAAGCTTATTACGAATCCTACTATGAGAAGCACCAATATAACGAGCTTCATAATGTCCTCGCCTCTGAGGCAGCCCAGTATCCATGGATCTTTAGTGATGTCCGCACTCGCTGCGTATAGTTCCTCAGCTATTAGGCAGTAGTCGCAGGTAGCTATGAGGAAGGGCATCTGATGCGTGTTAGCCGTTCCAGCAATCTGCATTGCCCCTATCGTATTCCCAGCTTCGCCCATGACCACGGACTCGTAGTAGAAGCCACCCATCAATATATTTGAGGCCGGCCTCTCCCTCTGCATGAATCCCATAACGGCATTCAGGTATGGAGACTGACCTGCCTGATAGTTTATCTGCAACGGGTCAAACTCCTCAGGCTTCCCCTCCTCGAGGTAGGCGGTTCTCAGGGTCTCCTCCACGAGAGGAAGAGAGTCTTTTATACAGGTGAAGTAGTAGAGCTTCACGCCGGCCCTAACCGCCAGCCTAGCTACATGGCTCAGGATGCTTATGGAGGCTAGGGTCTGAGGCCCTTGGTCCGGGTTGCTGAGGGTCTCCATAGCATACCCAGAGGTGTACAGGAGGGGTTTCCCCATCTCGGCGCATCTTCCGATAGCTTCGGGGATGGCTGCGATGGCCGGGAAGGTCCTTATAGGAATCTTCCTTCCCCTCCTCGCCATCTCTAGGAATATGTAGAAGAGGGCTATTGTGACTATTAGAAAGACGAATGCTGTCTGTCTTCCTGCAACTATCAAGTTTTTCCCTCTTTTACACCTTTTCACCGGTCTAGGGGTTCCACCCATTAGTTACGTCTCTTTTGGGGGTGGTAAGCCACCTAGGACTGGCTAATATAAGAAGAGCGTTCATTTCTTTTAAAATTTTCGGCGTCCTTAAGGCTTGAAAACCCAGTTCTTGATCGCCTCTGCTTAATCACGATGGGAAAAACATGACCAAACATGTTTCCCCACAAAATCATCAACGTTAAAAGAAATTTATGACTCTCAATTTAAAACTCGTTTTTAAACTTCAATTCAGTTTATTGAAAACCTTCCTTCATTGAAGAGATCATCTGATTAAATCTAAAACTATTATCTATGATCTGATGTTCGCTCTGCCATTCTGTGTCGTAGCCCAGACGTGACTCTGGGGGGAGCCCTAGGGCCAGCCTCCTGAACCGCTCATAGTAATCTAGGAAATCCCGGAACTTGATCCGGAGGCCGAAATCCTCTGGGCTGAGGTGCCTGGGAGAACCGGGCTCCAGCACCAGGGGATTGCAGGCGATGCTTGCGATTGGATACCTCTTGACCATCCTCTCAGCGAGCCTGATGGTCTCCTCGAATGCCTCAGGCGTCTCCGATGACAGGCCTGTGGAGAAGTACGCCTCCACGGGCACAGCCTCCTCCTTTGCATATTCAAGCCATCTAGTCAGCTCCTCATTAGTGTAGTGGAATCCCTTGTTCCTAATCCTGACCTCCTCTGACCCGGTCTCGGGCGATATGGTGAGGGTTGAGTATAGGGGGTTGAAGGTGCGGGCGAACTCCCTTACGAAGCCCCTATCTGAGAGGGACCAGAGGAGGAATTGGGCGCTTATGTCGATGCCCTCCCTCCTGATCATCTCGAAGAGCTCGTGGTAGTACCTCCTATCGGGGTATGGGTCGAAGTCCATGTAGACTGAGTCGATTCCATATTCCATAAACTTGGATAGGGTTTCGAGGACCTGCTCCTTCGGTTGGTATATTGGCTCTGGTCGGCCCGTGATGAGCCTTTGGGCGCCCCTTCCCCCTCCGCAGTATGAGCAGTCGACGGAGCAGCCCCTTCCAAGGGGTAGCCATGCATGCCTCTTGACGCTCACCCTCCAAGGGTGTGGGTCTAGGTCTCCAGACTGGGATATAAGCCTGCAGTACCTCTCACGGTTGTGAAGTAATTCGAAGTTCGCGTAGTCGAGCCCCCTTAGGTCATCAACCCCTGCTATGAACTCTCGGCGGCTCCTCTTGATAACCCCCCTCCCCCTGTAAACCAGGTTTGGAACCCCGCCGAGTTCACTATTCTCTAGGTGCCTCATAAGCTCTAGGAGAGGCCTCTCAGCATCCCCGCGGATAATGGCGTCTACGCATCCAAACCGGTTTAGAATCTCCTCAGCGTAGTAGGAGGCGGTGAACCCCCCTAGAACCACATGGGCGTTACTGTTATGCTTTGCTATCTCCGCTATCCTGACGGCGTCATAGGAGTGGACGAACCAGTGGAGGTCGATGCCGACCACCCTGGGCTCATACAACCTGAAGATATCCTCCACTTTGAAGCTCCTATCCTGGAGCTGCTCGATCCCCGTGTGATATACGACGGTTGAGTATCCGTTTCTGTCCAATAGGTCAGCAAGGGCCAGTGTTCCGAGAGGCATAACGAGGAAGGTGACCAGATCCCTCCCATCCTGGTCGCTGGATCTGTAGTGGGTTGCCGGATGAATGAATAGGATATCTAACTCCTTCAATGCTCCACAGTCCTGCGCATTAACCTTATCCTATGAACGACCTTAAAGCCATACTCCTCCAGCAGATTCTTCAAGAATCCCTGCCTAAAGTCCACACATCCCAGCTGGATCGTCTCTATACCCATGTGCTTCATCGCTTCAGCTGCTGCTGAGAGTAGGGGGAGGATGATCCCCTTATCCCTCGACCTGAAGCCCCACTCAAAGACCTTACCGGCCCTGTACTCATATCTCAGGATGTCCTGGAAGAGCGGTAGGTAGGGGGTTCTGAACCTCTCCATGGCCTCGAAGAGGTTTGGAGACCATCTCATGAAACCTTCAACCGTCAGCTCCCCGAATCCCCACCTACGCCGTCTCCGTATAATCCATGTGGTTCCTTCACTTATGGGTATATTCTCAGCGGGGTTGAGGGTAGCATCAGCATTAGATAATGTGTAAGACCTTATGGGGAGAGATCTACACATCTTCTCTATCTCCTTAAACTCTTTGGGTGATGCAGCAGCTACATATTCATTAGACCTCTTTTCATCACTTAATCTATCCTCAAGATAATGTATATCAGCACTGAGGCATCTTATCTCCTCCACCGCCCTGAAGCCCTTCTTAATGAGAGATACTTCATTCAGCCCTATCAAGGTGGCCTTGCCCAGGTCGTAGGATATGGGTGACATAGAACTCGGGAAGGATATGGAGCCTAACACCTCATGGTGTGCCTCGATATCCATGGAGGCGCAGCCAAGGGTGGAGGCGATCCTGTTAGCTCCTGAAAGTAATGTTTCAAGGGCTTCTCCCTCCCCCTCCAGGAGGATGGGGTGGGTGAGGTGGAGCCTCCTCCTCTCATCATCGTCGATATATAGGAAGGCTAGGCTGAAGAGCTGGTCTGCCAGTCGGCCATCTGGGTGTCTACTTGAAACCAGTAAGGGAAAAGCCCTCTGGAGATTCATCCCCCTATTGGTCAAAGGATCTGAGAATGCTCCTAGGATCAGGGACCTCGAATCCACCCCAGTATAGATGAATGGGGCCCTCCTGAAGACCTTTACTGGGAGATGGAGCTCCATCTCAAAGACCGGCATTCCATATATGCCCTCATTTCAAACCTTATACTCAAAGCCCTCCGAACTGTAAAGTGAAGAAGGTGAAGAATTACAAATATTCTTGTTTTTGATCCAATTTCAATTATTTTTAATGGTGAAGTATGTTTAAATGTTTCTGGCTTCACTCTTCTATGATCTCGACGTTCGCCCTGGGAACCGTGACCACCCTTCCATCCTCCAGCTCTACATCCAGCACCCTCACGTCGGACTCTGTCTGGATCTTCTGTAGTTCCACTGGTAGGCTTACGACCTTCCCGATCGCCCCGAAGTAGGGCTGTCGTATTATCCTCACGGGGGTTCCAGGGACCATTCCAGCTGAGAGTTCTTCCATAGAAGACTGCTCGAAGAACTCGTTATGGGGTATTATTATCTCAGGCCTCATAACCCCAGCCCTTATCTGGGTCGCCCCGTTCACCGCGGCCAGGTACCCCTCGAAGCTCTTCAGGAGGTCGAAGGTTCTCCTGGACATCTTCATCTCGCCGAACCCCTCTGTGACTATAAGGGTCAACCCGACCTCCTCATGTCCTGTTATAGCTACCCCTATCTCCTCTCCTATGAAGGTGGTGACATCCCTGTGCTTTATTCCACCTACGACGATGCACGAGACCCCCACCTCTACGGCCTTTCTGAGGGCCTCCAGGGTGACCATGGAGCCTCCGATGAGAACCTTTCCTTTGTCTCCGACCTTGATGTGGTCGTGTGTAAGCGCCTCCTCAGGAGATTTAACCGCCATCTTTATCTCGCCGTGGGTTTCACCCCCTATGCCGAAGATCCCTTGGATGAAGGCCGCGTTGGTCTCTATGACCGCTCCCTCCCTCGGCAGCACCTCCACGACCTCTCCAGGTATATAGGCATCTACCTCTACTGGGACTGGTAGGCCTCTGACGATAACCTGGCCTGTCACATCGGATATGGACTCTATGATCCCGTCGATGGGGGATGGCACCCTCTTCTTTATTAGGCCGAAGAGGGCGTTGTAGGCTGCTATGACCTCGTCCTTGGCAACCTTATCCCCAACCTTCTTGATCATGTACCTCGGGAGGTCCTCAGGCTCAACACCTAGAAGGAGGGCCACTTTAACTATCTCCGGGTCTCCAGGGATCTCAGTCCTCGCCACGATGTCATGATAATTCACCTTATCACCTTCCTTCACGAAGACCTCTCCAGGGATTGGCAGCCTTCTAGTTTTGGTAATGGTCATAGCCCTCTTGACCTTCAGCCCAGGGGTATAGGCGTAGGCCTCCTCTGAGACCCTCTCTTCACGCTCCATGGCTTTAGCCTTCATATCATATCAGCTCCTTCAGCTCATCCATCGGGTATAGCTCAATGGCCTGCCACCACTTAACGAGGAGCTCCTTCCTTAAGCCTTCATCCTCCGGGAGCTGGAGGGGCCTGCCCCTCCCATCTAGGAGCACTCCAGCCACACCACCCATCACCTTCTTCTCAAGTTTGTGCCCAGGGCCCATCCCGACGTCGAAGCCCCTTTGTGGCGTGATCACGGCGTTCGCATCCTGCCTCTCGGGGAGGTTTATACGCTTTATCTCTCCGAACTTCACCTCCTCCTTCAGGATCTCTCCGTCGGGCATCTCGAGCTCGACCGTCATCACTGGATCTCCGAGTTTCCCCACTCCGGCTGGGGCTATAACGGTTCCAAGCCTCACTAGGCAGTCCTTATCGAAGATGTTCCAGGCTGCCTCCCTGTAGACCGTTGATAGGACTCCGAGGTGGGGCATCATGAAGACGCTGTCCTGGAACATCTTGGTGACCCCCTCAGGCTGGAAGGCGTCTGTGAGGATGAACATGCTCTGGATCCTCCTAGGAGCGTGGCTGAGGAGACCACCCGTCCCCGCTATGATGTCTATGATCATCATCTTTATGTAGGTCTCCTCCAGTTCCTGCTCGAACATATCTGATATGGTTCTCTGGACCTGTATCCCCTTCAGCCTCGTCGCTATAGTCTTATGATGCTCGAGCCCTAGGCGCAGGGCCTCCCTCGCAACGGCATGCTCGACTATTAGATCCTCTAGGGTCTGGGGTATGGTGGTGGGCCTTATCATCTTATTCATAAGCCTATTTGCCACCTCCTCCTCATCTATCTTGAACGGGAGCCATCTCACTATGTTCGGGAGACCTGCAGACTTCATCACGTTAGTCACGCTGTAACTCATTCCTAGGTTGGCGCTCACGCTCCTGACAAAGCGTCCGTCGACCACAGAGTAAACGTTGGTCGTCGCCCCACCAAGGCCTACCCCAAGTACGTTCTCTTTATATACGCTCGCTATAAGCTGCATCGCCATCCCCTCACCCGCCGGTGTCGGCATTATTGGGACATCCGTCCACTTCATGAGCTTTGTATATCCTGGGGCATGGCTCATGACATGCTCCATGAAGAGCTCGTGGATCGCCCTTCTAGCGGGCTCCGTGTTCTCAACCTCCAAGACTGGCCTTATATTGTCAACGAGGGTTAGGGCGAACTCAGATCCCATAAGCTTCTCTATTTGGGGTTGGAGAGCCTTATTCCCCGCGTAGACTATTGGAAGCTGGTAACCTGCCCCGAGCCTCGGCTTCGGGCCGGCCGCCTTTATCAGCTCCGCAATCTCCACTACATGGGCGGTTGCTCCGCCATCCGTTCCCCCGGCCAGGAGTATCATATCAGGTCGAAGGCTCCTTATACGCTGGATCTTCTGGTAGGGCTGGCGTCCATCATCCCTGGCGATCACATCCATAACTATTGCCCCAGCCCCTAGTGCAGCCCTGTTTGCGCTCTCAGCGGTCATCGTTTTAATCAGCCCAGCCACCATCATCTGGAGCCCTCCTCCGGCGCTGCTCGTCGTGCAGTATAGATCGACACCTATCTTACCATCGTAGGGGACCACTATTCCACTCCCATCTGGAGCTAGGATCCTGTGGCCTGTGAGTTCCTCCACCTCTCTCACGGCGTTTCTAACACCAAGGGTTACATCCTCATATGGCGCCTCGACGGTTGTTGGGGCCTCCCCAGCTATGACGAACCTCCACTCCCCGGACTCGTTGGAGAAGAACCTAGCCTTAGTCGTTGTGCTCCCCACATCTGTTGCCAGGATGTATCTCATCTCCTCCTTAGGCTTTCTCAGGGTCACCATGACCTTTCCCCTTATATACCCAAATAACTAAGCATTAAGTTTTTCTAAAGGCCCCTAAAACCCGGGTTCCTCTGGGTTTGTTTTTCACCTTCTATTATTCTCAATGGTATCCTCTCCCCCCTGCGGTTGTATACCGCCGAATTTGAGGGAGAGTAGGGATAGGCGAAGATCATCATTACGAGGCCGTAGAAGTTATTCAGATCATCAGTAGATGGGGCTGGGCTCCCTGAGGGGTGGGAGTGAGCTGTCCCGATGATGGAGAAGTCTATTGGGAGGAGGTGGATAGGAATCTCTGCGAAGCCCCTGCCGGAAACTGCCAGGGGAGGTATCAGAAAATTCTCGAGTTCCGCGTAGCCTCCCCTAACCCTACCCCTCAGGAGGAGGAAGACCTCCTTTGGATGCCCATCTCTTGCTAGCTCCAGCATCGACTCCAGGAGCGCCCCCTCTATCTTAATCCCTATCATCTTTCCCATAAGGATTAATTATGCTGAACCGTCTCAAATCAATTAACCATGATCAAGATGGTCCTTTTAGACTATGATGGAACCCTCCATGATGCCGACTCGGTTCTAAGAGACGGCTTGGATGGGATAATGGGGTTGAGGGGGAATGAGATCTATCACATATATCTCCACGAGATCCATAGAGGCATAGTTCATAGATATTACCCCGAAAGGCATGATGATCTCATGTTCCACTGCAGGCTCATCTTCAGACACCTAAATAGACCCTTCGAAGCCCATACCGCAAGCCTATTCTGCAGGAGGTTTATGGAAGCCGAGGAGAGGGGTTGGAGGGATCCCATCTACTTCGATGATGTTCTGCCGGCCCTGGAGATGATGAAGGGGGATGGCTTGAGGCTGTACCTCTCTACTGGTAGGGATGCCGAGAGGAAGGCGGAGGCCCTCGAGAGGTATGCAGGGAAGAAGATCTTTGAGGGGGTCTTCAGCGAGTCCTCCATAGGCCACTTGAAGTCGAAGCCAGAGTACTACCTCGAAGTTTTGAAGAGCTCTGGATCAAAGGCTGAGGAGACTGTTAGCATAGGAGACTCACCTATGACAGATATAGGACCGGCTAACAGCATAGGTATAACAACAATCTGGGTGAACAGGAGGGGCGAACCCCAACCAGGCCATGAAGAGCTCAAACCCACATACGAGACGAGGAACCTTCTAGAGGCTGCGGGATTAATTCAAGCCATCAATGAAGGTTCACTATGAGATTCTCTTAGATCTCTTTTTAATGGTTTATGGTAGGCCTTTGCCTTCACCACTCATACTTCCTCTATCCTTTATCTCAATAAATTACTCTTTTACTTCATTAATTAGTTATTAAGAGATTCGTGAGTCTTCTCCTTTAAAAAATGAGAAAAAAACTGGAAATATGATTAAATCTTTTTCAGGATCCACTTCTCCTTTGCATATCCTGTCTCTGCGGTGGGCTGCTCTAATGTTAGGTCTATGATGTCCGCCCTCAAGCCGCACATCTCTTCAAGGGCTGCGAACATCAGGTTCGTCATGAAGTGGCTTGGGCTCGCTCCCTCCCTCACAAGCCTCATCGAGGAGTTTACGACGGAGACTCCGAACATCTCGATTATGACCTCATCCTCCTCGACCTTCGTCAACTTTATCTTCGCTAGGTATCCCATCTCCTCGAGGAAGCTTGCCACCCTCCTTAAGACCTCGTAGGGTTCCCTGCTGGGAAACTCAATCCTCCTCCTCAACTCCTGGAACCCTATCCTCCCCACCTTCCTGAAGAAAGCCTCAGCAGCCTCCTTCCCCCAAGTCTCGGAGTAGGCCTTACAGATATTATAATTAACGAAGTCCAAGAACTCGGGCTTGATGGGCTTTATAGGGATCTCCTTATCCAACATCATCAGGACAAATTGAATTAAAGAAGATTTATCGTTATCGGATAGTATAGCCCTGAGGCCTATGTTAGGCGGGCTTTATACTAAGCGCCTCTCCCTGTTGAGAGTCTTCCTTCCCCAGGAATATCTCCTCAACCTTGAGTTACTCCCGTATCCACAGGCGGCGCACCTCTTTTTCCTTACATGGTATGCTCTTCGTCCGCATCTCCTGCAGCGGATATGCACCTTCTTGCCCGTGTGTAGGGCCGCTTTAGTAGGCATCCCTATCTATCTCCTAGTCTGAGGGGGGAGGAGAGATCATTATCACATTATCCCCCCTCAGGATGATGGTTCCAAGCCTCTCGACATTATTCGGGTCGGTTATCAGCTCTGTGTCCCTGAGAACAAGGTTCACATGTTGATCAAACCCCTCTAGCAACCCTCTGAGGGTCTTTCCCCCTCTAAGCTTAATAAGCACCGTCTTCCCGAGGCTCTGTTCAAGGACCTTCTCAACCATCTCAGCCATACCAGTTACCTCTCTTCCACCGCTTTCAAAGGCAGCCATAAACTGTAAGGGTTTCACCTAATAAAGATTTTTGGGCTTAGTTCTGGTGCACCCTCGAGTATCGAGTGGTGAAAGGTGAATGAAAGTTAAAATGGGTGATGAAGCTATTTTCATGTATTCTCGCAGTTCGGTTTAAACATTCACAACCAACCCCTAAGCAATTTTGTTGGAAACGTTCCGAGGCATGGTTAACGAAGATGTTAGGGTCAATTCAGAGCAGACGATAACGTCAAGGCTTAGGCTCATCAAGGCGGTATATGGGCGGTTCAAGCGTTATGGCTTGCATATCCCCATACATTGAGCAGCAAGAGGGATGGTTCAAATACGATTTAAGCGACCTACCTAGAATACACCATGTGTACTTTGAGAAGTGTAGGAAGATTCGGAGGAAGTTCTGGGGTGATCATAGAAAGTCTCAGAAGCTTCAAGCTAAATATCACGAAAAAGAGAAAAGCCGAATGGACAACTGTTAGAGTGCCCAAAATGTGAATGGAGAATGAATAGGCATTTGAATGCCGCTATTGACATACACAGGATTGGCACGGTTAGGTTCGCCGTAGACAGCCCCTCTCATGTGGCCGCGAGCCGATCCGTAAACAAGGCGATGAGCATGAGGGGGGAAGATGCTCTCACCACTCGATACTCGAGGGTGCACCAGAATCACCTATCCAGACTAATTTCGAAAATTCAGATTCTTGCTTACGACCCAGTTTTTTTATTGGCTATTTGGAATTATTACGGATTCGTCAAGAAGGCTTATGATCTGAACTCTCATGTTTCCTAAAACTAGGTGGCAGGGCTCCTAAGCAAGATAGGAGATTGCGGCGCGATCTCAAAAGGTTTATTAGAGGGTTAAAGGGCTCAAATGATGCAAAACCAAGTTTAGACGACTTTTAGTCGGATGAAAATGGTTAGCAGGGGGAGTCGGGTTTAGATAATATGGGATTAGCCACCATCGATCAAAGCTACTTCAAAAAGGTGAGGGGGCTTGAGCCTCACAAGTGAGGATCTCTGGGAGGTCATGAAGGCATTCTTCGTCGAGGAAGGGCTTGTGAACCAGCACCTAAGGAGCTATAACGAGTTCATCGACAGAACCCTCCAAGAGGTGATCGATGAGATAGGAGGCATAACGATCGAGGTTCCAGGCCACACCTACAACATAAGGTTCGGCTCTATAAAGGTTGGGGATCCAAGGATCGTTGAGGTCGATGGAACAATACGGAGCATATACCCCAGGGAAGCGAGGATAAGGAACATGACCTACTCGGCCCCCCTTTACCTGGAGACATTCCTCGACCACAATGGCGAGAACTCGAGTGAGGTTGTTAATATAGGCGACCTCCCCATCATGGTGAAATCCCGCCTCTGCCCCCTCTCAAAGCTCTCGCCAGAAGAGCTTCTAAGGATTGGGGAGGATCCCGATGAGGCTGGGGGATACTTCATCATAAATGGCTCCGAGAGGGTGATAGTGGCCCTTGAGGATCTAGCCCCCAACAGGGTCCTCGTCGAGATAGATAACCGGGGCTCTAGACCGGTCTATAGGGGGAAGGTTTTCTCGACCACCGTCGGCTTCAGGGCCCGTATAGATATGGCTCTCAAGGCCAAGGGGGACATGGTTGTCTCGATACCCGGCGTCCCTGTCCCCATACCCTTCGTGGTCTTGATGAGGGCTCTGGGCGTGGAGACGGACAGGGAGATCGCCAACCTAGTCTCACTAGATGAGGAGATTCTGAAGGAGCTGGAGCCCTCCTTTAGGGAGGCTAGCAACATCGAGACCGTTGAGGACGCGATCCTTTACATTGGTAACAGGGTGGCCTTCGGACAGGTCAAGGAGTTCAGGATTGAGAGGGCGGAGGCAATACTCGACCTCAACCTTCTTCCCCATATTGGGAGGGAGAAGAAGGATCGGTTCGAGAAGGCCATATTCCTCGGGGAGATGGCCTCCAGGATCATTGAACTCAAGCTTGGGAGGCGTGGGGAGGATGATAAGGATCATCTCAAGAACAAGAGGGTTAGGCTCTCCGGGCCCCTGCTGGCTGAACTCTTCAGGAGCACCTTCTGGAGCCTCTATCGAGATATGCGATACCAGCTGAGGAGGATGAGCGGGAGGAGGAAGGGGGTCCTCATCTCGGCAGCTGTGAGGCCAGGGATCATAACCAGCAGGATCCAGCACGCCCTTGCAACGGGGAACTGGAGGAGGGGCAGGGTTGGGATGACCCAGCTTCTGGATAGGACTACGACCATCTCTGCCTTGAGCCACCTAAGGCGCCTCCAATCCCCCCTCAGCAGGAGTCAGCCGAACTTCGAGGCTAGGGATCTCCACTCAACCCATTGGGGGAGGCTCTGTCCCAACGAGACCCCTGAGGGGGCGAACTGCGGCCTCGTCAAGAACCTAGCCCTTATGTCCAGCATCTCGATGGGGACTGATCCAGAGAAGGTTAAGAGGGCTCTATTACATCTCGGTGTAATTCCGGCGAGGATAGCCGACGATGAGACCAGGTTTAGGGGTGCGAAGGTTTTTGTTGAGGGCTACCTCCTAGGCTACTCTCTAAACCCACTCGAGCTCGTCGAGACCATTAGGGAGATGCGTAGGGGTGGAGAGATAAGCGGGGAGGTGAACATAGCCTATTACGACGACCTGAACGAGATATATGTCAACTGCGACGACGGGCGCATCAGGAGGCCTCTAATAATAGTGAGGGATGGTAAACCCCTCCTGAAGGCCAGACACGTAAGGAATATCCAACTGGGGCGATGGAAGTGGAGCGATCTCATCAGGGAGGGGATTATTGAGTACCTAGACGCTGAGGAGGAGGAGAACGCCTATATCGCCCTAGACCAGAGCCAGTTAACAGAGCAGCATACACACCTGGAAATATGCAGCTATACTATTCTGGGCGTGACGGCGTCTCTAATCCCATACGCGGAGCATAACCAGTCCCCAAGAAACACCTACCACTCGGCGATGGCCAAGCAAGCGGCGGGCCTCTACGCAGTCAACTACAGGGACAGGACCGACACGAGGGGGCATGTGCTCCACTATCCCCAGAAGCCCTTGACCAGGACCAAGCCCATGGAGGTTATAGGTTACGAGAGGAGGCCGTCGGGCCAGAACTTTGTGGTCGCCGTCCTCAGCTCCAATGGGTATAACATGGAGGACGCCATCATCTTCAACAAGTCCAGCATTGAAAGGGGTCTCGGCCACTCAACCTTCTACAGGATATACAAGGCCGAGTGCAAGAAGTACCTAGGTGGGGCCGAGGATAAGCTGACCAAGCCGGAGCCCGGGATAAGGGGATATCACGGAGCCGAGGCCTACAGGCTGCTGGAGGATGACGGGATAATCTCAGTAGAGTCGGAGATCAGGGGAGGCGACATCCTGATCGGGAGGATAAGCCCCCCCAGGTTCATAGAGGAGTACCGCGGATTCGAGGTTGGGGGA
Source organism: uncultured archaeon (assembly GCA_938048735.1). Taxonomy (GTDB): domain Archaea; phylum Thermoproteota; class Bathyarchaeia; order TCS64; family TCS64; genus JAGTRB01. The sequence continues at coordinate 26,084 of CALIUM010000009.1, forward strand.
CCCCAGCTCAGAGACACGTCAATAGGGGTTAGGCCCACAGAGGAGGGCGTCGTCGACACCGTCTTCGTCGCGAAGGATGCCGAGGGCGCCCACCTCGTGAAGGTGAAGGTACGAAGCCACAGGATACCAGAGCTTGGGGACAAGTTCGTCTCCCGCCACGGCCAGAAGGGGGTTATAGGGATGATAGTCCCCCAGGAGGATATGCCCTTCAGCGTCCACGGTATAATCCCCGACATCATCATAAACCCCCACGCTTTCCCCTCCAGGATGACCATCGGCCAGTTCATAGAATCCATAGCTGGTAAGGTCGCAGCCCTGAGGGGAAAGGAGGTCGACGGAACCCCCTTCGACAACGAGAACACCACCACCCTCAAAGAGGCCCTCAGGGCCTTGGGCTTCCAGCCAAGCGGGAGAGAGGAGATGTACGACGGGATAAGCGGTAGGAGGTTCGACGCCGACATCTTCATAGGGATAGTCTACTACCAGAAGCTCCACCACATGGTCATAGATAAGATCCACGCCAGGGCAAGGGGGCAGGTCCAGATGCTGACGAGGCAGCCGACAGAGGGGAGGTCTAGAGGTGGAGGCCTGAGGTTCGGAGAGATGGAAAGAGACTGCCTAGTTGGACATGGGGCAGCGATGCTCCTCAAGGACAGGCTTTTAGAGGAGTCCGACGCCTATACAATATACCTCTGCAGGAGATGTGGGAAGCTGGCATACTACGACATAAGGCAGAGGAGATATGTGTGCCCCATATGCGGGGAAAAGGGTCTGATCGAACAGTTGACGGTCTCATACGCCTTCAAGCTACTACTACAGGAGCTCCAGAGCCTCTGCATATCTCCAACCCTCGAGGTCAGTAAGGAGGTTTAATTTTGAAGGCCCTCAACGCGATAAGGTTCGGCATTCTCTCCCCTGACGAGATAAGGAGGCTATCGGTCGTAGAGATACAGACACCCGAGACATACGACGAGGACGGGGCTCCCATCTCTGGAGGCCTCATGGACGGGAGGCTTGGGACACTTGAGCCCCGCCAGCGATGCAGGACATGCGGCAACACATCCCTCAACTGTCCGGGGCACTTCGGGCACATAGAGCTCGCTGTCCCCGTGATACACGTCGAGTTCGCGAAGTACATTCACAGACTCTTACTCGCGACATGCAGAAGCTGTGGGAGGATACTACTGCCAGATGATGAGATAGCTGAGCTGACGGAGAAACTAGAGGAGGAGAGAAGCCTATTCGGTAAGGTTAGCGAGGAGATAATCCTCGAGGTCTTGAGGAGGGCGAAGAAGTACAAGAGGGGGAGGCAATGTCCTCACTGCGGAGCTAGGCAGAAGAACGTGAAGTTCCTCAAACCCACCACCTTCTATGAGGTTGAGGGCGAGGAAGAGGAAGGTGATGAGGAAGCAGCCCCTGAGGGCGTAAGCCAGAGGCTCACGCCAAGCATGATAAGGGAGTGGCTTGAGAGGATAAAGGATGAGGATCTGCCCCTCCTCGGCTTCGAACCCTCCATAGCGAGGCCAGAGTGGATGGTGCTACAGGTGCTCCCAGTCCCACCGGTTGATGTCCGCCCCAGCATCATCCTCGAGTCTGGAATAAGGGCTGAAGATGACCTCACCCACAAGTTGGTGGACATAATAAGGATAAACCAGAGGCTGAGGGAGAACATAGAGGCCGGAGCCCCCACGCTCATAATAGAGGACCTCTCAGAGCTCCTCCAGTACCATGTGACAACGTACTTGGATAACGAGGTTTCAGGCATCCCTCCAGCTCGCCACAGGTCCGGGAGGCCCCTCAAGAGCCTAGCCCAGAGGCTAAAGGGCAAGGAGGGAAGGTTTAGGGGTAACCTCTCGGGGAAGAGGGTGGATTACTCAGCCAGGACGGTCATCTCCCCCGATCCAAACCTAGACATCAACGAGGTGGGTGTACCAGTTCATATAGCCACACGCCTAACGGTCCCTGAGACGGTCACGGAGAGGAATATAGAGGAGATGAGGAGGCTGATTATCAACGGCCCCTACAAGCATCCGGGAGCCCTCTACATCATCAGGCCAGATGGGAAGCGTGTAAGGCTGGAGTTTGTTGCCGATCGTGAGAAGGTGGCGGCAGCAATAGAGCCGGGCTTCATCGTCGAGAGGCATCTTAGAGATGGTGATATAGCCCTCTTCAACAGGCAGCCCAGCCTCCACAGGATGAGCATCATGGCCCACAGGGTTAAGGTCCTCCCATACAAGACCTTCAGGCTCCACCTAGCGGTATGTGCACCTTACAACGCTGATTTTGACGGAGACGAGATGAACCTCCACATCCCACAGAGCAAGGAGGCCCAGGCCGAGGCCCTCTTCCTGATGCAGGTGCAGGACCAGATTCTATCACCCAGATATGGAGCACCTATAATAGGGGCCTCCAGGGACTTCATAACCGGGGCCTACCTCCTCACGAGGAAGGGTACATTGCTCACAAGCGAGGAGGTGGGAAGGCTCCTCACAGCGGCTGGTTACAGGGGGGCTATCCCCGAACCCACGGTCAGCGACCCCGAGCCATTATGGTCCGGGAAGGCCATCTTCAGCCTCTTCCTACCAAAGGACTTCAACTTCGTCTCTAGGGCGAGCATCTGCCGCCACTGTCCAACCTGTGAGCAGGAGAGATGCCCATACGACGCCTATGTCATTATAAGGCAAGGCCACCTCATCACGGGTGTCATAGATAAAAATAGCATAGGAGGGGAGATCCCTGAGACCATATTCCACAGGATCGTGAAGGATTATGGAACCGATGTGGGGCACCAGTTCTTGAACTCCATCTGCCGCCTCCTCAACGAGTTCATGTCGATAAGGGGCTTCACCTACGCCCTAGATGAGCTCGAGATCGGTGAGAGGGAGAGGAGGGAGATAAGCAAGGTGATGAAACAGATGGAGAGGAGCGTCCAGGAACTCATCGAGGAGTTCAGGATGGGGAAGCTGAGAAGGCTTCCAGGGCAGACCATGGAGGAGTCCTTCGAGATCCAGGTTATGAACGAGCTCTCAAAGGCCAGGGATGAGGCTGGGGAAGTCGTGGAGGAGGGCCTAGGAGAGGAGAACTCTGGGATTATAATGACAAGGACTGGAGCTAGAGGCTCAAGCCTAAACCTTGGGCAGATGATGGGCTCGCTGGGGCAGCAGGCGATAAGGGGTAAGAGGATAATGAGGGGCTACGCGAACAGAACCCTGCCCCACTTCAGGAAGGGGGATCCATCACCCCAAGCCAGGGGCTTCATATACAGCTGCTACAGGGACGGGCTCAACCCCATCGAGTTCTTCTTCCATGCCATGGGGGGAAGGGAGGGGCTGGTCGACACCGCCGTTAGAACCCAGCAGAGCGGGTATATGCAGCGCCGCCTAATAAACGCCCTCGAACATCTAAGGGTCGAGTACGACGGTACCGTCAGGGACTCCCTTGGTAACATAATAGAGTTCAGGTATGGCGAGGACGGCGTAGATCCAGCTAAGAGCGACCACGGAAAGGCTGTTAACATAGAGCAGCTCATAGAGAGGGTAAAGATATCCATGGAGGGCGGAGAGCCCGCCTCTAAGGATTACATCGAGGCCAGGCTGAAGGATGTTGAAGGGAGGCTAACCCCGAGCCTCATAGAGGACCTGAAGAGGAGATTACCGGCCTCTGGATTGAGCAGGGAGGGGGTGGAGGAGGTCCTTAATGCGGCGCTAAGAAACTACGACTTCAGCCTGGTGGAGGCGGGGGAGGCCGTAGGAACCATAGCCGCCCAGTCCATAGGTGAGCCCGGAACCCAGATGACCCTCCGAACCTTCCACTACGCAGGAGTAGCAGAGCTAAATGTAACCCTCGGCCTGCCAAGGCTTATTGAGCTTGTCGATGCAAGAAGGGTTCCCTCCACCCCAGTTATGACCATTTATCTCGATGAAAGGCATAGGAAGAATCCTGAGAAGGCAAGAGAGGTGGCTCAGAGGTTAACCTACACGGTCATGGGCGACATCATCAGAAGTCTAAACATCGATGTGAAGAGGGATGTCATGGAGATAACTTTCGATCCCTCGAAGATGGAGGATCTTGGGGTCAGCCAAATGGAGTTGGAGGCAGCCCTTCGTAGGATGGAGAGGGAGCTGGGAAAGGCCGAAAAAATGGATGAATACACATACAATGTCAAGCTCTCAAAGAAGGCTCCGGACCCCGAGAGGCTGATGGAGAAGCCGGTTAAGGGGGTTCCCCAGATAAAGAGGGCTCTAACCATATTCGAGGGGGATGAATGGGTTATAAGAACCGACGGATCCAGCCTTAAGGACGTCTTAAACATCGAGGGTGTAGACCCCCTGAGAACCACAACAAACGACATACATGAGATCGCCGAGGTCCTAGGCATAGAGGCGGCGAGGAACGCTCTTATAAGGGAGGCCCATAACGTCCTGGAGGAGCAGGGTCTAGACGTGGATATAAGGCATGTGATGCTCGTAGCCGATATAATGACCAACTCAGGAGAGGTTCAGCAGATAGGTAGGCACGGGATAAGCGGAGAGAAGAGCAGCGTCCTCGCGAGGGCTGCCTTCGAACTCACTGTCCAGCACCTAGTCAACGCCGCCGTTAAGGGCGAGAGAGACCCCCTAAAAGGGGTTGTGGAGAACATCATCGTAGGGCAGTCCATGCCCATAGGAACCGGGAGCGTGGAGCTCTTCATGACCATGGGAGGGGGGCATAATGAGCGTAAGTGATCAGGAACTCAGGATGGCCATATCCACAGGAAAGGTATATTTTGGGTCGAAGATGGCTCTTAGAGAGGTCCGCCGGGGTAGAGCCAAGATGTTAATATTATCCTCAAACTGCCCGGCTGATATAGCTGAAAGATTAACAGAGTTCGGGGCCATATCCGGGATTCCCGTTATAAGGCATATGAGGACGAGCATAGACCTAGGCGCTCTCTGCGGCAAACCCTTCCCGGTATCAGCAATAGTTATAAATGAACCCGGCGACTCAAGAATATTAAGCATGGTGAAGGTGGCTGATGCTTAGCAACATAAGGATAACAGAGAACGAGATGAAATATATAGCTCTCCTCGAGAACATGACTGGAGCTACAGTTCTAGACTGTATAATCGACGAGGAGGCTGACACCGTCATATTCGCCGTGAAGAAGGGTGATATAGGCCTAGTTGTAGGAAGAGGAGGAGAAAAGATCAGACGTTTCCGGAAGCTTATAAACAAGAATGTAGAAGTCTTCGAGTATATAGAAAACCCCGAGAAGTTCATAAGGAACGCGTTGAAGCCAGCTAGAGTTAAGGATCTGAGGCTTATTGATAAAGTTAATGGAGGAAAGATCGCCATGGTCAACGTAGAGACAAAGGATAAGGGTATAGCCATAGGAAAAAACGGTCAGAACATTAAGAGGATAAGATTAATGGCCAAACGATACTTCAACCTCGAAAACATAATAATAAACTAGAATATTTAGTAATGTTTTCTTTTATCATAAAACTACATGAAAAATGAGCGAAAATTATAATATAAATGAAAAATTTTTCACCAAAGGTTAAAACAGAAGCTTAAATATACAGTGAATATGTTAATTAAATAACTTATGATTATCTTATCTCCATTTCCACGTACACTTCGTTAGGCACCCTTATCCTCATTATACTTCTCATCACGCGCTCCCTTGCGTCTATCTCAATGAATCTCTTATGTATTCTCATCTCATACTTATCCCAGGTCTTGCTCCCATCTCCGCAAGGTGTCCTCCGGACTGGGACCACAAGCCTCTTCGTGGGTAGGGGAACCGGTCCAACCATTTTAACCCCTATCTTCTCCGCTATTCCCTTAATCTCGCTGCAGACGGCCTCGAGCTTATCCTTGTCGGTGCTCGTCAGCTTTATCCTTGCCATCCTAGCCATATCGCCACCCTCCCCCGTCTGGGGGAAGGCTTTGATTTAAGCCTTCCGCCGAACCCGAGGGTAACCCTACTCCTCTATCTCTAGGACAATCCCCGCCCCAATAGTGGTTCCCATGTCCCTTATGGCGAATCTCCCTAACTGTGGGAAGTCCTTGAAGACCTCCATAGCAACCGGGCGAAGGGGCTCGAACCTCACGATCGCAGCATCCCCAGTCCTGAGGTAGGCTGGGTTCTTCTCTATCACCTGTCCCGTCCTGGGGTCAAGCTTCTCCAGGAGTTCCGCGAATCTCACCGCTACCTGTGCTGTGTGTATATGGAGCACCGGGGTGTAACCCTGCGCTATAGCTGTTGGGTGGTAGATTATGAAGATCCTTCCCCTGAAGGACTTCTTGCACACTCTTGGGGGGTTATCCGGATAGCCTGCCACATCCCCTCTGTCTATCTGGTCCCTCGTTATCCCCTTCACATTGAATCCGATGTTGTCTCCTGGTACCGCCTCAGGTATCCTGACATAATGGGTCTCTATGGATTTGACCTCTCCCTGGACATTCGCTGGCATAAACACCACGGTCTTGTCAACCTTCAGGACTCCCGTCTCCACGCGTCCTACAGGCACTGTTCCTACACCTCTAATTGAATATACCTCCTGGACAGGTATTCTAAGGGGTTTGTCGATAGGTTTCTCTGGAACCTGTAGGGTATCCATCGCCTCGAAGAGCGTCGGCCCCTTGTACCAAGGCATGTTCGGGCTTGGCTTCACGAGGTTGTCCCCAGTCCATCCCGAGATGGGAACGAAGTGGATCTTGCTGACGTCGTATCCGACCATCCTAAGGAGCCTTGAAACGCCGTCCTTAACCTCATCATACCTCTGCTTACTCCAGTTAACCGTCTGGTCATCCATCTTATTTATGGCAACAACGATCTGATCTACACCCAAGGTCTTGGCCAGGAAGGCGTGCTCCCTAGTCTGGCCTCCTGGGTTTATCCCAGCCTCGTACTCCCCCCTCTTAGCGGATACGAAGAGGATGGCTGCATCAGCCTGGCTTGCTCCTGTCACCATGTTCTTGACGAAGTCCCTATGCCCCGGGGCATCTATCACCGTGAAGAAGTACTTGGGAGACTCAAGCTTATAGAAGGCCAGGTCTATAGTGAGGCCCCTCTCCCTCTCCTCCTTAAGCCTATCTAGGACCCATGCGTACTTAAAGGACTCCTTCCCCATGGCTTTGGCCTCGGCCTCATACTGTTCTATGACCTTCTGGCTTATAGCTCCTGTTTCGTAGAATAGGTGCCCTATCGAGGTGCTCTTCCCGTGATCTACGTGTCCTATGATGATCAGGTTGAGGTGGGGCTTCTCCTTACCACTCATTCTCCAAACCTCCTAAACACAGAGACTAAGAAGCCCCTTAAAAAAGATAACTCTTTCCACGCGGGTTTAACCCCAAAACCTCTTTAAATCTTCTTATAAGCGTTTAGGGCTTCATGGCGATTCTACATGACCGTTTAAATAGGTCTCATCAAACTCCAAACGAAGGGACAGAAAGGGTTCCCAAAAAATGGTCCTGACCGTGGCTTAAATTGGCCGTGACCGCATGTGGCGCGTAACATTTAAACAGTGGGTTGTATCACTTTTGGGCGGTCAAGATGCCGAACGGTCTCTATGCGGGTAGGAGGCTTGCAGAGATAAGGAAGAAGATGCGCCTTAAGAGCAGGGACTATGTGAGGAGGCTCAAACGCAGAAGGGAGAAGAAGGAGGATCTGCTGGAGGGGGCCCCAATGGCCAGGGGCATCGTCCTCCAGAAGGTGGGTGTCGAGTCCAAGCAGCCCAACTCGGCTATCAGGAAGTGTGTCAGGGTTCAGCTGATAAAGAACGGCCGCCTCTTAACCGCATTCCTCCCCGGAGATGGGGCCCTCAACTACGTGGACGAGCACGATGAGGTCGTGGTGGAGGGCATCGGCGGACCCAGGGCCCGCTCTATGGGTGACATACCGGGGGTGAGATACAAGGTGACCAAGGTGAACAACGTCCCCCTCAATCTGCTCGTCATAGGTAAAGTGAAGAAGCCCATGAGATGACTTAATCCCGCAAAGTGATTGGAAAGATGGTGAAATCCTTTTATTTTGGCTTCCTCCCTTGCTCATCAACGGTTTAAGGGGAAGAGAAGATGAGCGGAGAGGCCCAGAAGGCACAGTCTCCAAAGCTCTTCGGAGAATGGAGCTTTGAGGAGGTGAAAGTAAGGGATGTGGGGCTTCAGAGGTATCTCAGCCTTAGCCCCATATGGTTACCACACTCAGGCGGTAGGCATGAGGCTCGGAGATTCAAAAAGTCTGAGATGAACGTCGTGGAGAGGCTTATAAATAACCTAATGCGACCTGGGAGCAGCGGGGGAGAGAAGGCCAGAACCACAAACATCGTTAAAAACGCGTTCAAGATAATCCATCTCAAGACGGGGCGGAACCCCATAGAGGTTCTCGTGAGAGCTATTGAGAACGCCGCCCCAAATGAGGACACCACTAGGATAAGCTATGGTGGAGTAGTATATAGGCTGGCGGTCGATATATCCCCCCAAAGAAGGATCGATCTGGCCCTCAGGTATATAGTCCAGGGAGCGAAGTCCGCAGCCTTCAGCAACAGAAAAACCCTTGATGAAGTCCTAGCGGAACAGATAATAGGGGCTGCGAACGGGGATCCAAACAACTTCGCCATAAAGAGGAGGCTGGAGCTTGAGAGGGTCGCCCTCTCCTCTAGGTGACCTCTCAATTCATGCTTCCAGCGAAGAATCCAAACATCCCGATGGACATCCATAATAGAACTAGGTTTTTCACCCTCCTGCTGTTCTCCCTGCTAGGGTTTCTCAAAAGGGAGTAAGAGGAGTAGATCAACCCCCCATCCGCTATCGCCACTGGGAGGTCATATAGGGAGGAGACCAATCCAAAGAGCTTGGGCAGTATGGAGATTGCCACTGAGGAGAGGTAGAAGGCTGAGGCTACTTGAGCAGCCCCTCTGGGGCCCCTCGAGACCGCGACTGTTCTGACCCCCCTTGCTTTATCCCCCTCAACATCCACAATCCCCTTATTCACCTCCCTACCAGTGTTGGATAGGAAGGCCATTAGAGAGAACACGATGGAGGTGGGGGGTGGGCTCCCTCCAATAAGCATACTTCCATAGATGAAGGGTATGGCTATACACATGCTTACGAGGAGGTTCCCCATCAATCCTAGCCTCTTCCCCTTTGTAGAGTAAAGGATCATGAGCACCAATGATATGAGCGCCAGAACCAGGAGGCTAGGCCCCGTCATGAAAGCCGCGGTCAATCCCAGAAGGCCTAGGCCGAACGATATCTGGAGAGCTCTCGGGGGCTTGACCTCTCCACTTGGGATAGGGCGGCTAGGCTCATTTATGGCATCTATCTCCCTATCAAAATAGTCGTTGAAAGCCATAGAGCAGCCAGTGAGAGAAAAGGCGGTTGTGAACCCAAGCGCTAGCTCCATCCACTCGGTGAGTAAACGACCTAGGCCAACTATAGCCGCGCCAACCAAAACGGCAAAGCCCATCATGATACAGTTCAAAGGCCTCATAAGTCGAAGGGTGGCGGAGAGCTTCAATTCGCAATCGCCCTCCCAACACAGCGAACTTCAGATCGGCTCATTCAACATCCCCTATTAGATAGAGGTGTCTTGGTTCCATAAAGATGTCTTGAGATGGTAAAGCTTTAGCCCACTTCAAGGGTTTTGCCCCTAAGAGGCGGGGAGCATCTAAGCCCAATACAATATATAAGGTTTAAGATTAATTATTTGAGGAGTTTGATCATTTTGTGCGATATAGACCTGTATGATCTCGATCTAGACCTCTGAGTGTTTCTCCTAGAAGATTTTAAATAAATGGCCATTCCTCGAGTTTTGGCTGGAGCTTGGATTCAGCGCTTCCTTAGAGGTTTCCTAATTCTTTATAAATAAGGTTTATGAAGCCTATATTAGTGGCCTGTTTGGGGAAAGCCATTAAAGCATCGAGTAGGGCTAGAAATCGACTGATAAAAGAACTTTTGGAAGATATCGATCCTAGAGTGAGGAAATCCGTGAAAAAGCTTATAGATAATTATTATGGAGAAGAGCTCGACAGGAAGCTGAGGAAGTTAATGGGTATAAAGAAAACCATGCAGTTGGTTGAGCTGAGATAATAATTTAATTGAAGAGATCCAAGATATGGGGATCCGACAGGCTTTAAGAGTGGTCTGACTTATTAAAGGGATAAATGGATTTATCTGAGAACGATGGAGAAACTAGAGTTGAGCGAGGAAATCTCAGTTGAACCCCTGATCAGGAGAGCCCTCCTAATACCCATTATCATCCTTCTCCTTCTTGGTTTCAAGTTAGATGTCGTCCTCGCCTCTATACCGCTTAGGGGGCTTGTCATCGACGGGGATGGTCTCCCCATCGTGGGCGCGTCGGTCTCCATCTGGGTAGGTGGGGAGCTTGTGGCATCTGGAACCACAGGGATGGACGGCCGCTTCTATATTCCTGTGAGGGAGGATAGGCGGTACTCGGTCTATGTCTTTGCGGATGACGGGGAGACTCCCGGCGTGGATTATCTCCCCTCGAGGAGGGATGCCTCCCCCTCCGAAGGGGAGCTGCTTTTCATTTTGTCTCCCGCCGCATCCCTTGTTCTATCCGGCGATATCCTGTTCGTCGAGTCCGAGGAACTGCCATACTCCATCCAATATTCAGTTCATCTCCCTGGCTCTGATGAGGTCTTGAACCCCTGTGGGGCGCCCCTCATCTACGGGACTACTACCGATAGCCAGAGCAAAAAACTTGGCCTTGCACCATCCCACTTGGTTGTACCTACAGATGTCCCCCTCAGCGTAAAGATAAACTGCTCCATCCTCATCGAGAGGGGGCTCTCCCCACGGGTGGTATGGATAGAGTCGGTAGCCCCTCACGCTAGGGGTGAGAGGAGGTCTCTTGATGCTAGGAGGTTCACTATAGCCTTCAACCTAGATGTGGCCGAGTCCTTGGAGAGAGAGGTCGAGTCAAAGATAGGTGAGATGGAGAGAATGGGGTTCTACCTGGCATCTGAGAAGAGGGTGACCGCAGAGGCGGGTAGGTCTCTCTCCGAAGCCAGGGTGCTCCACGAGGAGGGCGATTATAAGGAGAGCTTCACACTGGCAAAGAGGGGCTACCTCCTCCTGAGACAGACTCTCAACGACTTAACGGGTATGGCTCGAGACGCAGCGACCTCCGTCTATATAATAATATTCTTCTTAGCCTTCTCCTCCGCCTCTGCGGCATTCCTGATCTTCGAGAAGGATGCCAGTAAGCTTCTTGGAAGCCTCGGCGCTTACACCTTCTCATTAACGGTCTTTAACACTATCTATCCAGGGAGTTCCATGATATCCTTAGCCAGCTTCTTAAAGTCGGCTACTGCCGCGGAGGCAGCATCCCTCTCTACCGCCTTCCTGATCCCAAGGGTCCTTAAGGGCAGGGGTTGGGAGGAGCACCTACCCATCAGAAACATTATAGTCCCCATCTTCTCTATCGCGAAGAGGAACATAAAGAGGAGGAGGCTCAGGTTCACCCTGACCTTCATATCCCTCTCGGTGCTAGTTCTAAGCTTCGTCTCCCTCACATCCATATATCAGGGGTATGGTCTCATCACCGTCCGCATCCCTGGGCTGGGAGCATTGCAGAAGGGGATCATTATAAGAGCTTCCACCTATACTGAGGAGAGGCCGGCCTTCATCTCCCAAGCCGATGTAGCCTCGGGATGGCTGGAGAGGCAGCCTGAAAGTTTGAGAGTCTCACCGAAGGCCGAGAATCTACCCCTTAATAGGCCGGCGGTTTACCTTAACAAAAGATCCATTTTCGGGGTATTGGGCGTAAACCCCGAGGATGAACTCTCGATAATCGACGTTAAAAGTATAATTCTAGAAGGAGGTCTGCCCTCGGAGGGGGAGATCCTGATCAGCGAATCGTTGAGGAGGGAGCTGGGAGTGAGGGTGGGTGAATCTCTAGACCTTTCAGGGATCCGTGTAACGCTGGTGGGAACCTTCGACGACGAGGGCTTTAGGAGGCTCAAGGACCTTGATGACGAGTCTTACGCCCCCAGGAAGCTCGTGAATATAAGTCCTGAGGGGGAGGCCCCGAGATATGTGGTATCACCATGCGAACCACATGAGATAGTTTTCACCCATATCTCCACAGCTCTACAGATTCCTCTAGTCGGGATCATGAGGGTCGGGATAGCTGTGAAGGAGGGGGCTAATGTGCACTCCTTCGCCGCTAGGCTGGCCCTTGAGAGGGGTTACATCGCATGGTCCTCCTCCCCTGACGGGTTATATCTATCCCGTCTTGGCGGGTACCTTGAAGGGAGAGGACTGCCCCTCATAGTTCCATGGATCATAGTAGTTCTGAATGTCCTAGTGACCACGCTGAACTCGATATATGAGAGGAGGAGGGAGATCCATATCCTATCCTCAGTTGGCCTTAACCCAGCCCATATAGCCGGGGTATTCATGGCTGAGGCGTCCATAATCGGCCTCTCAGCGGGTGGAGTCGGATACCTCTGTGGGTTGGGGTTGTACCGGGTGATGGCCCTGCTGAGTATTGGCCTCGAGGTTCGCCAGAAGATATCGGCGGTCTGGAGCATAGCCTCAATAGGCGTAGCGATGGCCACAGTAATCATGGGTGTACTTGTCGCCCTGAGGAGTTCCGTGATCATCACCCCTTCCCTGATGAGGCGTTGGAGGATAGAGAGGGAGAAAGCCGGGTTAGAGGAGCCCTGGGAACTTGTGATTCCCATTAAACTCCAGCCGGGGGAGGTTGGAGACTTCATGGAGTTCGCCGCCAGCTTCCTCATGTCAAGGGAGAACGATTCCACGATGAGGACCTCGTCAATAAAGCTGCTACGTGGACCCGAGGGGATGATCAACGAGATAAGCTTCGTCTATAGGGGGACTCAGGGGTGGGGGGACTTCTATACCAGGAATACCCTCACAGCTGTGAGAGAGCCTGAAGGGGTAAAGATCATCCTTAGAACACATGGGGAGAGGAACTGGGCTCATACCTCGGGAACCCTGGTGAGGTTCATAGCTATGGAGTGGAGCACGCTTAGGGGCAGGAGATAGCCACGGGGTTAACCCCTCTCTATCCTCTCTATCCTACCATCCCTGATATAGACTATCCTGTCGCTTGCCTTGATCATCTTAAGGTCATGGGTTGCGGATATCAGGGTCATCCCCCTAGTCTTGTTCAACCCCTGGAGGAGGCTTATTATCTCCATCCCTGTGTTCAGGTCTAGGTTTCCAGTAGGCTCATCTGCCAGAATTATTTCTGGGTCGTTTGCCATGGCTCTAGCTATCGCCACCCGCTGCTGCTGCCCCGCGGAGAGCTCTGAGGGCTTGTGGTGTAGCCTATCCCCTAGTCCTACCGATGTGAGTAGCTTCTCAGCCTTCCTCAGTCCCTCATCCCTCGGAACCCCAGCGAATACAGTCGGCAACGCCACATTCTCCAGGGCTGTTAGCACCGGGATGAGGTTGAAGGTTTGGAATATGTACCCTATCTTACGACACCTGAGCCAGGCGAGCTCATAGGCGTCAAGCCTGGATATATCAACCCCGTCGATGTAGACCCTCCCCCTGGTAGGCCTGTCAAGTCCGCCTATGAGGTTGAAGAGGGTGGTCTTACCTGAACCTGAGGGGCCTACAATGGAGAGGTATTCGCCCCTCCCTATCTCCAAGTTAACCCCATCTAGGGCCTTTATGACCTCGCCCCCGATAGTGTAGTACTTGGCGAGGTCCTCCAACTCTATTATTATGTCAAGGCTCAAACCTAAGGGCCTCCACCGGTGGTAGCCTCGATGCCTTGTACGCAGGGTATAGGACTCCCCCTAAGCTTAGACATAAGGAGAGGAGTATCGAGCCTAGGGATAATGCTAGGAGCTTATGCCCAGGCGCTGAGAGGAGGGCCCCGAAACCCGAGGTTATCACTGTGTAGATGGATGTTAGAGAGAGTCCGAAGATCAGCCCTGCAGCCCCCCCGATAAACCCTTCTATAATCGCCTCGGATAGGAAGAGCATCAGGATATGCCTGTCTAGGGCACCTAGACATTTCATGGTTCCGATCTCCCTATACCTCTCGTAGACTGCTATAAGCATCGTGTTCGTGATGCAGACGATGGAGACTATTAGGGCCACCGTCATCATCCAGTAGTGATAGCTCTCTGTGGATAGGGCTCCGGGAAACCCCGCAGACTGCTGGAAGGTGTCCAGGGAGGCGAGGGTTACAAAGAAGGAGATGCTTAGGGCTATGGAGGCCATGATTATGGCCGACCTACCTAGGCTTCCGTTGATGTGTTCGAGGCTTAACCTGAAGGCATCTCTGAGGGTGAAGGAGATCTCCCTACTCTCCGAGTCTTCTCCCCTCCCGCGATTATATGGTATCCTTCTCCACGGTTGAAAACCTTATTCATGGATAAAAACTGGTTCGAGGCCTTTAGGGTTTATTTAAGCCTCATTGATCCGAGATCCTCACGAACCTCCTATCAGTTAGGCTCCTCTTCTTCCCAATCCTCATCGCCCCAGTTCTCCTCTTCCTCCCACTCTTCCTCCCACTCTTCCTCTTCCCATTCCTCCTCCGCTTCCTCCTCCCATCCTAGGCAGTCGTAGCACAGTTTCCTCTTTACATCACCGCACTCGTCGCAGAAGTTGGCGCCGCACTGGGAGCATTGGTGGACTGAGGCGACCTCCATACCGCATATGTCGCATATCGGCATGTTTTCACCTATTGAAACGGCTTCTCATCCTTTTGCTTATAAACCTTCCGAGGGGGTATATATGTGGCCTTTTCCCCCGGGCGCTCAGCCAATATCTCCTGGAGCAGCTCCCCCTCAATATTTCCGCCGCTTATTACTATCCCAACCTTTCTTCCTCTGAATCGATCTGGGTTCTCCAGTATAGCTGCCACCCCTACGGCTCCCGCCCCCTCAGCTATCTGGCGTTGCTGGTATACCAGAAGCCTGACAGCCTCCCTTATCGAGTCCTCCTCAACCAGTATGAACTCGTCGACTAAGCGGCGGCATATGTCGAAGGTTATGGAGTTCTCCTCGATACCTCCATGGAGACCTTCCGCTATGGATTCTCCCAGCTCCATCTCCATTATCCTCCCCCTCCTTATGCTCTCATACATGACTGGAGAGGCGACCGATTGGACTCCCACGACCTCGATGCGCCCTGAGAATCCCTTCACGGCACATGCGATCCCCGATAAGAGTCCACCGCCACCAACTGGGACAACGATGACGTCCAGCTCCGGTGTCTCCTCCAGCATCTCGAGGCCTATGGTTCCCTGCCCTGCGATTACCTCAGGGTCGTTGTAGGGCGAGATGAAAACCTTCCCCTCCTCCCTTTCAAGGGCTCTAGCATACCTCTCAGCCTCAATATACTCCTCCCCATGCACGACAAGTTTGACTCCATATCTCCTTATGGCCTCGATCTTCACCTTGGGAGTATTTTTAGGTACAATCACCGTGGCTTCGAATCCGAGCTCCTTAGCCACGTATCCAACCCCCTGAGCGTGGTTTCCAGAGGATGCCGCGACGACCCCCTTCTCCATCTCCTCCCTTGAGAGGGTGAGCATCTTGTTCATGGCACCCCTCACCTTAAAGGATCCGGTGACCTGCTGATTCTCCAGCTTGAGGTATATCTCAGCCCCGCAGATCTCCTCGAGGGAATGAGAACGCTCAATGGGGGTCGCCCTGAGCCTTCCACGGAGACGTCTCCTGGCCCTATAAATCTCCCTAAGCCCAACAACCATATCAGCCCACAGAATATCACTGAATCACATCAAATATAAAGAACCCTACTAAGATGACTCTGAACCATTAAACCTAACCTTACCAAATCATCCTCCTTCATCAGGCTTGAACTATTATGAACTGAACGGTTAACGGGGCGCCTCAACTTCCCTAATCATGATCTCTCTTGAGTTTTGGAAAAGGGCTTTATCCTAGCCCTTATTTTTAACCCTTTGGTGCGCTTCTTGAGGCATGTGATAATAGATACAGACCCGGGTGTTGACGACGCTCTTGCCCTCATCTTGGCTTTAAAATCTCCAGAGATCAAGGTCGAGGCCGTGACGACGGTCGTGGGTAACGTTTCCCAGGATAAGGCCCATCGCAACGCTCTCAAGATGCTCGATTTCCTAAACGCCGGTGAAATACCAGTCGCAAGAGGAGCCCATAAACCCCTCATCAGGGAGGCCTCCCCCGCTGAGAAGATCCATGGGGAGAGCGGGTTGGGCGAGGCCATACTGCCCGAGCCGAGGAATAGATCCTCTGAAGCCTCGGCCGTAAATTTGATCTTGGAAAAGGCCTATGAATTGGGTAGAGAGCTGACCCTAGTAGCTCTGGGTCCCTTAACGAATGTGGCCTCAGCGATACTGGCCGAGCCTAGGCTAGTTGATATGGTGGCTGGCCTCGTGTTCATGGGAGGCGCATACAACCTCACCCCTTATGGTTATGGAAATGTCACACCTGTGGCCGAGTTCAACATATGGCACGACCCGGAGGCGGCGAAGATAGTCTTCGAATCTGGGATGCCCTTAAAGGCGGTTGGGCTGGATATCACGGCCAACCCCTCAAACAGCCTAACCTTAGATCGCTACCAAGAGATAGACAGATTGGGAACCCGGAGGTCACGCTTGGTGGCGGATCTATGCAGGGGATTAATAAAGAGGTTCGGCATCGTACAACTCCATGACCCAATAGCTGTAGCCGTGGCGTCGAACCCCGATCTAGTGGAGACGGGCAGTTTTTTCGTCGAGGTGGAGACCGCAGGGCTTCTCACACGAGGCCAAACGGTTCTAGATAGGCGCCCTAGACAATCCCTAGAAAGGAGGCCGAATTTAGAGGTCTGCCTGAGCCTCGACTCGGAGAGGTTTATGGAACTCTTTATGGAACGAGTGGTGTACGAATGAATAGGTGAGCTCATGGTTGACCTCATCTGCTGCGGGGCGATAAACTGGGATATCAACCTATTCGTGGATAGGCTTCCAAGGGAGGGGGAGGAGGTGGAGGTGAGGATGATCCAGAGGGTCTCAGGGGGAACAGCCGCAAATGTCTCAGTCGCCTCGGCGAGGATACTCGGACCTGGGAGGGTAGCCTTCATCGGGGCCCTTGGGGGAGACGAGATAGCGGAGAGGCAGCTAGCTATACTCAGGGAGGAGGGTGTGGAGACCTCTGGGATACTCAGGATACCCGAGGAGGAGTCGGGGCAGGCATATATAACCATCAATCCAGATGGGGAGAACGAGATCCACACATACTTCGGGGCCAACCTAAGGCTGACCCCTCAAAGGATCCTCGATCCGGAGAGGCTTAGGCTTGTGGATGAGGCTAAGGTGGCTGTGATAATGGATCCACCCCTCCCTTCCGCGAGGCTTCTGGCGGAGCTGTGCAGTGAGAGGGGTGTGACGGTCATATGGGACCCGGGGGTCTACCATAGGGCGGGGGTTGAGCCCCTCAAGGATACTCTGATGAATGTCCACTACTTCATCCTTAACCGGGTGGAGTTCGAGGGCCTCCTGGGAACAAGCGACCCCTTCGAGGTTGGCGGAAGGCTGAGCGCCATCAAAGAGGGGATGAAGGTCATAATCAAGCGTGGAAGCGAAGGGTGTGCCCTCTATGACGATGGAGAAGTCATCGAGGTAGAGGCTCTACCATTAGAGGAGCTTGGGATGAAGGTGGTTAACACGGTGGGGTGTGGAGACGCCTTCATAGGGGCCCTCGCCGCCGCCAAGGTAGAGGGCTTGAGCGACCTCGAGGCCCTCAGATGGGGGTGCGCCGCGGGCTCATACAAGGCTACTAGATTGGAGACGAGGGGTGGACCCACAAGGAGACAGCTAACTGAGCTTTTGAGGGCTTGGGACCTCCTGAGGAACAGCCCATCCCCTCAGAGGCGGCCCCGGTAGCTACATATATCCATAAGTCTTTTTTATCAACAGCCCCCAGCTCCATAGATATGAAGCGCGGCGCTGAGGATGTGAGGAGGTTTTTAAGGGAGAAAAATGTCGAGGCTGAGATAAGGGAGCTCAGCGAGTCAACTCGAACCTCCAAGATGGCCGCCGAGGCTTTGGGTTGCGACATCGCCCAGATAGCGAAGTCCATAGTCTTCGTGAATGGAGACGCTACCGTCGTGGTCATATCTGGGGATAAGAGGGTCGATGAGGGTAAGCTCTCCCGCCTCATCGGGAGGGGGGTCTCCTTAGCCGACGCCGAGGCCGTGAGGAGGCATACTGGATATGTTATAGGAGGGGTTCCACCCTTCCCCCATGAAGGGAGCGTTAGGGTTCTATTGGACAGCTCCCTGAAGCGGTTTGAACACGTTTGGACCGCGGCCGGAACCCCCAACTCGGTGTTTAAGATAAGGGTTGAGGACCTCAAATCCATCCTGAATACAGATTTCGTCGATGTCTCAAGGAGGTGAATAGACTTCCATCACATATTCGTCGTCGAGTAGCCATTATCCAACCAGTTATATAGTTGATAAGGGCCTTTAGAGTTGGGTATGAGTCTTGGGCGTCTATGATGAGCTGGATGTTAGGAGGGTCATAAACGCCAGCGGGACCATGACCCACCTCGGGGGCTCGATACCTGACCCAAGGGTCATAGATGCTATGAAGGAGGCCTCCCAGAGCTTCGTCATCATGATGGAGCTAATAGAGAAGTCCGGGGAGTTTCTTGCCAAGATCACTGGGGCCGAGGCGGGTCTAGTGACCTCAGGAGCCTCAGCAGCCCTTGTTCTGGGCACGGCCGCCTGCGTCATGAGGGGAACCCCCCTTGAGGGGATTGATCCAAAGCCCTTTGAGCGCCTAGCCCTCGACAGGGAGTGGATGGAGCTGATACAGAGCCTCCCTGACCCCTTCCAGCCCAGAAATGAGGTGATCATCCAGAGGTCTCATAGAAACCCATACGACCACGCCTTCAAGGTGGCTGGATGCAGGCTTGTGGTCGTTGGCGGGGATAAGGAGTGCACCCCTGAGGAGATGGAGGCGGCGATAAACGAGAGGACGGCGGCAGTGGCCTTCACGGCCAGGATGGAGGATGTTGGGATCCCTCTGAGGGCTGTCGCCGAACTTGCTCATAGGCACGGCGTTCCGGTGATCGTAGACGCTGCTGCGGAGCTTCCTCCAAGGTCTAACCTGAGGAGATACTTGGAGGAGGGCGCAGACCTGGTGGTCTTCAGCGGGGGCAAGCACATAGGGGGGCCTAACGGGACGGGCATCCTCATAGGGAGGAGGGACCTAATTAGACTCGCAACACTACAAGTCGCCCCATATAGGGGGATCGGAAGGGCGATGAAGGTGGACAGGAGCCAGATAGTCGGCCTGATCACCGCTCTGAAGCTCTGGCTTAATAAAGACGAGGAGCAGGAATTCCAAGGTTGGCTGGGGAAAGCGAATTGGATAGAGGGGGAGCTTAGAGAAGCTAGGGGGATCAAAGCATCTGTCGTTGAATCCGATGCTAGGAGGAGGCATGTCCAGGTCCTCATCACTCTAGAGGAGAGCGTGAAGGCTTCAGATGTCGTATTTAACCTGAGAAAGGGGAATCCGAGCATATGGGTTAACTACATAGAGCCTAACAAGATCGGGATAGACCCCTCCCTTCTGAAGGATGGTGAGGAGAGGATACTCGTCTCGGCCTTAAAGGGAGAGATTGAACGCCACCTCTGACTTCCCTATATCTCCGACTTCCACTCCCTCAAAAATCTCTCCAGGAACTGCTCCACGAACCTGTGCCTCTCCTCGGAGATCCTCCTCGCCGTATCCGTATTCAGCTCGTCCCTTAATCTCAGGATCTTCTCGTATATGTGGTTTACAGAAGTGAGGGACTCTCCGTCATACCTCTCCTTTGGGGGGATCAATGGGTCGTGTATGGGCTTGTTCTCCCAGCCTCCTCTTGAGAAGACCCTAGCGATACCTATGGCCCCGAGGGCGTCGAGCCTGTCCGCATCCTGAAGGATCCTGGCCTCAACACTTCCAGCAGTTTCCCCCCTCCTGAACCTATGGACCCTTATGCAGTCTAAGACCCTCGATATCTTCTCCTCGGGAAAGCCGACATCCCTGAGAATCCCCTCAGCTATCTTTGCCCCTTCAGAGGCGTGGTCCTCGACCGTGCCCTCCTCCTCCATTGCCCTGGCCACATCGTGGAGCAGTGCTGCCGCCCTGACAACGTCCATATCCGCCCCCTCCTCCGCGGCTAGTCTCATCGCCATCCCATGAACCCTCTCCGTGTGATATCTGTCATGGTGTGAAAATCTGAGATATTCTTCACTCCTTCTTCTTATCATCTCAAAAACCGATTCGTCCAACATTCCAATTATACTTAATTTCAATGGTAATAAGCTGATCCTTTGAGTGGGCGGCGGTTCATCGTTCGACGGGTCTGAAGCCTCTAAGCCTCTTCAAATGGGCTATGCTCTTGTCTATATGCTCCTTGGAGCCTATATCCATCCTATTCCATAATCCACCTCCCTTTATGGCGCCGATACCCTCGAGGGATATCCTCCTCGCCTCCTCTATAGTCTCCCCGATGCCCACCACGCATATGGCCCTAGATCTCAGGGCATAGATGTCGCCATTCCTCAACTCTACGGACGCCGGATAGATCCTCATCCTGCCCTGATAGAGGGATGCCAGCCTCTCCGCCCCCTCCAAATTTATGGGGGATCCCACCTCATCCCTCCTCACTCTATCGGGGTAGGCCTCCATGTAGCCCCCGTATGATGGGGGCACCTTATATATAGCAACGGTCGCCTTATCTTCAACCTCAACCCCCCGGAGGTTTCCTTCAAGTATTCTGTAGCAGACCTCCACGAAGTCGTCCTTCAATATGGGGATTATATTCAGGATCTCTGGATCCCCGAATCTGCTGTTGTTCTCAAGTATCTTGGGCCCATCCCGGGTGTGCATGAAGGCGACGTAGAAGGGCATCCCTATCAAGCCCGGGTTTCTCCCCCTCCCCTTGAGCCTCTTGAATATCCTCTCGACGATCTCCTCCTCCCTCTCCCTGTCCTCCCTCGTCATGAAGGGGAGGCAGTCCCCAACATCCTTATATGAGCCCATCCCCCCTGTGTTAGGTCCTCTATCTCCGTCGAAAGCCCTCTTATAATCCCTAGTCTCTGGAAGTGGGATGAGGTGTTTCCCGTCGCAGAGGGCCTGGAAGCTGGACTCCTCCCCCTCCAACTTCTCCTCGACGATCACAGCCCCCTCCCTGTAGTTCGAGGTGAAATGCTCTATGATCTGCTCCCTCGATGTGAAGTGGTCTCCCCAGACCCCGACCCCCTTCCCCGCGGCTGGGGCATCGGGCTTAACAGCAACCATGTTATCCAACTCGTCCAGCCATTTGACGAGGTCTCTCTTAGCCTCTTCGACGCTCGGGTAGTCAGAGGGGTTGAAGACCCTGAACCTAGGGTTCACCTCTGGCACAACCTCTTGGAAGAGGAGCCTCTGGGCAACTTTGCTTCCTTCAATCGCGAACTCCTTGGTCGGGCAGATTAGGGGGATGCCGATCCTCTCTTCGACGATGTCCCTGATCCCCTCGATAATGGGCTTCTCAGGCCCGACTATCCCGAAGTCTATCTCCTCCTTAAACCTCTCAGCGAAACTGAGGATCCGGTCTACCTCTAGGTTTGGGACGACTATGTGTTCCTTAGCCCTTACAAGGTTATAGGGGTTCCTCTGCCTGTCAACTATATATAGATCAGCCCTATACTCCTCACTTCTCTTTAGGGCCTCAACTATTGCAGCCTCCCTAGAGCCATAGGACACCACTAAGACCCCAACCCGCTCCATCGGAAGATCCTCAAAGGTCTTAAGGTAAAACCTTTAGGTAATAGCTGCCTAAAAGGAGAAGAAAACAAATTCGAGCTGAAATTAAGAACCTTTGATTAAAGAAATGCTCACGTTGATTTAGAAGTCAAATAAACTTATATTATATACACTTTACATGGTTAAATCTCGGTATATATCTCTATACCTAGTTCATTTGAGGCCTTTAAGGCTTTGGGGTCAGCGTATGGCGTTACTATAAGCAGTTTTGAGGAAGTTCTACCCGTTATCCTTTTGAAAAACTCGGCTTTCCTATTGAACTGATATACATCTGATGCCTCGAGATGTGAAGGTACCTCGACAAGTAATAATTTACCTTCCTTTACCGCGAAATCGATATCTACTTGGCTCGGATAACCGAATACATATCCCTTATCATCCAAGGCTCGACCTCTAAATTTAGTTCCTTCTTCAACCTGCTCCTTAAGCCCTCCCTCAGATCCTCTCTGAGCCTCCTCAACTCCTCTTCATTCCTTTTGAACCCAGAATCTATCTCTTCCTCGATCCTTGCCATCCTCTCCTCATATCTATCCAGCCTTCGTAATATCTCCTCCAACTCTAAAAGTCCAACCACAGCATAACGGAACTCCAGGTCCTCCCTCAGAAGCCTTAGAAGCTCAGACTTTAGAGTTAAGGTCACGGAATCTTCTATGAAGCCACCTATATTTCTCTCTTTCTACTTAATATCTCATTGCTTAATTTCATAACTCTTTAATGGTTTAAGGCATCTTACATTAAACTCTTTCACTAACTAGCCAAGAGCTTTAAATCAAATAAACAGATTGAAGATAAAAATATTATATAATATTAGAAATAAAAGTTAGTTCACCTTTGATATATAAATTGATAGAAGCACCATGTAATTAATGACCATTAGTTAGGCTTATATTGCCCCATTCTCTGATAGAAGGTTGGAGCCCGGTCATCTAGCGGTCAAGGATGCGAGGCTCTGGAGGCTCCGCCGGAGAGACCTCGTCACGAGAGTTCGAATCTCTCCCGGGCTACCATCCTCTAGAGTGTGATTTATACTTTTCAAAAAGATGGCGAACCGGGGGGTCGCCATCCCTACTCTTTTTCTCTTTTTTAGGTTAAGTGAATG
Source organism: uncultured archaeon (assembly GCA_938048735.1). Lineage (GTDB taxonomy): Archaea > Thermoproteota > Bathyarchaeia > TCS64 > TCS64 > JAGTRB01. The sequence continues at coordinate 48,961 of CALIUM010000009.1, forward strand.
TGATTGTTAGGATAATGCAATTTCTATTATTCCTAAACCTATTAGTGCGCTGAATATTATGCTTGCTCGGGTCAATGAAAGTTTATGAAGCACTATAGGATCCATGAAAAGCTGAATCACTGCAGCCCACAGCGCAGCTACCGTGGCAAAATAAGGTATATAGTCGAACAATAACCCTGGAGCATCACCATATGCTATCATCATTAGCGTATTCTTTACGGAGCCCTTTCCGCCAACCGCTTTCAAAATCGCATGAAGATAAATTGTGGTCAAAAGGATAATAAAGACATATAGAACATTTCAATTAAAAAGGGAAGCCATTCAAGGCCCAACCCATAAATCGTGGAAACATCTTTTGCCAGAAACTCGGCTTGCCCTCCTGTATGAAGCCCATTAATATCCTCAAAACCTAAATAGACCTCCAATGGCGTAAGAAAAGCTATAACATCGCCAATTATTAATAAGAAAGCAAAGATATTTTGGGTTTTTCTGAATGAATCTCCTGCAAAGTTTTAGATGGATCCTTTAGCATCAAGAAAGCCTTTAGAAAAACATCTTTGACAAGATTCATTCTTGCACAGCCTGTCAAACTTCACATTGCTATCGTTGTTACTTTATATTATTATCTTTTTATGACTTTTTGTATGAAACAGCGCGCACATAAAAGGCCAATGCAATCATTGAAAATGCGAGGAGAAATACGGCGAGTATTAGCGTAATCCATGCTCCGAGATATTTGGGAAGAAAGTATCCCATAGCAGGATTGCTCTTGGAAATATATGCCTCTGGCCCAAGAAAGTAGTAGGGAAAAATTAAAAGAAAGAGACCTAAGGCTCCCATTGTATTCCAAGGAGTCTGACTGGCATTTTCTTTGCAGCCATCTATACCCTTGCTTTTCAAACAATGTAATCCAGCATATTAAACCTTCTCAATTACTCTCATGTATCAATTCCCTTGATGCAGTTTCTCAATACTCCATTTGCTGTGGCGTTAACTTTGTTTCCAGAATGGGTAAACCTTTGTTTGCATGAGGAAGCTGCAGGAGAAGCCTAATCACCTCTGCGTTCTCGAAAATCAGAGACCAATAAGCCTGTTTCACCGAAACAACCTCAAGAAATGGCTGGAAACTATCGTCATCTCGTAACCACAGAGATGCTCGCAATTCTACAAAAAAGTCTGGGAAAACCGGGAACAAGGGGAAACTTGAATGACGGTTCCTTCCGGCTCAGCCGTCTACATTCGCTACAAAGATCACGTTATCTTCAAGAACATACCGCAGCAAGTGGCTGAGGCTGCAGAGCGCGAAAAAGTTGGTTGGCTGACCAAGCAAAACGAGGAGATAATGCTGATCGAGCATGATAGAACCGTTCAAAGCCTTGAAAAGTCGAGAGACCAATGAAACGGCATCATAATTATCATTTGGCTTTTGGATTCCGTTTCATTGCTTTTGGCTTCTAGAACCGCAGTTAGCAGCCGACGAGAAACTTCAAACAATACATAATCAACAGCCTGGCTGGAAGATGCCAGCACTGGTGCGATTCGCCTCCAGCAACGAATCAACCGTACAGCTCGCTAAGCACCTGCTCCGTCACAGAACGGCAAGTCAAGGCACACTCAATCAGTACCTCTACGGCGTCTACCGCTACTGCAAATGGCTGAACACCCAACCAGACCAGCTGATCAGAAACTGCACTGACCAGGACGGGGACGCCAATCCAAAAGCCATAGCCAAATGCAATCGACTCCTCGGCGACTTCGTAGGCGAACTCCAAGCCGAAGACCTAGCCCCAGGCACAGGCGTTAAAGAGCTCTTCGGAGACCCTGAAACGCTAAACATGGTGGGCAGTGCAGAACGCAAACAAGCCGCTAATAGAGATTTTAAGCAAACCCCTCGAAGAAGTCTTACTTAGCAGAGTAGGTCTAAATGATGCATTCCTTTTCCTTTGTATATAAACCATTGAGCGGCTGGCAAAAATACTGCTAATAAAATTGCTAAAATGGTTGAGAGTCGAGTCCGGTTCTGGATATTGAATGAGTTTGCAGCTACCTTTGACCATGACACGGCTAAAATTGTGGCTTACAGTCTTCAGAGCCTTGCAAGACAACAAGGCAAGGCAGTTTTGTCAGCCTTAACACACAGACCTATTCGAAGACTTGAATCCTTCAGATCACATCCACAAGCGATTCAGCAAAGAAATAACCGTAAACTATTTACTCCACAGTTTCTAACCCCTTGAGCGGTTAGTTCAGCACCACCCTCTTTTTACTGCAGAGAGAATCTGATTTGAATGCAGAAACGAGAATGAAAGATAAACTAATGACTATCAGAAAATAGAATGGGAAAATGGAATTGGAAATATTTCCTCTAACAAATATTGTGGTGTTTGCCGCGTTTGTGGATGCATGGTATAGCGATGCAGTTAACAAGCTTCCTTCGGTGGAGTTATAAAGCCACGTATAAGAAATCGAGTAGAAGAGCGTGAAACTAGCGAAACAGATGAAATTATTATAGTTGACCGCCATGACGCTGTCTTTTACTGCGAAATGCGGCCAGTGTCACAATGCCCCAAACAATCCAACAACTAGGCTTAAAATAGGAGCATTGTATTTCTTTTGTAGTTCGGGTAAAGCGTAGCTGCCCAAATTTCTCTTAAAGGGGCCCTCCAGGAAAAATTTGTAGACAAAATTCCAAAGAATCAGCCATGGTTGGAATAGTATTGTAAGTTTACGGCGCCCATCTCCCCCGTGCGGCCAAGAAATCTTTTTTAGAGAATTCTCGTTTGAGTTGCGGTTATTATGTGTGGGGTCGAAATCATCTATGTTAAAACCGTAAAGTTTAAATATGGGAATCTTAAGTTCTCATGTGTTCAGGTGATAGATTATTCTAATGTTTGAGAAGAGGATATTTCATGAGAGATGTGCGGTTTTTTTAAAAAAATGAATGTTGGGATATGAGTTGACGATAAGAAAGGATAGGATTGTTGATGATGATAAATGTCCGGAGTGCGGGAGCAGGACCATCATTCATGATGAGGATTCTGGAGAGGTGATCTGCGGAGAGTGCGGGCTGGTCCTTAGGGAATTCACGGTGAATGAGGGACCGGAGTGGAGGGCATTCACCCAAAGTGAGAAGGAGAGCAGGAGCAGGGTTGGGATCCCAGTCTCCCTCACCATTCATGATCAGGGCCTCACCACCACCATTGGAAGGGTTAGCAGGGATGCTATGGGGAGGAAGATACCCCTCAAGATGAGGTTGCAGATGCTCCGCCTGAGGAAGTGGCAGACGAGGGCGAGGGTTCACACATCCGAGGATAGGAATCTGTCGCAGGCGATGGCCGAGCTCGATAGGCTGTGTGACAAGCTTCATATCTCACAACAGGTCAAGGAGAAGGCGGCCTTCATCTATAGGAGGGCCTTGGATAAGGGGCTTGTCAGGGGGAGGTCCATCTCAGCCATCTCGGCAGCATCCCTCTACGCCGCCTGCAGGACAACCCAGACCCCCCGAACCCTCAGGGAGATCTCGAGGCACAGCCCGATTGATAAGAAGGATATAGCCCGCTGCTACAGGCTTCTCTTAAGGGAGCTTAAGATCCAGATGCCAATCCCCGACGCGAGGATGAGGATCCCCAAGATAGCAGCCAAGGCTGGGGTGGGCGAGAAGACCCAGAGGACGGCGATGGACATCCTTCTGAAGGCTGAGAGCCTAAGGACTACTGGGGGAAAAGATCCCATGGGCCTTGCAGCGGCCGCCCTCTACATAGCCTGCATGATAAACGAGGAGAAGAGGACTCAAAAGATGATAGCGGACGCTGCAGGAGTGACCGAGGTCACCATCAGAAACAGATATAAGAGCCTTAAAGAGGCTTTGAACCTAGATGTGTAAGCCAATTAATGGTTGAATGATTCCCCCATAAGAGAGTAGCTTAAATCGTGTTGAAAGAAAACTGAGATAAGCTCTTATAAGAGGTCTCCCCAATATTCTTGAGCTATGGCGGCACCTGATTCTCGCCGTAATATCCTTATCCTATGTGTTGATAGGGACGATGATATAGGAAGAAAGACGGGTATAGAGACCCCCATCTTGGGCAGAGATGCCAATTTAGAGGCCGCCTCACGCCTCGCCCTCGCCGATCCAGAAGAGGCTGACGCTAACGCGATGTTCGCGGCCGTTAGCCTATACGATAGGCTCGCAGCTGAGGGTGAAGATACCTATCAGCTTGCCACCATAGCTGGATCCAGTGAGGGGGGCGTTGAGGCCGATAGGAGCCTGATACATGAATTGGGGATCGTTCTTGAGAAGTTTCCGTCAAGAGAGGTTATCCTGGTTACAGATGGGTTTGCCGACGAGTTTATTGTTCCAATAATCCAGTCTCGAATACATATAACCTCTATACGTCGCGTAGTTGTTAAACATAGCGAGAGGATAGAGGAGTCTTGGGCCATATTTCTACGCTATATGAAAACCCTTTTCAACGATCCCCACTATTCGAGATTTAGCCTGGGAGTTCCAGGGATCCTTCTCGTCGTCTTAGGCTTCCTGATAGTCTTAGATCAGCTTCAAAATGCAGGTATGATCATCCCCTTCATCGTCGGGATGACCCTTCTCCTTAGAGGATTTGGAATAGATAAAAAGCTGGCCTCGCTCAGGTTTATGCTTCCGCCACCTGAGAGGCAGCTCGTTCTAGCATCTATTGGCGTGGGATTAATCCTATCCGTGATAGGTTGCTATCTGGGCGTTGTTGAGGCTGTTGGGTTTATACCAGAGAATTCCCCCCCTTTCTGGTCTAATATAGCATACTGGATTCAGCTTTCCCCAATCTTGGTTGGGAACTTCCTTTTAAAGGCCGTTGACCTCATCGTCTTTGGGGCCATGGTGGCACTGCTTGGGGGCTTCGTCTCCTACTTCATCCAAGGGGACCCAAGGAGGTTGAGGAACATAGTGGGCCTAATTGTCACCTTCTGGCTCCGCTTCATAGCCATCGAGTCGGCGAAGGTCTTGAACGAGCCTGGTAAGCCCCTCACCCTCACATCCCCTCTGGTGCTCATGACGATATGGGGATTTATAACCACGATAACCTCCGTAATCATCCTATACGGGATTCATAAAAAGTTCATGTAAATTTATAATGGATAAAGGGTCTCCACTTGCTCCCGCTATGGTTTTATCTTCTCGTGCCCGTGGAATATGGAGTCGCATTGTCTCTTCGGGGCATCCTCTCCTCCTTGGGTGTCTATAGGGCCTATAGGGAGTGGCTTCGAAGGCAGATAAAGTCCGGCGAGATGCCTAGGCATATCGGAGTTATCCTCGATGGGAATAGGCGTTGGGCCCTCTCTAGGGATCTGGCCCCCTGGGAGGGGCATAGATGGGGGGCATCTAAGGTTGAGGAATTCCTAAAGTGGTGTATAGAGCTCGGGATAAAGATGGTCACATTGTATGTATTCTCGACCGAGAACTTCCAGAGGCCTAAAAGGGAGGTTGAGGAGCTGATGAGGATCGCGGAGGAGAACTTCGATAAGGTATTGAAGAGCGAGGTGATCCACAAGAACAGGGTTTGTGTTAGGGTTATAGGTAGGCTCCACCTGTTGCCGGAGAATCTGAGATATCTGATATACAGGGTTGAGGAGGCGACCAAGCTCTATGATAGATTCTACCTTAATCTGGCCATCGCCTACGGGGGTAGGGCGGAGATCATCGACGCCGTCAGAGTGATATCCGGGATGGTGGCTAGTGGTGAGCTGAGCCCCGACTCCATCGATGAGGAGACCTTCCAGAGGTTTCTATACACCTCATATCTCCCCCAGCAGGATCCCGACCTTATCATTAGGACCTCCGGTGAGTCTAGGCTGAGCGGTTTCCTCCTTTGGCAGTCGGCCTATAGTGAGCTATTCTTCATCGATGTCTACTGGCCTGAGTTCAGGGAGATAGACCTCTATAGGGCGATAAGGAGCTATCAACAGAGGAGTAGGAGGTTCGGGAGGTAGGAGCCTATATACAGACCTCATCCAGGCTTTCCACAAATCTTGTTAATCTCTCGGCCCCTCCCCTGCCCACTAGGACCGTGTCCTCTATCCTGACTCCCCCCTTCCCCGGTATGTATATCCCTGGCTCGCATGTAACGACGTTTCCCGATGTCAGGGTATCTTCGCTTATCTCGTTGAGGGATGGGGGTTCGTGGATGTCCAGCCCAACCCCATGGCCTAAGGAGTGTACAAAATACTCAGAGTAGCCCTCCTTATCTATGATGTCCCTTGCAGTCTTATCCAAGTCTCTTCCCTTTGCCCCCTCTTTAAACTCCATCATCGCTGCCTCCTTTGCTTTGAGGACGGTCTCATATATCTCAGCCTTCTCCTTCGTGGGCTTTCCAACTATGAAGGTTCTTGTGAGGTCTGACTTGTATTCCTTATATGAAGCTCCGAGATCCACCGTGACAAAATCACCTCTTTTAATCTCCCTATCCGTAACACCGGCGTGTGGATAAACCGATCTCGGCCCTGAGGCGATGCTTATCGGGAATGCGAGCCCCTCGGCCCCAGCCCTCATCATGGAGTGGACAGCCTCCGCCGCCAGCTCGAACTCCCTCACCCCCTCTCTAAGGCTTTCCATTATGGAATTCATACCGATGCTGGCAAGCTCTCCTGCCCTTCTCATCAGCGCCTCTTCCTGAGGATCCTTTATCTTTCTCATCTCCCAGATTATTTTGGATGTGTTAATAAACTCGCCTTCTTTATATCTTTCATTTAATCCTTTATATACTTCAATCGGCAAATCATCAAATCCAATCACTTTAGCATTAATCTTTTTTAACTCACTTTCAATTATTTCCAAAATTTGATCTCTCTTATATGGATATACCCTACACCCTTTTGCTTGTTCCAAAGATATTGTATAATCAACTTTAGGTGCTAATAGTAGAGGTTCAAAATCAAGATTTACTAGAAGAAAAGTTCCACCTGTAGTTCCTGAATAATAGTAGATACTCGATTTTTGAGATATTATGTAGATATCGATTCTCTCCCTTACCATCAACTCAACAAGCCTTCTCAGCCTCATAGCACTCCAAATCTCGATCTGGAGGCACAGATTTAAATTTTTGAAGATGGAGGGGCTCCAAAAATCCTTGGCGCAATGAGAGAAAATCGTAATCCCAATCTAATACTCAGTAATACGAATATCTTGCAGCTGCCCGCGAACATCAGGCTTGAATTGTTTAAAGGATTATAGAAAAGGCGCGTGTTGGTACCGACAACGTTAACCCTCCATGTGGATAAGTGAGGCAATCTAGAGGCGGGGGATAAGGTTGACTCATCTAACCAGGATCGTGCTGAAGAACTTCAAGTCCTTCGGCGGAGTCACTAGGCTGAACCTGGAGAGGGGTTTCAATGTCATAACTGGTCCGAATGGCAGCGGAAAGAGTAACATAATAGACGCAGTCCAGTTCGTCCTAGGAGAGGTGGCATCCAGGAGGATGAGGGCCTCCGACCTCACAGAGCTGATATACGATGGAGGTGGAGGCCAGAGGGCCACCGTCGCCCAAGTGAGCATATCCCTCGACAACTCGGATAGAAGCATCCCAATCGATAAGCCATTGGTGACCATCGGGAGGAGCATAGACAGGAGGGGGAACAGCAAGTATTTCCTAAACGGAAAGAGAACCTCTAGGAGGGTTCTGCTAGATCTCCTCGGGATGGCCGGCATCAGCCCCGGCGGGTATAACATCGTCCTCCAGGGGGCGGCTACAAGGCTGAGCGACCTCACCCCTCAAGAGAGGATGGCATCCCTAAAGGAACTCATAGGCATAGCGGTGTATGAGGAGAAGAGGGCGGAGGCGGAGAGGAGGCTCTCAGAGGCGGAGCGTAAGATCGAGGTCGCCTCGGCTAGGGTTGATGAGGTCAGGAAGCGGGTTATGGAGCTCGAGGGGCAGAGGAATGACGCTATAAGGTACAGGTTCCTAGTCGAGGAGGAGAGGAAGCTCTCGGCGATAAAGCTCTCTATGAGGCTGTTCAACCTCGAGGAAAGCATTGGGGAGGTCAGGAAGAGGCTCGAGGAGATTCAAGCAGAGCTTGGAGCTATCGAGGAGAGAAGGGAAAGGCTGATCTCGGAGAGGGAGAAAGTTCTCTCTGACTGGGAAACGCTGAACAGGTTAAAGGGAGAAGACGGGGACTTAGAGGCCCTGAGATCCGAACTCCTGGAGAAGAGCTCCTTGAAGGCGGAGATCGAGGCTAGAATTAAGGAGATCGACTCGAAGAAGCAAAACCTTCAAGCATTAATAGAAGAAAAGAGCATGGAGCTAGAAAAACTTAAAATTGAAGTAAAAGAAAAAAACGAAGATTTTCAAAGACTTATTCAAAATGAAAAACAGATGAATTTGGATATTTTGGAAAAAGAAGATAAATTGAAAACGATGGAAGAAGAAATGAGAAAAATGAAAGAGAATTTAGAAAGGTCTCAAAAACACATTGAATCTCTTTCAGAATCAATGGTAGCAAAGCAGGAAGTTCTTAAAGGTTTAGAAATTGAACTGGAGAAAAAATTGTATAATTTAAATAGTATTAAAGAGAAATTTTTAGAGATAGGAAATAAAAGAGAAGAGGTATCTAAAACTCTTAAATCACTAATCGCAAAATACGAGGAACTGGAGAAACTCAGGGAATCGGAGGTTCAAAAACTTCACGATATGCTCCTCGAGACAGAGAAACAGGTGGAGAGGCAGAGACGATTGAGGGGTATAATAGTGGATGCGGGTAGGCTTGCTAAGGAGGTTGAGACGACTATAACCCAGTTCTCAGCGAAGAGGGAGCTATGGGAGAAGATGGCCGCTGCTGACAAGGGATTAGAGAGGGTGAAGGAGATGGGGGAGGCTGGGGCTCTACCGGGATACCACGGCCCCCTCGAGGACCTGATAGGCTTCCAGCCGGAGTACCAGAAGGCGATAATAAATTCCTCGAACGGTTGGATTAAGGCCATCGTCTTCGAGGATCTGAACTCGGCCATGGGCTGCATAGATCTACTGAAGAGGACCAAGGTGGGATTCGCCAGGTTCATCCCCCTGAAGGATATCCGGGGCTTAAGACCGCTTCCAGAACCCTCAGGGGAGGGAATAATGGGGCCATTAGCACAATTCATCAGATTCGATGAGAGGTATCTTCCAGCCGTAAACCTCGTGTGGGGCGATGTCATCCTCGTGAAGGATGAGACCCACGCATTGAGGATGGCTAAGGAGGGCTATAGAGCTGTCACCATCTCAGGCGATGTCTACGAGGCCATGGGGGGAGTTATAGGTGGATATCACCAGAAACCTGAAGAATTATCTAAGATGATACCCAAAGAGGAGTCAATCAAAGCTTTAAAAGATACAATAAATATCTTGAGGGAAAGAATACTTAAAAGAATGGACGAAATAAAACTTTCAGGAAATAGTCTTAGAAAATTTGTTGAGTTCGTGGAAAGTTCAAGGAGTAATATAAATAAAATAGAAGAACAAATGATGGAAATAAAGGATAATATTAATAGATTAGAAAAAAATGTAGATATTTTAGAGAAGAAAAAAGGGGAGTTAGACCGCGAAATTAAAATGGAGGAAGAATTGATTAAAACTTTAAGAGAAAGAAAGGATAAGGCCATATTGGATATAGAAAAAGACAAATATGAAATTTCTAAAATGAGGGAAAACATAAATTCATATAATTTGGATGATATAGAAAAAGAGATAAATGAACTTAGGCAAAAAATATCTCATTTAAAGGATGAAAAAAGTAAAACCAATTTAGATATTTCAATTTTAAATAGAACGATTAAAGAGATTTTGGAGCCAAAGATCTCGGAACTGGAGAATCAAATTAAAAGTTGGAAAGATGAACTTAATGTAATTTTAAAAGAAAAAGAGGAAATAAGCGGTGAAATTAAAGGAATATCTGAAAAAATTGTCGAAATTAATAGAAAGATTATTGAATTTGAATCAAAGATTAAACAAAAGAATGATTTTATTTTCAAGTATAAGGAGAAAATAGATAGTTTAGAGCAAAATTTATCTATTGTGGAGAAAGATAGAGAGAAACTCCTCAAAATGCATATGGATCTAAAATTAAATCTAGAAAGGCTCCAGATGGAGCTAGAACAGGGCTTCAGAGATCTGGCAAAACTGGGCTTCTCTGAAAAGACCGGCGTGGAAGGGGTCGATTTTGAGGAGTTGGAGGGTAGATTGGAAATGATAAGGGCCGAGAGATCCTCCTTAGGGGCTGTCAACAACCTTGCGGAGGCTCAATACAATGAGGTTGTCGGAAACTATAAGCAACTGAGCATAAGGATAAATGAATTGGAGGAGGAGAAGGCCTCCATCATAAGGTTCATCGAGGAGGTTGAGAGGGAGAAGCTCGAGCACTTCATGAAGGCCTTCCACGAGATATGCGAGAGCTTCTCCAGCATCTTCTCCAAGCTCACTGGTGGAGGCGAGGGAAGGCTCGAGCTTCAGAGGCCAGAGAGCCCCTTCTCTGGAGGGGTAGACCTCTACATCCAGTTCCCGGGGAAGCCTATGAGGCTGGCGAGCGGGGCTAGTGGCGGTGAGAGATCCGTGGCCACCATCGCATATCTCCTAGCAATCCAATCCTTCCTGAAGGCCCCCTTCTACTTCTTAGACGAGATAGATGCCCACCTCGACTCCATGAATGTCTCGAGGCTCGCGGAGGTCCTGAGGGAGAGGTCTTCGGAGGCCCAGTTCATAGTTATCTCCCTGAAGGATGTCATGCTCCATAGGGCTGATAAGATCTACGGCGTGTTCAACCCCGGAGATAGAAGCAGGGTCATAGCCCTTCCAATGACCATAGAGGTGGTCAGCTAAATGGGCCAGGAGAAGCCCTTCTACCTTCGCCCACCATGGGAGGTTCTATTCAGCGAGAGCATACTGGAAAAGATATCTCCCTGGAGCATCGACCTTACCCAGATCCTCTCATCCCTCCTTGAGGAGATGAGCCGGGTCGGGCTGGACTTCAGGGTTGCTGGGATCGCAGTAAACTCCTCATCCCTCATATACCTAAAGAAGGCCGAGCTCCTCCTCATAATGGAGGAGCCCCCCAAAAGCCCGCCCGAGGAAGAGGAGGTCTATGTTCCCCCTCCCCTTAGCCTACCATTCCGATTCGAGCTATCCAGCTCCACGATCCATGACCTGATAAATGCCCTCGAGAGGGTCCTATCCACGGTCGGAGGTGGAAACCTCCACGGTAGGATGCCGGTTCCAGTCGCTCCAATCCCTGAGCCCTTAGAGGATTATATCATAGAGATCGAGGAGGATATGGAGGGCCATCTCGAGGTCCTCCTAGAAAGGATCAGATCCCTTTGTGCAGGTGGAGAAGCCATCAGCTTAACATACCTCCTCAAGGGCCAGAGCCGCCTAGAGATAGTAAGGGCCTTCATCTGCCTCCTGTTTCTGGCTCAAAGGGGCGAGATACAGCTTGAACAGGAAGAAGACGAGAAAGATATTAAGATAAATCTTTTGGGTGTTAAAAATGAATAAGAAAACGGTTTCCAATATAGATGAGGAGATGGTTAAGTTGGAAGCGATTCTATACGCCTCTGGAAGACCTGTTGAGATTGAAAAGTTGAAGGGTGTTTTAAAGACCAGTTCAAGGAAGAAGGTGTTGAATCTCATTAGGGAGCTTGCCAATATATACGAGGCTAGGGGTGGAGCTTTAATCATCGAGGAGCTACCTGAAGACATGGTAGCCCTGAAGGTCAGAGAAGAGTACTCTGATGTCGCTAGGGCATTCGCCTCCAAGCCGTTGCTGAAGCTTGGACCCCTAAAAACCCTCTCTTACATAGCATACCACGAGCCTGTCGAGGTTAGGGAGGTGCTCTCAAGGCTGGGTAAAAGGGCCCAGTCCCACCTAAGGACCCTGGAGGAGATGGCCCTCATAACGAGGGAGGAGGGTGGTGATGGCCTCATATTGAGGACGACGAGGTACTTCGCAGACCACTTCAGATTGGAGGCTGAGAAGGGAGATCCCAAGCAACAGCTCAGAAGCCTCTTCGAAGGTCTGAAGATCAAGAAGCTCGATAACGGGGATAGCCCCCAGCCACCCGCACGGGAAGAAGCCAGTGGAATGCTTACTTCCACACCTGAGGCGATAGCATACATTGCCGGGGGGCTTGATGAGAGCGATACTCCTCAGGGCCATTAACCTGCTTAACCTCTCAACCCCCCAAAGAGTTTCAAACTCTAATTATCTAGATCGAGGAGCCCTAAGGTCCAGGGAGCAAACATACCAATACCTTCAGGTTGAGAAAGTGTTGTTGGGGTGATCCCTACAGTATGGGGGAACCTAGGCCTCTTAGCCTCTATTTATATTCCTCCACTTCCCAAGTTTTAGGAAAGCCGATGAGAGGGATGCTGGTTGACCTGGCATGGGGGTTTAACTAAGAGGAAGCCTTCAGGCGGAAAGAGGAGGCCTTACAGGACCAAGAGGAGCTATGAAAGGGGCGGACACCCCGCGGAGACAAGGCTCGGGGAGGCCGAGCTCAAGGTTGAGAGGGGGCGAGGGGGAAACATCAAGATGAAGCTCATCTCCGGAGATGAGGTTAATCTCTCGGACCCAGCCACGGGAAGGACTGAGAGGCTCAAGATCCTAGGGGTTGTGAGGAATCCAGCCAGCGTGGACTACAACAGAAGGGGGGTAATAACCAAGGGAGCCATCATCCGAACCGAGAGGGGACTGGCCAAGATAGTATCCAGACCTGGGCAGGACGGGATCCTGAACGCAGTGATTCTTACCGAAGAGTAACGATATTATAGATGCTACCGAAGGGTTCTCGGGATGAGGATGAGGGGAAAGGTGATCATATGGCCCTCATACCTCGAAGCCACGCTCTCTAGAGGGGATGGGCGAAGGGTGCCTAAGGCCGTCGCTAAAAGGGGAGTGACGGCCGAGGATATATACCGAGCAGCCCAAATGCTCGGATTAAACCCCGAACTCCGAAGGAGCGCGGCCCACCCAAGGATCTCGTGGAGGAAGACAGGCCTCGTTATGGTCGATAAGAAGATGCCCAAGACAAGGCTCCTAAAGGAGCTGGCCCTGAGAATCCGATGAATTGAGTAAAGATCCCATTATGGCCTTCAGGAACTGAGAAGAGTTATAAGGGAGGCCCTTCTCTACTAGTCACGGCCTTCAGAAGGGATTCCATGAAACCCAGTAGGAGGCTTGGAACAGTCCTACACATCTCCAGCAATAGTGGAAACCTGATCCTGAAGGCTGAGACGAGTGCAATTATAGGGGAGCCCGTAACCGACAGGGACAATAGGGTGGTTGGAAGGGTCTTCGACGTTTTCGGGCCCGTCTCCAACCCGTTCGTCGCGGTGAAGTCGGAGCTGGATAGGCCGGAGAGGCTCGTCGGAAGGCCCCTCTATGTCAGAAGGCCTGGAAGGGCGGAGGTGGTTAGGCATTGAATGATTTCGATAAGGTTATGCGATGTAGTGAGTGCGGGAGCACGGATCTCGTCAGGGACTATGAGCAGGGGGAGATCGTGTGCAGGAACTGCGGCTTCGTGGTCTCCTCGATAATAGTTGACAGGGGGCCTGAGTGGAGGGCCTTCGATGATGAGCAGAAGGAGAAGAGGACGAGGGTTGGAGCACCCCTCACCTGGACCATCCACGACCAGGGACTCTCCACCATAATAGACTGGCACGATTCCGATGCCTATGGTAGGAAGCTAAGCCCCATGGAGAGGGCCAGGGTATACAGGCTCAGGAAGTGGCAGAGGAGATCCAAGGTCTCTGGGGCCACTGAGAGGAACTTGGCCTATGCCCTTGCCGAGCTGACCAAGGTGGCCTACAAGTTGAGCCTCCCAACAAACGTCCTCGAGACGGCCTCTATAATGTACCGACAGATCGTCCGTCAACGCCTCATACGGGGCAGGTCGATACAGGGAGTGGCTGCGGCCTCTATATACATGGCGTGTAGGCAGTGCAACGTAATCAGGACCCTTGAGGAGGTGTCAAAGGCGGCCTCAATCTCCAAGAAGGAGGGGGGGAGGAACTACCGGTTCTTGATGAGGGGACTGAGTGCAAAGGTTCCCCCCCTCTATCCCCACAGTTATGTATCCAAGTTCGTTAACCAGCTGGGTCTCTCAGGGGCAACTGAGAGGATAGCGAGCAGGATACTCGATAAGGCCATAGAACTCAAGCTCACAAGCGGTCGAGGCCCAGCAGGCATAGCTGCGGCCGCGACCTACATAGCGAGTCTACTGATGGATGAGAGGCGAACACAGGGTGAGATTGCCAAGGGGGCAAAGGTGACCGAGGTGACCATTCGAAACAGGTATAAGGAGCTTACCCAGAAATTGAACTTCAAAATAAACCTCTAAATAATACGGGTTCGAGTTTATTTTTTTTCAAAAATAAAATCATGTTATATACTTCTTTTCTGTTAGGTATCTATCCCCGCTGTCGGGCAGAACTGTGACTATCCGCTTGGGTCCTCCAAGACGCCTGGCCAGCTCTATGGATGCATGAACATTGGCGCCTCCTGAGACTCCGGCGAAGAGACCCTCCTCCTTAACCAGCCTATCAGACATGGCTATGGCCTCCTCGTTGCTCACCTGGATCACCTCGTCGAGCACCCCTCCGTCGAGGATCTCCTCGATTATTCCCCCTGTCACATCCTCACTTGCTCCTGGGACCCTCCTAAACCCATGCTTGAGGGGGTACTCCGCCGAGGAGGGCTCCACAGCGACTATTCTGACATCTGGTATCCTGCTTCTAAGGGCTTTGGCAACTCCCAATAGTGTTCCCCCCGTCCCGACAGAGGCCACGAAGGCGTCCACCCTGCCTTCGAGCTGCTTCAGGATCTCCTCCCCCGTCTTTATATGGGCCGAGGTGTTGGCGGAATTGCTGAACTGCCTGGCCCACCAAACCCTCGGTTCAGACCTCTCAAGGTTCAGACAGGCCTCCCTTGTGGGTATCTCCACCTCAGCTCCTGCTAGGCTATCCCTTGGGCCACCTCTCAGCTTAACTAGGTGGACCTCAGCTCCGAAACTCTCCATTATCTTGATCCTCTCCTGGGTTGTACCCTCGGGCATGTAGATGGCGACTCTATAACCAAGAGCCCTCCCTACCATGCTCAGGGCTATACCTGTGTTTCCCGTGCTTGCCTCGACTATGGTGTAGCCTGGCTTCAGCCTCCCCTCCATCTCAGCCCTCCTTATCATCTCGAGGGCTATCCTGTCCTTCAAGCTTCCACTCGGGTTCATGTACTCCAGCTTCACGTAGATCTCAGCGTCCAGCCCCTCGGTGACCCTTCTGAGCTTGACTATGGGGGTCTCCCCTATCAGCTCCAATACGCTGTTTACAACCCTCAAGGAGGATCCCTTCGAACTAGAAAATGTAGAAGAAAAATAGGGTTTAAAAGATTTTATTACCTTTTTGAGGCCTCATTTTTCAGGTTCTTTATGTAGGAGCTTGGCCAGCCTCGCCACCCTCGCTCCAAAGAGCTTGCAGGTCTTCAACTCCTCCTCTCCAGGTGCTCCGACCGACACCGGGCCGTAATGGTTTCTTCCCGATGTTCCCTGGATGACCATCCCGTGGATTAGGAGGGCCTCCAGAATGGAGATTATCGTCGTCTCACCACCCGAGTGATTTCCGCCCGAGCTTGCGAAGGCGCCCCCAACCTTACCTTCGAGTTTCCCATGGTATTTGACCGACTCGTCTAAGAAGCGCTTGATCTTGCTAGATGGTTGGCCGTAGTAGACTGGGGAGCCTATAATGAGGCCGTCGACCTCTGGAAGATCATCTATCGATGCCTCATCCACCCTCCTCACCTCAACCTCAACACCCTCGCCTCTTACACCCTCGGCGACTCCGTAGGCCATCTTCTCGGTGTTCCCCGTCCTAGAGTCATAAACTATTAGGATCTTCATCCCCATAACCCCAAGAGCATCAACTTAAAAGTCTATCTTCTGCGTCTTCCTCAGCGTAGACGCCTAGGATCCTCCCATAGTAGATGGTGTGGAAATCTCCTCGGGGGTATATCTCCCTCTCTATGGACGGATCTAGTTGCCCCTCCTTGACGTCCACTTTATATGCTACCCTGCACTCGTAGTGGACTGGGCATTCCCCGATAAATGGGGCCTCTACGCTTATCCCCTTCACAGGCGTGATTCCGAGCTCCTTGAACTTGTCCAGATCCCTTCCAGATCTGCTCCCGCAGAACTCGAGCATCCTCTCCATCCCCCTTCCTGGAAGGCAGATCGTGAACTCCCCCGACTCCTCTATGAGCCCATGGGTATACCTCGAACGCCTAACCGCGACCGCGAAGAACGGCTCCCTCCACATGGTGCCCAGCAGACCCCAGCCAATAGTCATCGCATTAGGCCTTCCACCTCTGCCCGAGGAGACTAGAAAGAGGCCATGTCCCCTCATTATTCTACACGTCTCCTCAATGAAGTCGAGGAGATCGACCTTACGCCTATTCAAGCCATCCACCCTATAGCTCGAGATTTAAAAACCTAATTAGGTTTTTTGGCTCACATTAACTTGATTTTAGACCTTTAAGCTCTCCCCAACAGGGCCTCTATATGGATGATTATAAGATCCTAACACCCTAAAGAGATGATCAAATTTTATATTTTATTTAACGATGCCTCACACCTAAGAAAGGAGACTGATATAATCTTTAAGGGAGAGGGTGGAGTGATCGTGGCCATGGAGGATGTACGCATCGCACCCCCGCCTATGGGGAGGTCTATCATGGGACCACATTCACACCTAACACAATCAGACGGGCGTTGATCATCTACTTTCGAGATGAGTTCAGGAGGCAAGGCATAGGAACCCAACTGGTTAAGACACTCCTCAGTTTTTCTCTTCGGAGAATGTGGAGGAGTGCCCTTCAACTACCTCGTTGGAGACGAGGAGGATGAGGGATTCCTGGTCACCCTCGGCTTCGAACCCGTCAGGATAGGCGTCAACTTAAGACTAAAAGAGATGAAGAACAACAAGCTCCTGAGGTAGTTGATAAATCATTTGACATTCTTGAGATGGCTTCAATAAGCATCTCTGATGCTTTACCCTCATCCGGAAAGAGAGACTTTGCCAAGCTCCCATAGCTGGACTCTGCTCAGATGGGTGGAGGTGTGGGTTGTGGATTGTTTTGGGTCTGCGGATTCTATATGGAGCTTCAGCGGTCCACCTTCCAGCTGGCAATTAGATGGGTTTTATAATTGTTTTCATCGATTTAACCAATATGAGCACAACAATTACAATTACAATTTAAACTAAGAGGCTTTTAGAGAAGATGAAAGGAGATCTCAGCTGGGATGATTTTGTTAAAGGAAAGATAGATCTACCATAAGAGAACATTTACTTAATTATGACTAAATTATTTCTATGCTAAGCTCAAGAAACTTGGCATAAAGAAGAAAACATGGTTTGAAATAAGATTAAATTATGTAATGACTTTCAACTCTCTCGAAGTCTCGGATCAGTTCTAGGTTCATGTCTTCTACAGTATCTCCATACTCTTCCATATCTACATCTGGCCAAGGCCCAACGACCGCCGCCCTGGTCACCGGATGGTCATTCCCGAAGTTCTCGGCCGATATCTGATGGGTTAGGGCTCTGACCTCTCTCTCGTCGATATATCCCAAGCTGTGGAGATACTCGTGGAGGAGGAGGGTGAATATATTGGCCTTGCCCCTAACATCTAAGGGCGACTTCATGAGCCTTCTATTGATGATTATCTCGTTCGTCCCTAACGGGTGGAACCCACCTACCCTGATAGGGAGGTCTCCTAGGTATAGCATGAGCCCCACCCTGTGGATCCCTAAGGTATTCTTCACCGCCCTCTTGACCAAGGTGAAGAGTTCACCATAGCTCTGTGCCCTCTCGAACTCTGAGGAGAGCAGGGTCGATCCCTCCTTTCTTCGATCTCTAGACTGCCTCCACCGATCTGACTCCTGGAACCCTTCTCCTGAGGTAGGTTTCCACACCCCACTTCAGGGTCATCTGGGACATGGGGCAGCCCATGCAAGCTCCCTTGAGCCTCACCTTCACGACATCCCCCTTGACATCTACAAGTTCTATGTCTCCCCCCTCGAATTGGAGGTGTGGGCGAACCTCTTCCAGGGCCCTCTCCACGTCTTCTCTTAGAGTCATCTCTTTCATAGGAGTGGGCCGGCGTGGGTATATAAAGCTTGGTCATCCCTCTTCCAGGCGATTTAGCTCCTCCACCTGGGCGAATTAAGGGGTAATGAGAATCTCTTCTAACTTGGTGAGTACTAATCTTTAATTTATCTTTATGTTACCGCTTATTCAGAGATGCGGATGAAGAGGATAAGCATCGTTGCAGCAGGGGACTCCCTCATCACCATGAGGCTCTCCGTGCATTCTGAGCCTTCCTTTATGAGGCTTGTGGAGCTTGTTAGGGGGGCTGATGCTGCCTTCACAAATCTCGAGACCACTGTCCACGACTATGATGGCTACCCCGCCGCCGAGAGCGGTGGGACTTGGACCAGGGCCCCGAGGGAGGTTCTGGACGACCTTATATGGATGGGCTTCGATATTGTCTCAACAGCTAACAATCACAGCGTGGACTACATGTACGGGGGTCTCGAGGCCACCATCGAGAACCTTGACGCGGTTGGCCTGGCCCATGCCGGGACGGGTTTAGATCTCTCCGAGGCGATGCAGCCAGCCTACCTAGAGACCCGTGAGGGGAGGGTAGCCCTTATAGCGGCCTGCTCGACCTTCCCATCCTTCGGCAGGGCTGGATTGGGGCGCCCGGACCTCCAGGGGAGGCCCGGCCTCAACCCCCTGAGGTACGAGACATACTATGTTGTTAGGAGGGAGACGGTCGAGATCCTCAAGGATGTGTCGAAGGAGCTTGGGTTTGAGGAGGTTTTCCAGCCTCCTGATGCCTACTACTTCCTTCGGAACAGGTTCGTAGTCGGCGAAGACCTAGGCGTTCGCACGAAGCCTCATAAGGGGGATATGGAGAGGAACCTTGAGGCTGTGAGGGAGGCTGTCAGGCAGGCCGACTGGGTTCTGTTCTCCCTCCATGCCCATGAGGGTAGGGAGGCAGAGGAGGATCGTCCAGCCGAGTTTATCGAGGAGTTCTCGAGGGCATGTATAGATGCGGGGGCCCACGCCGTCCTCTGCCACGGCCACCACGCCATTAGGGGCATCGAGATCAGGGATGGTAGGCCCATCTTCTACGGCCTAGGGAACTTCATATTCCAGAATGAGACGGTTACTAAGCAGCCAGTCGAGTTCTATGAGAGGTATGGTCTTGACCCCCTGAAGGGGGTCCCATCCGACGCCTACGACGCCAGGCAGAAGGCCCCTCCCAGACCAGGATATCCGATCAGGAAGTGGTTCACGGAGGATGATAAGTACTGGTTGAGCTTCGTCTCCTTAATGAGGTTTGAGGGGGATAGGCTTAGGGAGCTTGGCCTCTACCCTGTAGACCTGGGCAGGAGTAGACCTAGGTCCCAGAGGGGCCGCCCAGTGCTCGCGGAGCCCGAGGTTGCAGAGCGGGTCTTGGAGAGGTTAAGGGAACTCTCTGAGCTCTATGGGACTGAGATCGAGGTTGTTGAAGGCGTAGGCCTGGTGAAGCTTTGAGTCTGCCTCCTCCTTAAAGCCCTGAGGGTGCCGGAGACCCTCTTGACATTGATCGATGTGGAGAGCCCCTCAAGGTTTGTGATGTAGGCGAGGGAGGCCCTGACCTGTCTCAGCTGGGTGTGGCTACATCTTAATATCCCCTTCTTCTCCTCCGCATCGTACTCTATGAGTTGAGGGTTAGCCTGAGATAAGCCCTTCATCCCATAGAGGGTTAGGATGCCTCTCATGATAGCCTCCTCTACCACCTTCTCCTTGAAGCGCCCCTCCGAGAGTATTTGGAAGCTCAGGTATCTCCGCCTCACCCCTCTAGCGGCCATCTTCAACCACCCTAACTCCGGGGGCGACGAACCCGGGGGCCATCTTCCCCCTATTCCTCTCCACGATCATGAGCGGATTTTGGGATATCATCTCCCTTCCCGCCTCCTCCTCAACCGATAGGAGGTCCAGGAGGGCGACGATCTCCCTGGGACCTCTCATCAGCATGGGGGAGTCTGCTCCGCTTGAAACGACCACCGGTACATCCTTCCTCCTCGCATTATCAATCTCGGCCCTAACAACCGAGATCAGTTTCGCACACTGGAATGGCTCAGCCCTCAGGATATCTGAGATGTTGATCTCTAGGGCGCATCCCGCCTCAGAGGCTAGAGAGGCCTCCTGGCGGTCGAACCAAACCTTCATCCTCGTGATGGGGGATGGGGAGAAGTTGAGGATGTCAACCCTGTGATCCTTGGCGGATTGGCGGGCTACCTCCTTCTTCGTGCACTCTACAGCCACAACCTCATATCTCCATCTAAGGTTGCTCAATAACCTAAGCAGCTCCCTCCCACTCTCAGGCCTGAGATCGACCCTGGTCACAACATCGATATCAAACCCTCTCCCTATATCTCTGAGGTTATGGGGGTCGCTAGAGGCGAGGCCGACCGCCCCGAATCCCAGCCTCTTGGCATGTGTGAGCATTGAGCGAAGCTCATCGGATTTAGCAGGCTTCTTCAAATGGAGGTCAATATACTTAACCAACCCCAGCCCTCCCAAAACATCCCCTCAATCCTTAAGCCCTTCTATTATGGAGACCAGGTGGTTTCTTATGTCCGATACGGGGTTATTGCAGCCTGAGAACTTGAACTTCAACCTTATCGGGTCTGCCTCACTAAGGAGGACTCTACCATGATAGGCCTTCTGCTTGTCGAAGCGTAGATAGAGGTTGTTAGCCTCATCCACCCGATCCTCAACCTCCAAGATCAGCCTCTCCCTATCCATCGGGGGGAGCGCCTCAACCAGTGTTCTGAGGATCTCCCCTGCCAAATCCCTATCCGTTATCTTCCCCCTGATCATCAAAAGGGGGTCTCGATAATGGCCGCTTAGCCTCTCAACCCTCAAGCTCGGTTTAATAGCCTCCTCAGGAACCAGGTTAAAAAGTGCCCTCTCCACCTTCTTCTCATCCTCTGTCGCATAAGAGAAGACGGAGACCTCAACGCTCACCGCTCTAGACAACGACCCCTCCCGAGAGATGAGGAGATCCTCTTAAGTAAACCTTACCCTCCCAATATCCAGGAAATCGCCAAAACATCTAAGGGCAGCCTCTGCATATCTTTTTTTAGAGTGGGCGTTCCCATGTTTTCCATACCTTTCGATGAATTTTGTACGGTTGCCGCAAGCGTTTGATTTTTCCGTGATGCCAAAGCTGTACCGACCCCTTCACCTCTTTGGATTACTTTCAATCCGCCAAAATGAACTACCTCTTAGAAGGGAAGTGATGAAAAATCTACTAGCAACTTCACACCATACCACTCCCCGTGAATTTGGTTTGAGCCGCTTCGAAAAGTTTTATATATAAAATTATTTATAAAAGGAACTTGTTGAGGTCAATTGATGAATGAGATATCTAAATAATACAACTTTCTAAACAACCTAGTGAATGGCAATGAAGAGGCATTGGAGATTGCTAAGGAGTGCGATAAGGTAAATAATATCATCTTTCTTTCCATGATCTCCACAGAGGAGTACCAAAGAAGAGTGTATTATTTCTATTGGGAGAATAAAGAAGTCTTAAAGAGAAGGCTTACTAACGCTAAAAGAGATGTAAGCGCCTTGAAATCCTACCAATAACTGCGAAATAGCCGTTAAAGCTGCAGGGATATACGTGGATCTAATTTAGGGGGGAGAATTGAGTTTAGCTGATATATTAATTGAGGCAACGGCCATAAACCACAACCTAGTATTGTTAACACGGAACATTGAGCACTTTAAAAGGATTTCTAAAAATTAAGATCAAGAGCTATTAACTTCCTTTACTCTCTTCATATTGCACCATGACCGTAAACGAAACTCCTTCCAACGAGTTCTCTTACAAAATCCACCGGGGCCTCTTCTTTCACTCATTATCTATCTCCCAAGCCTTCCGTCTCCTATGAATACAATGGTGAAAAACAAATGCTATTATTCGTAAACCCTAAAACATCCTGTTGGAGAGATTTGATCGGCACCTGCGCGGCCGTAGCTCAGCATGGACAGAGCTTGGGTCTTCGGATAGGGGGATCCCTAGAAGAAAACCCAAGGTCGCGGGTTCAAATCCTGCCGGCCGCGCCAAACCAACTTTATCCACGTCTGGCCTCTCTCTTCTGGTGGAAATAAGTGGTTTGGATAAAACAGTTCTAAAAATTACAGGCCCTCTTTTTCACTCAAAAACTTCAAAATTTAATAATATCGTGAACTGAGATGATATGTGATCGAGGCGGTTTGATATGATAGACCTATCCCAATACCCCGTTGTAGATGATCACTGCCACCCATTCCTACCATGGAAAGAAGATAAGGAGTTTCACCAACTATTCAACCTATCAACCCTCAGCATACCGAGGGTTCACGGCGAAAACACCCTGCTCTATAGGAAAGTGGTTAAGGAACTATCTAGGGTGTTAAATTGTCCTTTTGATTTTGATACTGTCGTTGAGAGGAGAAAGGAGGAATACTCTTTAGATCCCAGCGGCTATATAGAGAGGTTGTTCAAGGACGCGAAGATCAGCACGCTCATTTTGGATACTGGCTATCCCTCTGTGGAGTATTCTGGCTATTCTGTCCCCTTAGAGGAGTTCCGGAAACTGGTGAGGTGCAGTCTGAGATGCATCTACCGAATTGAACCACTTCTGTTTCGAATACTCCAAGCAGATCTAACCTTTGAAGAGGTGCTGGACCGATTCATGGAATCTCTGGAGCGGGCTGTGAAGACAGAGGGATATGTTGGGCTAAAATCAGTAGTAGCCTACCGCGTCGGGTTGAGAAACCTAAAACATGATGAAAACTCTGCTCGTGAGGCATATAGGAGGCTAAGGGGCAAAGATTTTTTGAGAGTGCCATCAAAAGATAGGGATCCAAAGAGTGTTGAGGATGAAAGGGTTCTCCGAGGTTATCTCCTCTGCCGCGCTCTTGAGAAAAGCATAGATCTGGATGTTCCCTTCCAGATACACACGGGTATAGGAGACTCGCCCCAAATAGATGTGAGGGACTCTAACCCCCTCCACCTCCACGACATAATAGCAGACGAAGATCTTGGGAAAGCAAAGCTTGTCATTGTTCATGCTGGTTATCCCTATGTGGAGGAGGCGGGCTATCTGGCAAACAATTATCCAAACGTGTACATCGACCTCTCAGAGATGTTCCCGTTCATAGCAGCCGGAATGAGGGATGCAACCCTTCGCCTACTCTACATGGCTCCCGTGACTAAGATAATGTACGGCTCGGATGGCTACAAAATACCAGAATTATTCTGGATCTCAGCCCTCTGGGGTAAAAAAGCAATATCAGAGGCCCTAGAAGAGTTCGTGAAGTCAGAGGTTATCGATGAAGACTATGCCTACAAGGCTGGGAGCCTCATTCTCTCAGAGAACGCAATCAAATTATATAATATTTAACAATTCTTACAACCGCATGGTCGATCTAAGGGGATTCGCAGATTAGGTTATGTTATTTTGTTGAGATGAAAATATCTGGGCATCCTATTTTAGGGTATCCTAGGAGGATGAGTTGAAGTATGTTTTCATGAGGATCCTTGATGAATAATTCACCTTTCATAGAAATCCTTAATTTCAATTCTTTAATTTCAATTCTTCAAATATGCTCAACATTCTTCTAGAATTTATGAGCATACCATGATTGTTATTGAAGAAGATATAGGTTTTCTCCGGTTTTGAATTAAAAATCTTTTCCATAACTTCTTTCAATTCTTCATCGCTATAGAGGTAGTTGTACCATTCAGTTCTTCCATGCATCCTCAAATAGACTGATCCGCTCGTGTTATAGATGTCTAATGGGAATTCTGGAGAGTCGACGCTTACTAGGGTTATTCCAATGCTTGAGGCCCAATCAACCCACTCTCCATCATACCATTCGATGTTCCTGGCTTCGAGAGCGAACCTTTCTTGAAGCCTTGTCTTCTTTACAAAATCTTCAATCAAATTAATCGCTTTTGGAGTTGTGGAGGGAGATAGCTGAAACAAGTAAAAGTCTATATAATGATCTAATGGGGTGAAGAGGTTATGGAATTTTCTCCAAAGCTCAAATGCTCTATCGCTGAACCTGAAGGTGTGGGTGATAAGACGGTTAACCTTAATGGCCCATCTCAAACCCTCCCCCTTCCTAGCCCAAGACTTCACCATGCTAGTGAAGGGGAAGCGGTAGAAGCTGGAGTTCAGCTCAACAGCGTTCAACCCAGAGTTTGCGATATACCAGTCTAAACTCCCCCTTCATTCCAAGGGTAGAACCAGCCCGAAGTCCCTACGAAGAGATCCAAGAAGACTCCATCTGTTGTTTGGGGTTATAAAACAGATAAGCCTTCCTCATTTTTTATAATTGAAACGGAATGGGAAGAATTCCGGATAAACTCGAATAAGTCTCATATACACCATTAAAGATATTGTCTTTCAGAGACCTTGAATTAACAGGTCATATCCCTGAATTATTCTAATGATCATAATAATCTTTTTATGTCAATCTCTTAGTTAATTCTTGAAATGCCTTATAAGGTTGTCTTAACGGTTTTGGAGACCCGGGGCGAAAGGCCCTGCAGCTACTATAAGGTTGGGGATCGGATAACCTTTGAGGGGGCTGAGATTGTTAAGGAAGAGAGTGATAGGCTCTGCATCTACGCCCTCTCAGCCCTGTTCCCATACATTACGGCCCTGACCAGGGATACCCCTAAGGAGGACTGGATAAATAGGAAGGAGACCATCCAGTGCCCTGACGATGCTAGGCCGGTCATATTCAAAATAACTAGGGAGCCCATCTAGAGACCCCACGCGGCTCAGCTTCGTTAATGGTTCTTAGCCCAGCCCCTCACCTGAAGAGATCCTCCTCGATGGGTCTGTTAAGGTCCACGGCCCTCCCATCCCCCTTTGGGTATTCATAGCCCCTTATTATCACGACTGGGATCCCGTTCAGCTTCCCCTTTGCCAGCTCCGCGGCCGCCGCGAGTTCGTCTGCAACGGCTATGTTCGTAGCTGTGAGTTCATATCCGAAGGGGTCCTTCTCCCCCCTATAATCTTTGAGAGGTTTCATTCCGGCCACCCCTATCGCGAAGTCGACCTGTCCGAGCCTCCAGGGCCTCCCCCAAGTATCGGTGATTATGACGGCGATCTCCTTCCCCGTCAGCTCCATGATCCTCCTCCTGATCCCTCTGGCTGACTCGTCCGGGTCCTCTGGCAGGAGTGAGGCAAGCCCGCCCCCAACGTTGGAGAGGTCTACGCCCGCGTTGGCGCACACAAACCCGTGCCTCGTCTCCATGATCAATACATGCCCCTTCATCTTAACGATTCTGCGGGTCTCCCTCAGGATGGCCTCAACATGCCTTGGGTCCTTCCCCGAACTCTTGGCCACCTCCACGGCGAAGCTAGAGGGCTCAACTTCATCCAGGTTCAGGAGCCTCCCCTCAGCCTTCGATACGATCTTCTGGGTCACCACCACCACATCCCCCTCCTCGATCCCTACGCCCTGCCTCTCAGCAGCCCTCACGATGATCTCTCCTAGGTCGTCTCCAGCTTTGATTATTGGAATCCCCTCAAGACCGAATATGGTGATCATACCTTGAAGTATAACGACCCTTAGAGAGTATATCTTTTAATGCCGTTATGCTCTCCAATAGGGAGGGGGTTTACATCTAATGGAATCTTTCTCAACTAATAGATGTGAACCAGCGTTAACTAAAAGGGATGAAGGGGTTTATGGTCGGATCCATTCTTAGGCGTTAAAATAGGATTCAGAACAACCCTCACATTCTCCTTTAAACATCCTCTAACCATGTACTTTTAATCATGTAAAAATTGGTGGAAATCAGGACCATTCTACCTGTCTAATCAGTTCATCATCTCTGGTATATTGTGGTCTTGGGGGATTGTCTGACATCTAGGCTCAGCATTTCACCAAGCTTTGCATACGTTGGTTTCAGGATAAAAGTTTTCAGATTATAATTTTTGGACATTCTTTAAGTGATAGATGTTTCAAGATTCATATGGTTTAATCGTGACTCTAATGTCCTATTTGTTAAAATCTATGAATCTCCATGGTTTGAGTTTTGACTATAGGTTTCACATGAATCTGTAATGAGGGAGGAGCCCCGCCTACTTATTGTTGATGGGGGAGAAGAATCCAAAATCCTTTTAGATGCCGTTTTAGCTCCTCTTTGAGATGGTTAAGGGTTCTCGTCCAAGTTGCATAGGGCTCTATGGCGTCGGTGACGAGTGTAGGGTGTGCGCCTGGAGGGATGAGTGTGCCGAGATAACCGAGGGGATAGAGTCTGCGGTGACGAGGAAGGGCACCCATGTAAGGATAGTGAGCAAGTATAAGGAGAAGAAGTTCAAGCCCAAAAAGATACCTTGAATAAATTTCTTTGATTCTGAAAATAATGATGCAGAGAAAAACTGCAAAAAAAGATGAAAGCCACATTAAAATAATATATGAGATTTCAGGAATAGCTAAACAGGAGAGTGCGGGAGAGATGAAGTATCCATTAAGTGAGATGATGATATCTGGAAATGTGTTTCAGGCTTTGAACAATATAATCGAGATAGGAAGGGAGGTCCGTCCAACGCTTAACATGGCCTATGCATCTCCAATACTTATAGACAAAGTGAACATAATTTCAAAACAATAAGCATGAAATCAATTTATGGAGCATATGGATGAAGAACCCATAAGATCTATTGAAGTTGTATCCTACATCAAGTTTCTCTCCCTAAGCTTCCTGATGAGGGGTATCTCCGCTATCTCCTTCGAGAGCTCTTCCCACATAATTCCCTTTGGCCTCCTCCTCTCACCTCTGGTTCTTATGATCCTCACAGGCGTGGCTATATAGTCAACTGTAAAGTCATGCATCTCTAAAGGGGCATCATCAACTAATTGAAGTTCGTGGACAGATGTAGCTATGGGGGTCTCCTCCTCAACCAGGCCAAGCTCCCTCAGGATGGCGTATTCAAGCTCGCTGTATCCACCCCCCTTCCCGATCCTCTCCCCCCTCTCTGTGACAGCCACCGAGCCGCAGACCAGGAGGTCGACTTTTGGGAGGTCTTCTAGATCAGCTTCAATCCCAAGCTGGAAGGCCCCTGAGATGGATGCAGCCCTATCATAAAGCCTCCGCGGGATCTTCTTGGGATCTAGGATCAGGAACTTCCCCCTCAACCTCGGGGAGGGCATCAATAGGGTCTTTCCAGCCTCTAGAACACCCCTCCTGACCATCATCTGTGGGGAGTCAGGGTTCACCTTAACCACCCTGGCCCTGGTGAACTCCTCCAGTTGGAGGATCCTCTTGGCAGCCACCTCAGCCCCTGAGAAGTTTGGGATCCTCCCATGAACAGGCCTAGGAAACCTCGCTACCCCCCTCTCCTCAAGGAGCCTCCAGACCCTTTCCCTAACCTTCCTCTTTAATTCCGATGATGCGTTCATCTCATAACTCTTAGAGGATGTCCAACTAGAACCTTTTCCCTCTACATCCAAGCTCTTTTACAGAGAAAGGTTGGATAATTCTATAGAATATTCGAGCTCCCTACCAAGGGAGATAGATGAGTGGTGCTATTGCCTCGGGGACTCATAGTGTTTGATATCACCTCCGCCCTTGTGAGGTAGGGGCACTATCGGGAGGGGCACATCATATTCAGGGACTATCTGAGGCCTCACCTAAGGTTGCATAAGATTATGGCAGGTTAAAGAGGTGTAAGCCCCCTCTTTAACAGCTAGGACAGGAGGAGCTATAATGATGAGGGAAAAATATATTTCATCGAGGAGGTCATCTCGAAGGCAAGAAGCTCAGCCAGGAGATAGAAGCACTTTAACATTGAATGCTCCGGGGTCATCTTCCGCACTAGCCTTTTCAAGCCTACTCCAATCTCATCCCCACATTTCAGGAAGCTGCATATCCAACTACCCCTTAACGGCGTTAGGGAAGATGATATTTAAGCGGTATTGGGAGATTTTCACGAATTTTAGAGGACAGTAGAACTGGGCTCTAGCTAGGCGCCCCCTGTCTCCATCTCCATTGGTTTGGGTGGTGAAGGTGTTACTCTTTTATTATTGGAGCATTTCTATTCATATTGGTAGGATACTGGTTGGTGACCGTCGCCATAATCGGTAAGACGAACGTGGGTAAGACGACCTTCTTCAACGCCGCCACCCTTCTAAACGCCGAGATATCCACCCACCCCTTCACCACGAGGGAGCCTAATGAGGGTGCAGCCTACATCTGTGACGTATGTGTCTGCAGGGAGCTGGGGGTTAAGGATAACCCTCAGAACTCCGCCTGTATTGAGGGCTGGAGATACGCCCCAATAAGGCTCTTGGATCTTCCAGGCCTGATAAAGGACGCCTGGAGGGGGAGAGGCCTTGGAACCAGATTCCTCTCGGTCATTGGGCAGGCGGACGCCCTGATCCACATAGTCGACGCCTCTGGCTCCGTCGACGAAGAGGGGAGGCTCACCAAGCCAGGGAGTGGGAACCCAGTCCAGGATGTATTGGATATCGAGATGGAGGTGGAGAGGTGGATGGCTGACATCATCCTGAGGAATAGGCAGCTCATCGCCCGGGAGGCCTCCTCCTCTCCGCTTGAGGAGGCCTTGTCCAGGGTCCTCTCGGGTATAAAGGCA
The DNA here is from genome assembly GCA_938048735.1 of uncultured archaeon. GTDB lineage: Archaea > Thermoproteota > Bathyarchaeia > TCS64 > TCS64 > JAGTRB01. The sequence goes on from CALIUM010000009.1 coordinate 77,684, forward strand.
GCCCCCTCCCATGTTGAAAGAGCCTTAATTAAGGCGGATCTCTTGGACAGGCCCATAGAGCGCTGGGATATAGATGAGGCGATCAGATTCTCAGCTACCCTCCTCCCATTGATCAAGCCGATCCTAATAGTTGCGAACAAGATGGACCTGCCCACGGCGGAGGAGAACCTCGAGATGCTCATCAGCTTCTTCAACGATAGGCTCGTGGCACCATGCTCGGCAGAGGCGGAGCTTATCCTGAGGAGGGCTGAGAAGATGGGGCTCCTCCACTATACGCCGGGGCAGGAGAAGTTCATCTTGAGGGAGGAGGCCCGACTCACACCTGAGCAGTGGAGGGCCTTAGACTATGTAGAGAAGAGAGTGATGGCCAGGTGGCTCAGGACCGGTATCCAGCAGGCCCTGAACACCGTGGTCTTCAAGCTCCTCAGGATGAACATGGTCTACCCAGTCGCGGATGAGGCGAGGTACTCAGACAACCATGGCAACATCCTGCCCGATGTCCACCTAATGCCCGATGGCTCGACACCCTTGGATCTAGCCAGAACCGTACACACGAGGCTGGCTGAGAGCTACATCATGGCCATAGACGCCAAGACGGGCATGCGCCTGCCAAAAGAGTACAACCTTAGACACAGGGACGTGATTAAGATAGTCACCCAGCCAAGGGCCAAGCCCAAGAAATAGATCTCGCTCCAGAGGAAAAAGAATTAATCTCTATTTAGGTTTCAAAGGTTGATTTGATAAACATTGTCCAGTTCAGACTAACCCTTAATTAGGATGGCCCTCAATCAATATCTGATGGACCATGAGCTTTATGATACCAGAGGATAAGATTATGCTCCGTGAGGTCGCCCACCTCTGCATAGTCGTGAGGGATGTGGAGAGAACCGCAAGAGCCTTCGCAGAGAGGTTTGGGATAGGCCCCTTCAGGATAAGGGTGCTCCACACCCCTAAGTCTAGGGGGAGCGTCCAGGGGGAGCCCGCGGAGTACACAATAAAATTCGGCTTCGCGAGGCTTGGACCCATAACTCTAGAGCTCGCCCAGCCCCTAGAGGGGAGAACAATACTCCAGGAGTTTCTGGAGGAGCATGGGGAGGGGATCCACCATATTGGTCTCCCAGCCTCAACACCATTTGAGGCAGAGCTGGAGAAATGGAGGAGACAGGGGATACAACCCCTCCAATCGAGCAGGATGGAGGATCCAGAGGAAGGGTGGGCCTACATGGACACACACAACCTAGTTGGATGCATATTGGAGATATTATGCTTCAAAAGATATCAATAAAGAAAAGATATCAATTAAAGATGAGCCACCACATGAGCCATGTCTTTATTCCATCCCATCCCTCTATTAAACATTTTAAGAGGTGCTTAGGGTAGAACCTTTAAATCGCGGTGAGGAATCTTTACCATTGGCCGGGGTCTCCTAGTGGTATGGAGCAAACCTTTCTAGGGGCTCAGGCCTGGAGAGCTTGTGACCCGTGAGGGTCGCGTGGGTTCGAATCCCACCCCCGGCGCTCCAGCTGAATCCACTTTATGGATGGGTTAGCTGGCATTACCTGCTCTTCCTAACTTAAGCCTATTAGCGCATCTTCAGGGTCTATTGCTTTACTCTCTCTTATTTCTCTTATTCCGGTGTAAGCTTTGTCCGTAGAGAAGATTGCTCCATCATGCAGGATTGTTGTTGCTGCATGCAGTGAGTCGAAGTATATCAGCTGATACTTCTCCTGAGGCTCATGGCTTCCAGAATTGCCTGAGAGTTTAGAATGCTTGAAAGCCTTTGTAAAAGACTAAACACACTCACCCTTGACGAGGTCATATGTCTACTTATCATGCAGCAGCGCAGACAAAGGCTTGAGGAGGTGTTTGAGGTAGATAGAGGGAGGATAAAGCCATTCTCGGAGAAAGACTGGGGTGAGGACCGTAATCGACACCTATACATGGATTGAAATATTCATCAGAAGTAAAAGCGGCGAAAAAGTAAGGAGATTATACAAAAAGCTGAAGAAGTATATACACCTGACATCGTCATAGCTGAAATAGCTTGCAAATATTTAAGAGAAGGAGTAGAAGAGCAGAAAATTCTTGAACGCTTAAAGGCAATCGAGGAATCTTCAGAGATAGTTCCCATAGACAAAAATATAACCCTTGAAGCTGCAAGATGCTATATGGACCTCATAGAAAAGGCTGGACTAGAAAGGCTCAGAAATCCAAGTCTATTCGATGCAATAATACTGGCAACATCAAAAGCTCTTGGTGCAAGACTAATCATAGGAGACGAGCATTTCGAAGGAACAAGCGAAATAATATGAGTTGAGTCCCAGATCCTAAACAATTAACCTTTCCATGGCGCCTCCACCAAGCCTAAGGAGTTAAGCGCTTCATGGATCTCTGAATAGAAACGCTCAGGAGAGAGGACCTTTTCAGGGATAAGGGAGTTCCAGATAATAATAGAAAACCATACTACTACAGGGCGTTTCAGGGTCTAATGGTTAGCCTGGGGTAGCTTGGCGAAGGTTTGGTTTCTATATTCTCTACGGAGAATATGCGGGGAGGAAGGGAAGCCAATAGCAGGGTGGCTATTGATAGATTCTAAAACTGGGTATGAGAAAAGGCCCAGTCTTGTGGAACCGAGGTTCTCCCGATTTCAGTCGTGAGGGCGCCGATCCGAGTTCATGTGTAACTATAGTTACTCAAAATGATTATATGAGCTGGATGGGTTAGGGTTGGGTAATTTTAGGTGCATGGGTTTGGAGGGGAGGTTTTACCTAAGCAACTATATTGGAGGGCAGGGTGTGAGGCCTCCTGAGAGGGTTTACATCTTCGACACCACGTTGAGGGATGGGGAGCAGACCCCCGGTGTCGCATACACCGTCGAGGAGAAGGTGATGATCGCTAGGCAGCTGGACAAGCTTGGGGTCGACGTAATAGAGGCCGGCTTCCCAATAACATCGCCAGGTGAGGCTGAGGCTGTGAAGAGGATCGCCGGGGAGGGCTTGGAGGCGAGGATCTGCGCCCTCGCCAGGCCGATCAAGGGGGAGATAGACCGGGTGCTTGCATGCGATGTCGATTATATCCACATCTTCATAGCCACCTCAGACATCCACTTGGAGCACAAGCTGAAGATGAAGAGGGAGGAGGTCCTCGGGCAGGCTGTTGAGGGGGTGGAGTACGCAAAGGAGCATGGATTGTATGTAGAGTTCTCACCAGAGGACGCGACCAGGACTGAGATTCAATTTCTTAAGGAGGTCTGCAACGCCGTCTGTGAGGCGGGTGCCGACAAGATAAACCTCCCGGACACAGTTGGGGTCTTGACGCCGAGAACCACCTACGAGTTCTTCAGGGAGATGAAGTCTTCAGTTAAGGTTCCCCTAAGCGCCCACGCCCACAATGACTTCGGATTGGCTACGGCGAACACCCTGGCCGCGGTCGAGGCCGGAGCCGAACAGGTTCATGTATGCGTGAACGGATTGGGAGAGAGAGCTGGGAACGCCTCCTTGGAGCAGGTGGTCATAGCCCTCTTAGCCCAGTACAATGTGAAGACCCGCATAAGGACCCAATGGATATCTGAGACCTCAGACCTTGTCCAGAGGCTGAGCGGGGTCTACCTACCTCCCACCGCACCTATAGTAGGAGATAACGCCTTCACCCATGAGTCAGGCATCCACGTCCATGGGATCTTGAGGCATCCAGGCACCTACGAACCCCTAACACCTGAACTCGTCGGGAGGAGCCGTAGGATCGTCGCGGGTAAGCACACAGGCAGGCACGCGATAGAGGCCATGCTCAGGGAGATGGGCCTCAACCCCAACTCGGACCAGCTCAGGGCCATATCGGAGGAGGTTAAAAGGCTTGGGGATATGGGGAAGAAGGTCTCAGATGCCGACCTCTACGCCATAGCCAGGAATATCATGGAGGTAAAGGGGGAGGAGAGGGTTAAGCTCAAGCAGCTCCTTGTGGTGACGGGGAACACGGTGACCCCCACCGCGACCGTTACCCTGCTGGTAGATGGAAAGGAGTTAATAGGCTCGGGGATAGGGAACGGCCCGATAGACGCGGCCGTAAACGCCATTAGGAAGGTAGTCAACGGGTTCGCCGACATCAGCCTTGAGAGGTTCTTCATGAAGGCGATAACCGGGGGGACAGATGCCATAGCCGAGGTGATGGTCCTACTGAGAAGGGGGGAGAGGAGCGTAACCTCCACGGGTGTGAACGGGGACACGGTTATGGCAAGCGTCGAAGCCATCCTGAAAGGGATGAACAGGCTCCTATAAAACGCCGAGGATCAGTGAGAAGGAAAGGACCGGAGAAAGGGGCGGGAGGAATGGGGCGGACGATCTCGGAGAAGATACTCGCCCGCGCCTCAGGATTGGAGGAGGCCGAAGCGGGGGAGATCGTTAAGGCAAGGGTAGACGTTGCATTAATCCCGGACCTGACGGCCATCCTCTCCTTCAAGGCGATGAGGGAGACCGGAATAGATAAGGTTTGGGACCCCGAGAGGGTCTTTCTCTTCCTCGACCATGTTGCCCCGGCCTCATCTATAAGGGCTGCAGCCATCCATAAAGAGGTGAGGAGGATAGCCCAGGAGCAGGGAATAAGAAACCTCTACGACGTGGATGCCGGGGTCTGCCACCAAGTCCTAGCCGAGGAGGGACATGTTAGGCCCGGCATGGTGGTCGTGGGGGCAGACTCCCACACATGCACCCATGGAGCCCTTGGGGCCTTCGCAACCGGCTTAGGCTCAACCGACATTGGGGTGGTACTGGCCACGGGGAAGACCTGGCTCAGGGTGCCAGAGACCATAAGGATAAACGTTGAAGGAGACTTTCCCTCCATGGTCACCCCGAAGGACTTAATTCTTAAGATAATAGGGGAGCTAGGGGTTGAGGGGGCAAGCTACAAGGCTGTGGAGTACTCCGGGGGCACGATCAGGAGATTGGGGGTCTCAGGGAGGATGACCATATGCAACATGACCGTGGAGATGGGGGGCAAAACAGGCATAGTCGAGCCCGACGCTGAGACTGCAAAATACCTCAATGAGCGAGAATTGGAGACCTTGGGATGGATTAAGAGCGATCCCGACGCGGAGTATGAGAGGATCTACAGTTTCGAGGTGGACGAGCTTGAGCCCCAGGTCTCATGTCCAGACGAGGTGGACAACGTTAAGCCCATAGGAGAGGTAGAGGGAACCCCCATAGACCAGGTCTTCATAGGCTCATGCACAAATGGAAGGATCGAGGACCTCGAGGCTGCAGCCTCCATCCTGAGGGGCAGAAGGGTCAAAAGGGGGGTCAGGCTGATCGTGGTACCAGCCTCCAGAGAGGTATACAGAAAGGCCTTGAGAGCGGGCATCCTAGAGGCCTTAGCCGAGGCAGGGGCATTGATCTGCAACCCATCCTGCGGCCCCTGCTTTGGAGGCCACATAGGGATCTTGGCGGATGGAGAGGTAGGCCTCGCCACCTCCAACAGAAACTTCAAGGGGAGGCAGGGAAGCCCTGAGGCGAGGGTCTACCTGGCTTCTCCATATGTCGCGGCCGCCTCAGCCTTGAAGGGAGCCATAACAGACCCTAGAGAGGTGCAGGAAGCTTGATCATAGCCGGTAGAGCCTGGAGGTTCGGAGACGATGTGAATACCGATCTGATACTGCCAGGTAGATATCTTGAGCTCACAGACCCCGAGGAGATGGCTAGACACGCGATGGAGGGGGTTCTCCCATCCTTCTCCGAGAGGGTTAAACCGGGCGACATCATCGTGGCTGGGAGGAACTTCGGATGCGGCTCTAGCAGGGAGCACGCCCCCCTTGCACTTAAACACGCCGGCGTGGGGGCCATCGTAGCAGAGTCCTTCGCCAGGATCTTCTATAGGAACTGCATCAACATAGGCCTCCCAGCTCTCCAATGCCATAGGATCTCATCTGAGGTGATGGATGGTGACGACTTGGAGATCGACTTGAATAGGGGAACCCTCAAGAACCTGAGAACCGGCGTGCGGCTCCAGTTCACCCCCCTACCCAACTTCATAGTTAAGATAATAACCGAGGGGGGCCTTACATGGTACTTGAGGATGCACATGGAGGAATGGATTGATGAGGAGATATAGGATCGCGGTCATCCCCGGGGACGGGATAGGGCCGGAGGTCATGTCCGCCACCCTCCCCATCCTAGAAGCCGTCGTAGAGAAATGTGGAGATCTAGACCTCGAGTTTGTGACGCTCCAAGCAGGGGATAGGGCTAAGGAGGAGCTGGGTGAAGCCCTCCCAAAGGAGACACTGATGGGGGTGGAGAGCTGCGACGCATGCCTATTCGCGGCCGTCGGGAGGACGGCCAGCGAGGTCATCCTCCCTCTGAGGCAGAGGCTCGACCTCTACGCCAACGTGCGCCCGGCGAAGGTGTACCCGAACATTCCAACACTAGCTAAGGGGGTCGACTTGGTCCTGGTTAGGGAGAACACCGAAGACCTCTACAGAAGGGTTGGATTCAGGGAGCGCGACTGGGGTGTAGCCCTAAGGATAATCACTTGGAGGGCCTCTGAGAGGATAGCCAGATACGCCTTCGAGCTCGCGAGGAGGGAGGGGAGGAGAAGGGTCACCTCAGTCCATAAGGCTAATGTGCTTGACTTCACAGATGACATCTTCTTGGAGGCCTGCAGGAGGGTCGCGGATGGTTATCCGGAGATAGAGTACGAGGAGATGATCGTGGACACATGCGCCATGAAGCTGGTGATGAACCCCGAACACTTCGATGTCCTGGTGACAACCAACATATTCGGGGACATACTCTCAGACCTCGCAGCAGGCCTAGTCGGAGGATTGGGCATGACCCCCTCAGGGAACATCGGGGAGTCTAGAGCCATCTTCGAGCCAGTCCATGGCTCAGCCCCAGATATAGCAGGAAAGGGGATAGCAAACCCCATAGCCATGATCCTCTCAGCAAAGATGATGCTCGAATGGCTGGGGGAGGCCGACGCCGCCCACCAAGTTGAGAGGGGCGTGATGAGAACCCTTAGAGAGGGGGCTCCCCTAACCCCGGACCTTGGAGGATCAGCCAAGACCTGGGAGCTGGCCGATGCCATTAGGAGAAATATCCTCGAATAGCCCCGAACTCAGAAAGGGTTTTAAGGCTCAGAGATATTAGATACCAGGGTGCTCAGGGGTGAAGACCGTAAGGGGTGACCGCTTCCTCAGATGAGGAAGACCACATAAAAACCACCCCAGAACTCATAACCCTTCTCGAAGCCACTAGACGAGTCTTAAAGGGCATTAAAAGCCAAGGGAGAGACCCATCGAATCCCAAACCATATGAAATGATGCTGAAAACCCTTCATATGCTCGAGGAGTCCGTTAGAGTTCAGATCGAGACCCTCAAGGAGTTCGAGAGGGACCTCGCATACATAGCATCACTAGGACTGACTAGGAAGCAGAGGACCCTGCTGGCTTGGCTGGCCGAGAGGTATGAGGGGGGGATGAACTACACAACCCTTATCACAAGGCTGTCAGAGGAGATGAGGATCCCAAGCTCAACCATCCGATGGAACCTACGCTTCCTAAGGGATGCGGGATTGATCACAGCAGGCCACAGAGATAACAAGGGGATACCGGTGAGGCTGACGAGAAAGGGACTGCTGATCGCTGAAAACCTAATAAAAAGGGGTGAAAAACAGTTTTAAAGGAAGAGAGCGAAATAGTATGACTATAAAAGCCTATATCTTCATGAGCATAAGGGCGGGACTAGAGGAGGAGGCGTGCAGGAAGCTAACCGAGTTCGAGGGTATTAAAGAGGTGGCGACCATATTCGGAGAGTATGGACGCCATCGTGAAAACAGAGACAAAGGACGTAGAACAGCTCAAAGACCTGATACTTGAGAAACTGAGGGCAGTGCCGGGAATCACCTACACAGCAACAATGATAGTGGACAAGGAGTACCAACACCCCTTACCACCAAGACAACCCCGATAACGCAAAGTTTATCAACACTCAACCCCTAAAGTTTGAATCCGAGGAGCCCTGGTAGTATAGTCCGGTCCAGTATGCTCGGCTGTCACCCGAGCGGTCCCGGGTTCAAATCCCGGCCAGGGCGCCAAACTCAAATTAAAAATATACCTTACCCTAACAGAGAGTCTGAGCCCTAGGAGGATCCAGAAGTATCTGGACATCATAAGGAAGGTCGGAGAGATTCTAGGGGAATAACTCTGAGGGGGCGTTCCCTTATTTTTAGATTCAAATAAATATGTTTAAGCATTAAAGGTTGAAGAAAATAATGCTTATTTTATTATTATGTTTTACTTTCATTTTATTGGTTGTAAACACTATGGAATATTCTGAGTTAAATAAAATGAGCTTGAAATTCATGAAGTTGCGAGATGAATATTATTTAATACTCAATAAATATGATAAAATTATGGGACTTGTAGATGATCTTATAAATCTAACATATAGTGAAGGTGTGATTAAAATCGAGGAGGAGTTGGGTTTCTCTAGGAGTTCTTTAACAGTCTGGAGGAGAATGGATTTCAGCACCGTGTTATATATTCCAGTGGATAACTCTTCTTTAGAGCTATATTTATGGGAGATTTTTCCTGAGGGCAGAATAGAGACCCCCCTAAGCATACAGAGGGACGTGCAAGGAGAAGGGAGGAGGCGAAAGATATATGGCGCGAGGTTGAGGATCAACCACCTTGTGGAGCCACTCAAGGGGAGATAGAGATTTGGCGTGAGAGGGTTGCTCCGATAGTTTAGTGGAAAAATGCGACTGAGAGGGTCACGTTACTCGATCCCTTTACCCAAAAAGGGAGGTATACGGTTAGTCTCCTTGCTCTGATCGTGTTTAATCCCGTGTATTGGGAGTATGCAGGACCCATTCCAAAGGTGGTAGGGAGCATATGCGCCTATGTTTTGGTCGACGTCCGTTAAAAGGGAAGATTCGTCCCATTCATTATTTATCCTACATAAATGTCCTATAACTTTATATTTCATTGATCAGTGCGCTACTAAGGGTTTTTAGAATTACAATGCTATATAGAAAATAAGGAAAGGGTTTTGATCTTTCAGACCTATTAATTTAAATAGAAAGTTGGACGGTTCCATCTCTTATGTGGAGTCTTCAAAGGGCGTTGTTGAAGGCCTCTCTTGGGCTTCAGTACAGTTTAAATATTTTGGAGTTTAAATGATGACAAGCGAGTCGCCTGGAGGAAGAAGTGTTGTTCATGCCGAGGGCCTATGACAGGGCTATTACGATCTTCTCGCCTGAGGGCCGCCTGTATCAGGTTGAGTATGCGTTGGAGCTTGTGAAGAGGGGGGCTCCGATCGCCGGCGTCGCCTCACCCGAGGGCGTTGTTTTGGCCGCCAATGAGGCTCCCGAGAGCAG
>CALIUM010000010.1 GCA_938048735.1 uncultured archaeon
GGCTAAGACATACCAAGATGTCCTTGAGGCGGTGAAGGGTGGTAAGATAGCCGCAGTTCTCTCCATAGAGGGGGCTGATGTGATAGAGGGGAGCCTTGGGATTCTTAGGTGCTTCTACCGCCTCGGTGTGAGGATGGTCGGCCTCGTCCACTCCCTGAGGAACCCCCTAGCCGATGGGATATCCGACTCTAGAACCAGGGGAGGCCTATCTGAGCTTGGTGTGGAGGTGGTGGAAGAGCTGGAGAGACTCGGCGTCATCATAGACGTCTCTCACCTAAGCGAGGCAGGTTTCTGGGATCTTATCGAGATCTCCAGGAGGCCCATAGTTGCCTCTCACCCCAACTGTAGAGCCCTATGCGACCATCCGAGGAACCTCACAGATGATCAGATTAAGGCCCTGGCTGATAGGGGTGGGGTGGTAGGGCTGAGCTTCGTCCCCCAGTTCATCCATGAGCGGAGCCCATCTGTCCAGAGGCTGGTGGATCACATAGACCACATAGTGGACCTTGTGGGTCCGAGATATGTGGGTCTTGGCTCGGACTTCGATGGGATGCCTAAAACCCCGGAGGGGCTGGAGGATGCATCTAAGATGCCGAATATCACGAGGGAGCTGATCCGCAGAGGGTATCCCGAAGATGAGATCCGGATGATCCTCGGAGAGAACCACTTAAGGGTCTTCAGGGAGGTGGTGGGCTGAAGTGAGGGCTAAGTTCTCTGCCCCGGCGAGATAGGCTGGTTGAGAGGGGAGGTTCAAAGATATATCGACGAGCACGCAGATGAGATGGTCCAATTTCTCCAGAGGATGATCAGGGCTAGGAGCGTGAATCGAAGCCTCTCAAGCGGATTCTGGCTGGGAACGGAGGCTAATGTAGCTGAGATCATCATACCAGAACTCAAATCCATCGGTTTCGAGGTTAAGGTCTTCGAATTGGAGGAGGGAAGACCCAACATAGTAGCGAGGCTACGGGGGAAGAGGGGGAAGCCCAGGCTCCTCATAAACTCGCATCTAGATACAGTTCCCGTCGACGACACAGACCTGCCCAGGTGGAGGTTCAACCCCTTCTCCGCGGAGCTGGCTGAGGGCCATATATGGGGGAGGGGAGCCTGCGACCATAAATCCATGGGAGCCGCCATCATCTGGGCTGCTAGGGCTCTCAAGGCCTCAGCCATAGAGCTGGAAGGGGGACCTGATCGTAGTCCAGGACTCGGATGAGGAGGCAGGCGGCTTCAAAGGCTTCAACTACCTGGTTGATAAGCATAGGGAAGAGGTTGAGGCGGACTTCGCCATATACGCGGTCAACACCCAAGTAACAGATGAGAATAGGGAGAACTTTCCATCCTTCAGTTCTGACAACATATGGATAAGGACAATGGCGACTAAGACATTCAAGATAATGATCTGGGAGGACCCCCACACCAGGAGAACCTGATCAACCCAAGGATTGCTGATCAACTAAGCAGGTTATGTATAAAATTCATCCAAAGGCTTTGGGAACTAGCTAACAGGATGGCTTCCAACCGCGATCCACTATTAGATCACGATATCCTGACGCTGAACGGTGTAGAGTTCCATAGAAGAAAGGCTTGGAGCACAATCCCCAGTAGATGCGAGATCACCGTTACATGTAGATACTCTCCTGAACATATAGATCCATCAGAGGAGATCTCGAGAATGGTCGAGGAGTTCAGAGGTTCTGAGGATGTGAGAGTCGAGGTGGAGGTGATCGCATATAGGCCCGGCATGTCCATGCCAACAGATTCCGAGGTTGTTCAGGCGATTAGGAGGGCCGCCCTAGAGGTGAGGGGGTTAGAGCCCACGGTAACGGGGACACCTGTCGGTATATCTTGGGGATTCACAAACCTGGTCAACAGCTTAGGAATCCCAACCGCCTGCTTCGGCTACGGCTGCGTTGACCGACACCATAGCATAAACGAGAGGATGTCAATAGGGGATCTAAAGGATACGGCTAAGGTCTTCGCCCTCGTCTACATCGACCTCCTGAAGGCTTCATAAAAAACGAAGAAGATACCTAGAGCAAGCTTTAATATTGAATGTGGCTGATGAGCAAGATAAACAAATGGAGTAACCAAGGATGAAGATCGATGAGGATAAATGTGTTAGATGTAGACAGTGCATGGTCTACTGCCCCGTTGGGGCCATCAAGGAGGATGAGGACACCGTATATATAGACCAAGATCTCTGCGTGGAGTGCGGCGTCTGCCTTAGGAGCGGGGCATGCCGAGTTGGGGCCATATACCAGCCCCAGCTGGGCTGGCCTAGGATCCTCAGGGCCCAGTTCAGCGATCCGCTGGTTCCCCACCCATCTACGGGCATCATGGGGCGTGGCACTTCAGAGATGAAGACAAACGATGTGACTGGAAGGTTCAGGGAGGGGGAGGTGGGCTTCGCCGTGGAGATGGGCAGACCAGGAGTCTCAACAAGCTTCGCTGAAGTCGAGAAGGTCACAAAGGCCCTGGCTGGGAGGGTTGAGTTCGAGCCGCTGAACCCGGTCACATCCCTCATAGACCCTGAGACAGGCAGGCTAAGGGATCCAGATGTCAGGAGGGAGAGGGTTCTCTCAGCCATAATAGAGTTCAAGACGTCTGAGGATAGGGGGCTGGAGATCCTTAGGCTCCTAAAGGAGGTCTCAGAGGGGCTGGAGACGGTCTTCAGCCTCTGTGTGATAAGCCGCTGTAGGGATTTCGAGATCCCGTTCAGGGAGAGGATGGTTACGGCTGGATTCCAGCCTAGGATAAACGGGAAGACCAACGTAGGGTTGGGGAGGCCCCTAGCATGACCCATACCAACCATAGAAGGGGTTCTAGGGAGTCCCTAACAAAGGATTTTGTGATTCTATCCATGATAGAGCCCACATCGGAGGCCCAGAGAACGTATAGGGGCCCCCTAGAGGGGAGGGTCAAGAGGTTTCTAGAGATATGCGGAGGACATGGACCCGTGGCCATCACAGCTAGGGCTGGGGGGAGGAGGCTGAGATATCTCAAAGGCTGGACTCGGGAGATGGATAGCGGAATCCACCAAGCCTCAACCCTTGAGGAGGTGATAGGATGTGAGGAGATCGAGGGAGGAGTGGGCCACGCGGTCTACACCGATAGGGAGGCAGTGGTAGAGGTTCTTAGGAAGCTCAGAGAGGAGGATCTCGGGCTCAGCATAGTTGTAAGCGGAGTTTTTGAGGAGGTCTTTGAGGCCTGCAGGAGGGCTGGCCTCAAGCCTCATACAGTGAACATGAGCCTTGGGACATGGGGGAGGATGGAGCTGCTCCCGGATGAGCCGATCCTCGAGCTCTGCACGATGTGCGGCCATGCGATGATATCTAGGAGGCTGGCGGAGAAGATGATAGAGAGGGTTGGCTCTGGGGCCCTAACCCCTGAGGCTGCAGCCGTCGAGCTCGGGAAGCAGTGCACATGCAACATATTCAACACGGTTAGAGCGGCAGAGATCATAAAGAGGACAGTGGCTGAGAGGAAGAGGCTGAAAATGATAAATACATGAAAGAGATCAGATGGTTCCAAATTAGGAGGCCTTCCAATGGTGTATGTGGTTAGGGAGCTATGCGTTGCCTGTGGAAAGTGCGCTCTCTACTGCCCAGTGGAGGCCATAACCGTCGGAGAATACGCCTTCGTAGACCAGGAGAGATGCGTAGAGTGCGGGACCTGTATTAGGGCTGAATGCCCCGTGGACGCCTTGAGGCAGCCGGACCTGAAGCCTCCCAGGCTTCTTAGGAAGCTATTCAGCGACCCCCTCGCCACCTTCAGGGAGACCGAGGTTCCAGGGAGGGGGACGGAGGAGATGAAGACCAATGACGTCACCAACAACGTGAAGGTGGGGGAGGCTGGATGGGGAGTTGAGATGGGGAGGCCAGGGGTCTCAACAAAGTTCACGGATGTGGAGAAGGTCACCATGGCCCTCGCAAGGCAGGGGGTCGAGTTCCTAGACCTGAACCCAGTCACCATGCTGATAGATAAGAAGACGGGCATGTTCACAGAGAAGAACCCCTGGGGAATATCCCCAGGCGAGATAAGGGCTTTGAGGTCTCTCTCAGCCATAATAGAGTTCAAGACCCCAAAGGAGAAGGTTCCTGAGATAATCAAAACCCTGATGGAGGTCTCGAAGGAGGTGGAAACCGTCTTCTCGGTGGGTCTCATCTCGAGGTGGAAGGATGGAGAGCCTGAACTCCTGCCACTCGTGAGGGGGATCCCGGGGATAAGGGTCTACCCCAACGGGAAGCATAACATGGGCTTGGGCCGCCCAGGATCATAGGGGGATGAGGAGATGACCCACACCCTATACAGGGAGGGGAGCGCCGAGTCTCTGAAGAACGACTACCTCTTCGTGATCACCGGGGCGAAGGGCTTCAACAAGAGGGGATGCGCCCCAAAGCTTAGGGAGATGATGAGGATCCTCTCTAGGTTCGAGCCTGTCAACATGGGGAGCATGGAGGTAGGAAACCTGGCAAGGGGGATGCCATTAAAGGAGATCATCAACAATGTCACGGACGCAGCCATCGTACAAGCGGTGTTCGACGACAAGGAGAGGGTGATAGAGGCCCTGAGGGCCTTGAAGGAGGCCGACCTAGGGATATCCGTGACCATAAGCGGCCTGACGGAGGAGGTCAAAGACATCATGAGGAAGGCGGGGGTTGGTGAATACCCCCACACCTCGAACCTTGCTCTGGGATTCATGGGCAGAACGGAAAAAGTTGCACCGGACGATGTCAGGCTCATAACGACCATGTGCGGCCACCACATGATATCCAGAAGAATAGTTGAGCACCTTCTCGGGAAGGCGAGGGAGGGGAGGATCACCCCTATGGAGGCAGCCATAAGGCTGAGCAGACAGTGCACATGCGGAGCCTTCAACACCATAAGAGCAGCCCAGATAATCGAGGAGCTATCGAAGAAGTAGGAGAGAACTAAAGGATAAGAAGCTACAAGCTATCTGCTCCCTATTTCTTTAAATTTTTGCCCCAGCCTTTCTGTACACCTCTCAATAATCAAAATGAGAGCAGATTCCAACAGATCCGAGTAGACTTATTCCAGCTTTACAGGGCCTAGATCAGATAGTTCGGACCCGCTGAACGACTTACTCATATGAAACTTCTTAATTCAAATTGATCCATATTCTTATCCTTATTCATTCACAAAATGTTCTAGATAAATATGATGTTGAAATAAAGATGGTTTGGAGTTGATTACTCACCTTGTTTTAGCCTCGTTCACAGCGAAGGGTATCCAGTATTTTTCTTTGGTTGAGACGCGAATATCTAGTGAAAAAGATAGGGGAAGAACTGTGAACTTTCCATTTTGCCATGTGACTCCTGGTAAGCTTTGACCCCCTGGAAACCTGATCTTCTCCGTAAAACTGATCGTATACCATCCCCTCTCCTTTAGGGGAATACTGTAGGAAACAGAGATACGGTCTGGATCTATTTTTGATGCATTAACTTTCTCGGACCAGAGGATCGGTGCATAGCGGACCGCCGGATTCTTCTCATCGATCTCCGTCGCATAATCTGGATGGGTGGCGTCGCCCTTCTGAATGGTTAAAGGTATGAAAAGCCCGGGCTGAGTCACAACCCGTAAAACAAGCTCCAAGGTCGAGTTATCCTCGAACACATATATGACTGTCTTCAATTGGCCCACGTCCACCGGTGGATACCCCACCTGAGCCCTATAATAGCTAAGTGTGAGCATTTTTCTTAAAGAGCAGCCTACACTGAATATCTTTTCATCGAAGTAGTTTTTGAACATTCGGTTTTCTTCCTCAAGGATTTTAACGATATCAAATAAACGATCGTTTTCAACTTTAACATTATTAAGT
Source organism: uncultured archaeon (assembly GCA_938048735.1). Taxonomy (GTDB): domain Archaea; phylum Thermoproteota; class Bathyarchaeia; order TCS64; family TCS64; genus JAGTRB01. The sequence goes on from CALIUM010000010.1 coordinate 5,840, forward strand.
TCCAGATGCATATTTCTCAGCTCGACATATTGAGCCACGTTAAAGATAAAAGATCCTATAATAAGAGGAAGTAGAAGATATATAGCCTTTATATCTACCCCCTTCATTATCTTCCCCCTCGACATAGAGAAAATGTATTGTTACATTGCTTTTATGGATAATGCCACTCTACATATCCCCAGTATTCGCAACCAACGTCGTAATAGAAGACCTTCACCAGGAACGGTGTGTTCGAGGCGGGTAGAGAGACCCAGCCCGAGTTCTGCCCCTCACCCAATATGCCCTCCCAATAAGGTAAAAGCCATGGTGCCTCATAGCGCGCTATCTGAACCCGTACATGTGCGTTATCAGGAATCAAGTCTGTGATCCAAACTCGTGCTGCAGATCCTTGATATGGCCCAAATTCATCCCAAGGATTTAATTCATCTAAAAACTCATGGAAGTAGTCCACATCCAAAATGTATATACTCGCTAATACAATGCTAGTCGAAGAGATTAGGAGAATCATAGAAATAAGTATAATTAGCTCATCATTTTTTTATACTTTCCAATCTATCACCCTCTAAAATAAGAGATGTTCTGTTCAAGATAAATTTTGCTTCATTGCCTATGAACCCCTTTATGGAGCCTGCTTTCAACCTCCCCGGCGAGCTTCCCGACATCCTCCATGAATCTCGTTCTCATAACTCTGTCCACATGCCCAAGGGCATCGTCGAGTTCTGGGTCGTAACCTATGGCCCCAAGGTATGCCACCTCCAGCTCCTCGAGGCGTCTCTTGACCTCACTGGTTGGCTTTGTCGCCATGTTCTCTACCACTCCCAATATAGGGGCCTTGAGCTCGAGGAGGAGGAATAGGAGCTTCCCAACGGTCTCTAGGGCGAGGGGGGACGGCGTCGAGACCAGGAGGAAGAAGGACCTGCCCATCAGCCTTATTATGTCGAGGACCTCGTCCCCGATGCCTGGGGGCATGTCGACGATCAGGTAGTCGAGGTCCTCCCACCTTGTAATGGCTAGGAGTTCGATTATGGCGTTTGAGATATCCACGCCCCTGAGGGGGATAAGCTCCTCTGGGGAGAAGAGGACTATGGAGATGTAGCTCAGGCCGTGAACCCTAGGTGGTATGATCCCCTTATCCTCTATAGGTTGAAGGCCGTCGACTCCTAGGATTAGGTGTGTTGAGGGGCTGGTTAGGTCTAGGTCTAGGAGGCCTACCCTACGGCCCATCCCCCTGAGGGCTAAGGCGAGGGCTGATGATATTACGCTCTTCCCGACCCCTCCCTTCCCGCTCGCGATTGCGAGGATCTTATCGACCTTGGAGAGGCGGCGGCCTATAACCTCTAGCCGGGGGTCAACCAGCCATCCTCACCCCCCTCACAGATGCCAGCCAGATGCCCCTCCCCTCTGTCACCTCGAAGTCTGGGCTCCCACAGTTGGGACATTCGATGAACGCGTGGGCAATCTCGGGCAGGAAGTGGACCGCCTCCGCCTCATCGTTATCTAGGGCCTCCCTTTTGAAATTCCACTCCTCGCCGCAGACCCTGCACCTCATCCTCGCCGGAATAGGGTCTATTCTGAACCTGGTCTTCATCATATTCGGGGTCCTCTGCTGCTCGAGGGCGAAGAGGAGAGCTTCTCTATCTACCTGTTGGAGCTCCCCAACCATAACGACGATCTCGGTGATCTCCTCTAACCCCTCCTCGGCGGCCACCCTTGATGCGGTGGAGATAACCCCCTCAGCGAGAGCCCACTCATGCATATTGATATCTCAGAGTCAACCTGAACCTATATTTCCTTTGTGCCTCAAATCCCGGTGCTGTAACCTTAAGCCTTCCACATCCCCTCCTCTACCGAGGCTTATACTAAGAGGCTCCGGTCCGAGGCTCCGCATGGAGCCTATCCTAGGCTTATGTGATGCCTCACTTGGTTATTATTAGCCCCTCTAGACTTCCATGTCGATACCGCTAAATGCAAATATTGCTAGACCCCAGAGCCATATGGCTTCGTAAGGCGAAGCATCATATCCCTAGCCTTTCTAAGGCGAAGCAATCCTCGCCTTCAAGTATAGGGACTAGCGAGCATCGATGACGGCGGCAATAGGCCTTCCGTAAGAAGGAGGGGCTGCCCCCATGTAGCATCTTCAGCCGTCATCTTAACCCAAATTCCTCCTCATTTTGGAAGTCAAAGCTTCGATTCCTCTTAAACCTTGGATGCTTAGACATAGGGTTGGCGACTTTCGCCTCCTCGAACCAAGAAGGCCTTCCTGGCTTTGTCCTAAGGGCTTCCCTAGGAGGGATCTCAAACCTCATCGATCTTATCTCTTTAATTCTCATCATATTCCCTTCATAATCGACAATAGATATTGTCAAGAACTTTGAATAAGGCTTTTATCTCTCCTTCACTGGATTCTATAAAAAGCTAAGGATTTTAAGCAATTCCCTACATATTTTTAATGGATTTGACTATTAGAAGAGATGTGTGGGATTGGCTCGAAGAAGCTAAGGAGGAACAGGCAACTGCGATGCACCTATATGAAGCTGGAAGACATGCTCATGCCTGTTTTCACGCCCAACAGGCTGCTGAAAAAGCCTTCAAAGCCTTGATAATTTTCCATAGAAAGATTGTTCACAGGTCTCACGACCTCTTAGAACTTTACAGCGAGGTGAAAGACTGCTTAGAGTTAGATGCTGAAGTCGTGGAAGGCCTTGCAGAGCTTTCAGCCTACTACACCCAAGCCAGATATCCCAACGCAGGTTTAAGAAGACCATCCCTCGAAATAGGTAAAGCCCAAGCAGAGAGGGCCTTGAAAATAGCTAAGGGGGTTCTTAATGCAGTCGCTAGAATGTTTTCCTGAAAAGTTCAGGAGGGCCTTACATGCCTTCCTCCAAGCTCTTGAGGAAAACTTTGGAAATAACCTTAGCGTTTACCTTTTCGGGAGCTTGGCCAGAGGGGACTACTTGCTAAACAGCGACATAGACCTCATCGTAGTTACGGATAGGTTAAAGGGATTGAAACCTTGGGAGAGAACGGCGAAGCTCAGGAGAATGGCTCCTGAGGATGTAGGCTTAGATATCTTAGGGTATACTGAGGAGGAATTCCAAAGGGCGAAGAAATATTTAGAACCAATGGTGAAGATACGATAAATTCTTTGGAGACTTCAAAGGATTCCTATGGAAAATCAATAAGTATTAATCTTCTCTCAGCCCAAAAGTGCTGAAGTACTGCACATTTCTGAAACGTTCATGTAATACTACCGCTTTAAAATATCGATCGAGGATAAAAACCTCGAGATTTCCAAAAATATTTTGGACGGGAATGAAAGGAGACATAGAAAAGCAACTATTAAAAATGATCTTAAAGAATCCTTATTGTACTTTAGGATTCAAGCCGAGGGGTTGAAGTTAAAGAAGTTATCCCTTGAAAATTTTTAATTAAAAAATCACTTAACATGAAGGGATATATCGATGAAGATATTGCAGAATTTGTTCCAAGCCATAGATTCCTAAAACCTGCAGAGGAGGTTAAGGCCCCAGTCGATGGATAGAATATAACCGATAGTGCAGCTGGAAAATTTTCCTTGATGCCTCGAGGAATCTTTCAGCAAAGGAGATAAACTCCGCCGAACCGAGATCTGGATCAGCTTGAGCCAGTTGATCGAGGAGCTCGAGAGGAAGGGCCTCAGCTTACTGATCTATAGGGGAAGGGAGGCTATCTACTCCAGCTCTGAGGGAGGTGTGATGCCCCTCCTCCGAGCCGTAGACCTAATCGGCCTGGAGGGGCTCAGGGGGAGCGTCGTGGCGGATAAGGTCATCGGAAAGGCGGCCGCACTGCTGATAATATATTTCCAAGCCTCTGAGGCCCACGCGATCCTAATCAGCTCCCAGGCGAGGGAGGTGTTCCTGAAACGTGGATTGAAACACTCCTATAGGAGGGAGACCCCTCACATATTGAACCGGGATGGCTCGGATATATGCCCCTTCGAGAAGCTTGTCATGGACATCACCGAGCCTGAGGAGGCATATAGGAGGATAAGTGCCCAAACCTCCGAGGCTCGTCAGTTCTAGTTATAGGCGTCCAGATCCTTCCCTTTAGGTCAAGGGTCGATATTACGCTCTCAGGGGGAGCCTCGGAGGCACCTTATCCGGCGCGAGATGGAGGGAAAAGACTAATAAAGCCCAAACCTAATTGAGGATGCCTGAGGTTTAGGGATGCCAAAGGAGATACGAGACCCCGAAGAGTTCCTATTGTTAGCTGAGAAGGCATCGGAATGCCGGATAAAGAGGCTTGGGGAGGTGACGAAGATAAAGCTTAGAACCTCCCGTCAGCTATATACCCTTAAAATCGATTCAGCAAAGGTGGAGGAAATTCTGGGAAAGATAAAGTGTCCAAAAAAAGAATTCTAATAAATATGTTGTTTAGAAAATATTAACATCTATGGTTGATGATGAAAACCCTAAAAATAAATTTGTTATGAGGGAACAATACTGCTAAAGCAGTTTGCTGTGTTTGATTAGGCTTAAGGCTCGACATCTTCTTGGGATAACCAGGGTCTCAGTAAACCTTTTAAACCTACATCAAATGAGTAGTTGAGGGACAATAGATGAAGTTTTTAGATTTGGATTACTGGAGGCAAGTTGAGGCCGTGGCTAACGGGGATCAGGAGTTCGGCATTAGGGCGAAGGGTTTGACCGGCTCCTTCACCTTCAGGGTCACCGATAAGGCCGATCTCCCACCTGTATATGTTAGGTTCGATGATGGGAAGGTGGTGGAGGTGAGGGTTCTCTCCCCTGGCGAGACCACCGACTTCTCCCTAGAGGGGCCTTATGAGGTCTGGGTGAGCGTAAACAAGGGGGAGATCGACGCGGCTAATGCCATAATGACACAGCAGCTCAGATTTAAGGGGAGCACGAGCAGGATTATAAGATATGGAAAGGCCTTCATGAGGCTCTTCAACCTCATGCAGAAGGTTCCAGTAGAATACTAGGAAACCTAAGAAGCTCCTCGAAAATTCTCACCTTCAACTATTCAAATTCTGATATCAGAGGCGAGAACCATATTGATCTAGAATAAAATATTGAGTTTTAGATGCGGCTAGACCCTGCCTCTGAAGATCCTTCCTAGTATGGTTATCCCTTCCACTATATCTTCCTCTGAGGGGAAGCTGTAGTTTAGGCGGAGATAGTTCCTGATCTTCGGATCCAGGAAGAAGTTAGAGCCCGGGATGTAGGCCACCCCATTCTTAAGCGCCTCCTTAAGCATCTCATTGGTGTCGACATGGCGGGGCATCTTAACCCATATGAATAGGCCTCCCCTGGGCTTGGCCCACTCAGCATCCTCTGGGAATCTAGTCTCCATGGCCTCGAGCATCAGATCCCTCTTTCTCCTGTAGATATTTATTATGTGGTCGATCTGCTTCTCGACAAACCCCCTTCTCAGGAGCCCCGCGGCCACATACTGGCTCAACCCGTCTGAGCATATGTCTATGTTGCTCTTAGCCTCGGCCATCCTGGCCACGAACTCCTTCCTAGCCGCTACCCAGCCTATCCTGAGGCCTGGAGATACGATCTTGGAGAAGGTGCTCATGTAAAGCACCCTCCCAGACCTGTCCATCGCCTTTAATGGTGTGGGCATGGGCCCCTCGAAGGAGATATACCCATACGGGTTATCCTCGAGGATCAGGAAGTCGTACTCCTCAGCCAGCTCAAGCAACCTCCTCCTCCTCTCCATTGAGAGAACCGTGGTGGTCGGGTTGTGATAGGAGGGGACCGTGTAGAGGAGCTTCGGCCTCCGCCCCTCCAGAGCCAAACGCCTCAGCTCCTTCTCCAGGAGGTCTAATCTCATACCCTCCTCATCGACGGGGATGGATAGGAACTCCGGGTTGAACTGCTTGAAGGCCGCTAGGGCCTGGAGGTATGTGGGGGAGTCCACGATGACGATGTCTCCAGGATCTATAAACAACCTCGAAGCCAGGTCTAGGGCCTGCTGGGAGCCTGTCGTCACCATGACCTCGGTTCTCGGATCAGCCCTTATCCCAGCTCCCTCCATGAACCTCGCAAGCCCCTCCCTTAGGGCCCCACTCCCCATATTGCTCCCATACTGGAGGAACTCCCTCCAAGCCCCCTCTGGGGCCTCCTCAAGAACCTCCCTAACAGGCCCCACCGGGAGGGAGGAGGGATCATAGCTTCCCCCCGTCAGGGAGATGAGACGTCTCCCCTGCTTCATGAGCTCGAAGGCTGCCAGGACCACCTCCGTGAGTATGCCGGGCTCGAAGGTCTTCCCAAGCCTAGAGTAGAACCTCTCCGATGTGAACATCCCCTTAAATAATGCTCCTGGAGGATATTTAAGACTTCGGAAAATTTATATGGATTATAAAATATTTACAATAATCGGGAAAAAATGATCACCGCAGAAGAAGTTGGATTAAGCGTCAGATCCGGATTTAATGGGGCTCTTATAATGTTCGTAGTGAGCCTAGCTATAATCGGGTTGGGCGTCTACCTTACGATAAAGGGGATTTTAAAACCTAGGATCAGAAGACTGCCTGGAGTTGATGCTATTGATGAATGTATAGGCAGGCTGCGGAGCTCGGGCGCCCAATACACTACACGGTGGGCCTAGGAGGGATATTCAACGAGCAGGTTATAGCGGGCTTGAGCATAGCGAGATACGTCGCGAGGAGGTGCGCGGAGCTAGGGGTCAGGTTCCTATTCACCTTTGCAGCCCCAACGGTCCAGCCCGTGGCCGTAGACCTGGTCAAGGAAGCCTACATAGAAGCTGGTAAACCCGAGGAGTTCAGGCCCGAGGACATCATGTGGCTCTCAGACCGCCAGTTCGCCTTCGCAACGGGGGTTATGGGGCTGGTCCTGAGGGAGAGGGTTGCGGCAAACCTGCTCCTGGGATACTTCGCAGCCGAGTCCCTCATCTTCGCCGAGGCTGGTTACAGGGCCGGGGCAATGCAGATAGCTGGCACGACCAACTCCTACCAGATACCATTCTTCGTGACCACATGCGACTACACATTGATAAGCGAGGAACTCATCACCGCGGGGGCCTAATATCGAAGGAGCCGAGGCAGGTGGGCTCGATACTGGGGCAGGACTACATCAGGCTTATAGGCCTTGTCCTCATGGGGGTGGGCGCAATACTCTACGCGCTGGGATGGAAGACGCTTACCACCTGGCTGGGATTGTAGGAGGGTTGAAGTATGTCTCTGGTGTTGAGGAGGCATATTCCGATAATAATCCTGGCGTCGCTAGCCTTCTTCATGGTAGGGGACACATTGCTCCTAGAGCCCACATACAACGCCTACGCGGCCTCTGGTAGGTCTGCCGTCTCCATAATTGGATCCTTCGCCGTGATGCTATCGGTCACCCTCCTTTCGAGGATCCATATCAGGAGGATCCAGAGGAGGAGGAATGTCATAGAGAGTTCAGTCCTCCTCATCTGCATGTGGGCTACGATAGCCTGGGGCCTCTACAGGTTCGCACTCTTCGGGGAGAAGCCCTCCGTCGAATACATCACCCAGAGCATCTTCAAGGGCATAGTCTCGCCTGGGGATGCAACGATCTACTCGATACTCGCCTTCTTCATAGCCTCAGCTGCCTACAGGGCCTTCAGGGCGAGAAGCCTCGAGGCCACGATTCTCCTAGCAGCGGGCCTCATAGTGATGCTCGGGAACGCACCCGTCGGAGAGGCCATCTGGGGGGCTTCAAGCCCATGACCACGTGGATCATGGATGTGGCCAACAAGGCAGGTGCGAGGGTGATAATCATGTCCGCCATAATCGCGACCATCGCCCTCTACATAAGGATAATCCTCGGCTATGAGAGGAGCTGGATGGGACGTGGGGAGTGAGGCAAAGTCCATCTATGAGAGGCTTCAGGAGCTGGATCCCAGATACGTTTACCTCCTCGTCATCATCGTCATAAGTCTGCCCCTCCTGAGGCCCATCGGGATCCCCTTAGGGATGATAAGCGGTGAGACCCTGGAGCTCTACAGGTATATCGACACATTACCTCCTGGAAGCGTCATCCTTATGATAGCGGATCAGAGCCCAGCAGCTGCGGCTGAATGCCAGCCAGGAATGCTCGCCCTATTCCAGCACGCCGTCAACAAGGGCCTGAGGGTTATGTTCTTCGCAGCTAGGACTGACGCCGTCCCCTTCATCTCAGAGGCCTTTATAAAGGTCTTGGGGAAGGAGTCGGAACATCCGGATTATGGAAAGAGGTATGTGAACCTGGGATTCATCCCCCAGTATGAGGTTGGGCTTACGGCCTTGGCGGCCAACCTCCTCTACACCACCAGAGATGCCTACGGAAAGGAGTTGAAGGATATGGAGTTCTTCTCAGACCTACCCAACAAAAACGCGAAGGACCTCAAGCTAGCCATCTACTATGGGGCGAGCGCAGTGGACTGGGTCGTCAGGCAGCTCACCGATCCCTATGGGGTCCCCGCTGGTGGGGGTGTCGCGGCGGTCTTGGCAAGCAGGATATATCCCTACTATCCCGACAAGGTCGTGGGCTTTCTTACAGGCTTGAAGGGGTCGGCCGAGTATGAGGTGCTGGTGAAGAGGCCCGGAGAGGCGGTCGCCGGGATGGATGCCCAATCCCTAGGCCACCTCGCCATTGTGATAATGGTCATCCTCGGAAATATAGGGTACGCCTTTAGCAGGAGGGGAAGGGCCTCTAGAGGAGGGGGTTGAATGAGCGTTGTGGATACCCTGACCATCCTCTCAGCAGGGGCCATGACCATAGCCCTCTTCAGCTACCTCTGGAGGGAGAACCTAGCCTTCAGGATCGCTGAACATGCATTCGTGGGCGCAGCCGCCGGGTATGGGGCCCTTATCCTGGCCGAGTCGGCGTGGCGCCTCCTAGAGCCCTGGCTGGCTAAGGGTCTATGGTACTGGTATCTCACCATCATCATAGGTTTGGCCTACCTCTTCTTCTTCACCAGAGAGTACTTCTGGGTCTACAGGTATCCCACGGCCATAGTCCTCGGGGGGGAGATGGGGGTCTTCATAGGAAGGGCCATAAAGACCCAGTTCTTGGAGCAGGTTAGAGCAACCACGATAATAACGAATATAAACGATGCCATAGTCGCCGTGGGGGTGATATGCGCATTGTTCTACTTCTACGCCACGATGGAACATAAGGGGATTTTAAGAGGTATATCAAGGGTGGGGATATACTTCCTTATGGCGGCCTTCGGCGCATCCTTCGGCGTAACGGTAATGGCTAGGATCTCCCTCCTTATAGGAAGGCTGAGGTTTCTATACTTCACATCCCCAGCCTACTACCTCATCCCGGTGGCCCTAGTCCTATTAATCGTTGGAATAGCCCGGGACTACATGAAGAAGAGATCCTAAGGCCCACTCAAGTGCCCTTATTTTTCCTCTTTCTTTTATCCTCAAAGAAGGTAGCCACCATTAAAAGAGTTAGATCTTCTGAGGCAGAAATGCCTGTCGAGTGAAGGGCACTCCTTTCCAGCCAGGAGAACTTCAGGGGTTTTGCCATGTTATCAGTTGATCTTATTGCTATGCTGTGGTCTGCTAAATAATGGTTTTCTATTTTATGGTTCAGCCCCTCTAAGCTACTTCGAATTTTGGCTCGGAGCTGAAGGACCATGGAAGGGGTGTGGGCCTGCTCCTCGGGTAGAGCTGGAGCACGAACCTCCTGAGCTCCAGATCCCTAGGGGTGAAGGGGGAGGCCTCCCTCTGGTATAGGACCGCCTTCATCGGGTAGAGAAAGGCTGCAAGGGTGTCGGCCTTTACCTTCAGCCCCTCCCTCTCATCCTTGAAGAGGGAGAACTCTGTCTCGGAACTCGGCAGGGACCTCTGCTCTACATCGAACCTCCCCCTCAGCTCCTCCGCCACCCTTTTTAGGTCTACCCTCCTGAACCATGTGAACCTGACATAATGGTATGGCCTATGGCTCATCCCAAGAGTTATGGATCTCCATGAGATATATACCCATGCCCCTCGAATAGCTGGAATAGAAACCCTTTAACCCTTAGAACAGCCACACTATTTGAGTGCGATGGGATTTCACATAGCCGTTGTGGGCAACGGTAGGATAGGGCGTCCAACCGCCTATATTCTACTTGCCGAGGGGCTTGCGGATGAGCTTTCCCTCGTAGACATAAAGCCTGGCCTCTCCTGGGCCTTCGGAGAGGAGCTCAGGCATGCGGCCGCCAGCATGGGATACAATGTTGAGATAAACACCTACGAGGAGGATGAAGGGGTCTCAGGAGCTGACCTGATAGTGGTCTGCCCGGGTAAGCCCAGAACCCCCGGGGTTCAGATGAGCAGGAGGGAGCTGGTGGCCGAGAACGCTGGGATAATCAATTACATAGCCGAGGTGATGCCCCCACGAAACCCTGGGGCGAAGTTCGTCATAGTGACCAACCCCGTAGATGCCATGGCGACCCTCTTCAAGAAGGTCTCCAAGGCCGAGTTCGTCGTGGGAACCGGTGACCATCCCGACACCCTCAGGTTCAGGGCTAAGCTGGCCATGGACCTCAGAGTCCCCGTCTCCTCCGTCGAGGGGTTTGTGGGAGGGGAGCATGGGGCGGAGGCCCACGCCCTCTGGTCCACGGTGAAGGTTGAGGGCAAACACATCGACGAATACCTTAAGGAGACCGGGAAGAGCCTCAACAAGGATGGGGTGATCGACTACGTCAGAAACATCTCGAAGAGGATCGTGGATGTTATAGGAGGGACTGAGTATGGACCGGCATCGGCATTCAGGGACATAGTGAGGTCTATACTCCAAGATAGGGGGGAGATATACAGCATATCCGTCTCAAATAAGCTTCCAGGGTTACCTGAGGCCGTAAATGTGAGCATACCTTTGAGGGTTGGGGAGAGGCTGGGGCCGAACATATGGAACGAGCTGACAGACGATGAAAGGGCCAACATCATAAAGGCGGCAAGGGCCATATACGAGAACTACCTCCTCGGGATAACAGCTATAGAGAAGGCTGAGACGGAGGTCATGTAGAACCCTCCATCATCGAGCCTCCATAACAGTTCGGGCAAATCCCTATACACCAGCCCTAGAGGTTCAATTTTATAGCCCTAAATCCCAAACCATCGGGTTGGCCGAGAGTAGGAGGCCGGCCTCCAACTCCCGTAATCGAGAATCATCAGGAGCAGGCTCGCGCCAGCCATATAGCTCACTTTATTAAGGTCATCTCGATATTTCAAGCTCGGGGGTCACATGGATGTATGACATCCTGATAGAGGGTGGGAGGATTCTAGATGGGTCGGGCAACCCGTGGTTCTATGGAGATGTCGGGATCGTTGGGGATAGGATAGAGGCCGTTGGGAGGCTCAGGGGGGCTAGGGCCGACAGGAGGATAGACGCCAAGGGCCTAATAGTCTCCCCAGGATTCATAGATATCCACAGCCACTCGGACTTCACCGTGCTCGCTGATAGGAGGGCTGAGAGCAAGGTCACTCAGGGCGTGACGACGGAGGTGGTCGGGAACTGCGGCTCCTCAGCCGCCCCCATGAACCAAGAGGTGAGAGCCCACAGGGAGAAGTACATGCGGGCCCAGCTAGGGGAGGAGTTTAGGTTCGAATGGGAGTCCATGGACGACTATATGAACCTCATAGATCGAGAAGGGGTCTCCCTGAACATCGCCCCTCTGGTGGGTCATGGAACCGTTAGGCAGAACGTGATGGGCTTCGAGAGGAGGCCCCCGACCGAAGATGAGCTCAGGGAGATGAAACGCCTCGTAAGGGAGGCAATGGAGGATGGGGCATGGGGTATGTCGACGGGCCTGATATACCCGCCGAGCTGCTACGCCGATAGGGAGGAGATTATAGAGCTGGCTAGGGTTCTAGCAGACTACGGCGGCGTCTACTTCACCCACATCCGGGGGGAGGGTGACACCCTCTTCGAGGCCTTGAAAGAGGCTATAGAGATAGGGGAACGGGCCGGTGTCCCCGTCGAGATAGCCCATCTAAAGGCATCGGGGAAGAAGAACTGGGGGAAGACAGCCGAGGCCCTCAGGATCATCGAGGAGGCCAGGGATCGTGGGGTAGATGTAACCTTCGACCAATACCCATACACAGCTTCAAGCACGGGCCTCGCCGCCTACCTACCAGACTGGGCCCATGAGGGTGGAACAGAGAAGCTCCTGGAGAGGCTCAGAGACCCAGAATCCAGGAGGAGGATAGCAGAGGAGGAGGGGAGACTGGAGAGGGACTGGGACGCTGTGGTGATCGCCTTCGCAAAGAACCACCCCCAGTATGAGGGGAAGACCATCATAGAGGTGGCGAAGATGGAGGGAAGAGAGCCCATAGAAGCCGTCTTCGACCTCCTCCTATCGGAGGAGGGGCAGGTGAGCATAGTGGCCCACGGCCTCTCCGAGGAGGATGTGAGGAGGGTAATGAGGAGCCCATACATGATGGTGGGCTCGGATGGGAGGGCCGTCTCGCCGAGGGGAATCCTAGGGCTTGGGAAGCCCCACCCCCGATACTATGGAACCTTCCCACGCGTCCTAGGCCACTATGTCAGGGAGGGGGTCCTCACCCTCCAGGAGGCCGTGAGGAGGATGACATCATACCCAGCCCAGCGCTTAGGCCTAAAGGACAGGGGCCTTTTAAGGGAGGGGATGAAGGCTGACATAACGATACTCGACCCTGAGAGGGTGAGGGATGAGGCGACATTCACAGAACCCCACAGGTTCGCCTCAGGGATCCCATATGTCATAGTCAACGGGAAGCTGGTGATCGACGGATCTAGGCATACAGGGGAACTCCCAGGAAGAGCCCTAAGAAAGAAGAATTAGATCCGCCAACCCCTCGACAAACGGTCAAACTCCCCTTCAACCCATTTAAATTCTCTAATTTTTCCCTAGACGGCGTTTATCATGCGGAAGTCCTCTTTGATGGTTGTCAGGACCACATGGGTGTTCGTCCTCTCGACATAGGGCATGGAGAGGAGCTTCTTAGTGAAGTCGCTCAGGCTCCTCCTGTTCTTGAACTTGGCTATCACCATGGCATCGGTCAGGCCCGTCACATCATAGACCGCGCATACGTTCGGGATCTTCGAGATCTCCTCCTCCACCTCCAGGAGCTTCCCCTTGGAGACGGTTATCTCCGTGATCACCGTGAGTTCATACCCCAGCTTCTCGTGGTCCACCTGGACGGTGTAGTTGGTTATGAGGCCCGAGGACTCGAGCCTCTGGACCCTACTGATAACCGTCGCCGTGGAGACCCCCAGGCTCCTCGCGAGCTCCCTGAAGGAGCGCTTCGAGTCCCTGAGGAGCTCCCTCAGAACCTTCCTATCCATATCATCAAGGGAGAACAGGCTCATCCCCCAACATTCATCAACTTTTAATCCAAAATTCCGTACATATGTATATTAGTTTTTCCATAATCCTAATATATGTGATCCCTTAAAAACGGATTATGCGAGGGGATGAACCGGGAGAGGAGGCCATAAGATCCCTAAGAGAGCAGGTCAAGAGGCATGACATCAGGTATATCAGGCTCATAACCGTGAGCCTCCAGGGCCAACCTAAGGCCATGCTCATCCCAGAGTACGAGCTTGAGGAGGCTTTGAGATATGGGAAGGGGTTCGACGGCTCCTCGTTGGGCTTCATAGGTATTGAGAGAAGCGACCTTATAGCGCATCCAGATCCCGCATCCTTCCTAATACCGATGTGGGAGGCTCCTGGAGTCGCGGTCATGTTCTGCTACATCCACAACCCAGACGGCTCACCCTTCGAGGGGGATCCAAGAGGCCTCCTAAAAGCGGCTGTTGAAGAGCTGGAGAGGGGGGGATATGGATTCTACACGGGGCCCGAGGTGGAGTTCTTCTACGTCACCGAGAAGAACGGATCCCTCTCACCCCTCGGGTCCGGGGGATACTTCGACCTCCCTCCCCTGGACCCCACTGAGGAGATGAAGATGGAGACGATGATGTGCCTAGAGGCCGCCGGATTCCAGCTGGATAAGGCCCACCATGAGGCTGCACCGGGCCAGCAGGAGATAAACTTCAGGTTCTCAGACGCCCTCAAGACGGCCGACAATATCATCCTCTACAAGCTGGCCGTGAAGACAATAGCCCAGAGATATGGAAACCAGGCGACCTTCATGCCCAAGCCCTTCTGGGGGATCAATGGAAACGGCTGCCACCTCCACCAGAGCCTAGTAGACCTAGAGACGGGGAGGAACCTCTTCCACGACCCAAATTCAGAGACAGGTCTCGCCGAATCCGCCCTCCACTACATCGGGGGGCTCCTATCCCATGCTGAGGCCCTATCCCTGGTGGTCGCACCAACAGTCAACTCCTATAAGAGGCTCATCCCCCATCATGAGGCCCCGGTATACATCTGCTGGGACTATGGAAACCGCTCCAGCATCGTCAGGATACCGAGATACCCGGGAAACTCCAGATACACCCGAATCGAGTACCGACATCCAGACCCCTCCTGCAACCCCTACCTCGCATCCATAGCCATCCTCAGGGCCGGGATGGACGGCATCAGGAGGAGGATAGACCCAGGAGAACCCATATCGAGAAACGTCTACCAGATCGGGGATGAAGAGCTAGAGAGGATGGGCATCCAGAGGCTGCCTAGGCACCTAGGAGAGGCCATAGAGGCCTTCTCCTCAGATAAAATAATCTCAGAGGCCCTAGGAGAATGCTCCAAGCTACTGGTCAAGATTAAGGAGAGGGAGTTCGAGGAGTATCTCTCAGCCGTCGGGGGAAGCTGGGAGGAGAACCTGAAGAAGATAACATCATGGGAGTTGGAGAGATACCTAACTAGATGCTGATAAACATCCAGCATGTAAATCAAATCTGCCAATAAAGATGAGATCCAGATAATGACAACGATTCGGAATATGTCTCAAAAATGGAACATAAGGAGGCCATCCAAAAGGAGGGGGTTCTGGGCCTCTAGGAAGCGATACAGATAAATCTGGTCTCCAAGGAAGGATTAGGCATGGACCGGGATAAAGGGGAGGGTTGCCTCCATACATTAACGGACTCCACCCTTGAGGAATTCATAAAGGGGAACCATGCTGCAGTGGTCGACTGCTGGGCGGCGTGGTGCCCGCCATGCAGGGCCCTAAGCCCCATCATCGAAGAATTAGCCAGGGAGCACAGGGATATAGCCTTCGGGAAGCTTAACGTGGATGAGAACCCCCAAACCCCAAGGTTCTATGGCATAATGGCCATCCCAACCCTCCTATACTTCAAGGATGGGAGGTTGATAGACAGAACCACCGGGGTCCTCCCAAAGGGAATCCTAGAAGAAAGGCTCAGAAGGCTCTTCAGCTGAGACTGGATGAAAAGATTCAAAAACCTCTTTTATCATTCTTCGTTTTAAATATCATCTTTAACCAATTCGCTCAATTTATTGAGATATAAGAAGATCTATTTACCTATAATTTTTATGATTTTATTTTTCGACAATATTGATATAAGGTTAGGCGTTTTTGGCATAGTTTATTTGGAGGTCTGTTATCATGGCCTTCATCCTCCTAGCCTCCGTTTCTGGGAGCCGTGGAGAGAGTCTATCGGCCATGAAGGCCGCGCAATCTATGGCTAAGGCGGCCTTCCCCATATCCTTCTCGAGTTCACCCCTCCCTGGGATGAGACGTAACCCCATATACTGCCAGGCCTTATTGGCGAGGATTCCTATGAAGATGCTGAGGAGTTCTTCGATCTCCAGAGATGAGATGTCTATTTGAACCCTTTCCTCCCCTTCCTCCCCCAATCCTCCTAAGGCCTCCCTCAGCAGTCCATGGATTTTATATCTCCATTATCGATTAAAACTTATGTTGTGCCGGGAATGTCTGAGAGGAGGCTGTTAAGGCTCACGGGCCGGGCCTTCAAGGACGGGGAGTTCGATAAGGCGGTTCTCCCCATAGGCTCAACTGAGTATCATGGAGAACACCTCCCATATGGAACTGATGCCCTGGTGGCTGAGGCCCTTGCTGAGGCGGTGGCGGAGAGGGTGGATGGACTGCTTGTCCTCCCCACGCTCCCGTATGGGATGAGTAGGCATTACTATCATTTCCCCATAGCCATATCCCTGACGACGAACACCCTGATGCTCGTCCTCAGGGAGATCTTCCAATCTCTATCTGGCCATGGGATCAGGAGGCTACTCATCATAAACGGGCATGACGGGAACATTCCAGCGATAGACGCTGCGGCGAGGGAGTTCAGAGCCGATAACCCAGAGATGAAGATAGCTGTGCTTGAGGCCTGGTGGGAGACGGCAGCTAGACTCCTCCCTGAGGGAACCTTTGAGGGCTGGGGGGGCCTCGGACATGGTGGGGAGGGAGAGACATCCATGGCCCTGGCCATAGCCCCCGAACTCGTTGAGATGGAGTATGCGAGGGGCAGGATCCCAAAGCTGCCCTTACATGTTCAGGTTAAGTGGAGGTTCGAGGAACTGACGCCTTACGGGGTCACGGGAGACCCAACAAAGGCATCCACCGAGAAGGGGAGGATGATGATGAAAGCCCTCATCGAACTGCTCACCTCATTCATAAAGGAGATGGACGAGAGGAACTGGGAGATAGAAGATCTTTAAAACGGGATAGCAACTTCCGAAAACTTGCTAATCTAGAATGAGTTTAGTGGGTGCGAAGAGGGCTCCATTCTCCCTGAATTGAGCCCCTCCCGCAGATCTCATCGCTTATGGGGATATTTACCTCCGGGGACACAGTTATCTAGCTCCTATCTGAACCTGTAGCTGTAAAGCCATGAACTTGGAGTTAAGGCTCAGGGATGGTGAGCAGAGAGTCTTCTTTAAGGCGGGAGGGGAGTGGTGTTATCTCTGGACGCCAGAATCCTTCTCGGCCGAGGGTAGAGTCCCGGTGGTTATCCATCATCATGGGGCTAGGGGATATGTCAAGAAAGGGTCAGCAGACTGGCTCGATGAGGAGAATAAGTCCTCACTCCTGAGGGCAGTGATGGAAGGTGGAGGCTGCGCCATCGCCGGCTCTCACGCCTGTGGAGACCATTGGGGAAACCCCACCGCCGTGGAGGCCGATAAGGCGCTTTACGATGCACTGTCTAGAATCCGCGGACTGGACATGGGCAGGGTTGGGTTGATGGGGGGAGGGCTGGGAGGGGGCCCTGGTCTGGAACATGGTGCTCGGCCCCCTCTCTGGAAGGGTAAGGCTATCGCGGTGATGCAGGCCGTGGCCAGCCTAGAATCGATTATTATAAGGCAGAGGTTTAAGACCCCATGCCTAAGGGCCTATGGTCTACCCGAAGACACTCCGGACAGCGAGGCGATAGAGAGAATAACTCCTCATGACCCACTTCCAAGACTAAAGAGGCTCTTCCCTTCCACTCCTCTCCCTAGAACTGCTATCTATCACGGCGCAAGGGACTCGAACATCCCTCCGGAAGACCATGCCATCTCCCTCTGGAATGCGTTGAGAGGAGCAGGGGGAGAGGCAACCCTAGAGCTCTTCCCGGAGATTGAACATACGTCTATATGATGGGTAAACCCATTGAAGACCGCCTCAGGGACTTCTTCAGGTCATTCTTCTAGATGGGGTGAGGAAAGCTTAATAATTGAGACCAAGTTAAATGTGGGATATACTAATGGAGAAGTTGAAGCATGTCAAGGTTTACACCCTCGCAGATAACCTCGTCGGTGTCCCGGGCCTTCAAGGCCAATGGGGCCTCTCCATGCTGCTGGAGGTTGTTGATGGAAAGGGGGAGGCCCATAAGATTGTCTTCGACACGGGAGGAGACAAGAGGCTCCTGATGCATAACATCGAGAGGCTGAAGCTGAACCTTAAGGATGTCGAGGCGATAGTCCTAAGCCATGCGCATAGAGACCACACGAGTTCAATCGTAGAGATCGTCTCCTCGACTGGTGGAGTAAGGGTCTACGCCCACCCCCACCTCTTCCTCCCCAAGTTCCGCATCAACCCCCAGGGGAGAAAGGAGGGGGTGGGGGTTCCCGAGGATGAGGGATTGGAGAATATAGAAAGGGCGGGTGGAGAGGTGATCCTCTCAGCGGAGCCGATGGAGGTATTACCAGGATGCTGGACCACTGGGGAGATAACGCGAACCTCCTTCGAGGACCTCTCCCCACCCATGGGGGGAGGAAAATGGACCATCGTAATCGACGGCGTGGAGAGGGAGGATAGGATTCTAGATGACCAAGCCCTCCTCCTAGATGTTGAGGGGGTGGGCCCCATCATAGTGGCGGGATGCTCCCACGCCGGCGTCGTAAACACCCTCATCCAAGCGAAGAGAACCTGGGGATTTGAGAGGATCCACGGCCTCATAGGGGGTATGCACCTCCTTCAAAGGCCTGATAACTACATAGAGAAGACCTTGGATGCTCTCAGAGAGTTTAGGCCTTCCCTTCTATCTCCCTGCCACT
Organism: uncultured archaeon; assembly: GCA_938048735.1. Classification (GTDB taxonomy): domain Archaea; phylum Thermoproteota; class Bathyarchaeia; order TCS64; family TCS64; genus JAGTRB01. Next base: position 24,215 of record CALIUM010000010.1, read on the forward strand.
GCACAGGATTCAAGGCCATGGCCATGCTCTGGAGGGAGTTTCCAGAGGCCTTTGTACTCAACTTCTGCGGCCGAGTATTGGAGACCGGGAGGAGCCCCGAACCCCGAATCTTTTGATCCTACCAGGGCACATCTTTGAGGCCGAGGAGCCACGCGAGGATGTTTGTGGCAAGGTGAATCGGGATCGTGAAGACCAGGATCGCTGCCACCCTCTCGAACTCAGGGGGTGGAGGAACAAGGGAGGAGAAGATCACAGCGGCGGCGATGAAGCCAAGTTGATCGGCTATGGGGAGGGGCGCGCCAGGCCTCAACCCGATCCTCCTCTTCAGGAACGATACAGCTAGGTCTCCTAACACTGCTCCAACAGTCATAAGAAACCCCTTCAAGGGCTGCATCTGTATAACCCCAACCGCCGAGCCCACCAGTAAACCCGAGAGAAACCCCCGGATGGTCTTATGGCTTCCCAGGAGGGCGCGGCCATCCCTCCAAGTTCTCCCCCCATCAAGTGGTTCTCCTCCCCCAAATATGACAGGCGCCGCGTTAGCTGCATAGGCTGGAAGGTATAGGTATATGGTCTCAATGACCCAAAGCACCTCAGCCCTCATCAATCAAGATCAACCCCTGTAAGGCCGGTCGGACCAATTGCAAACTTGCAGGTTCTCCCCTGAACAAGGGGCTTCTCGAGGGCGGCCCTTCGAACCCCTGAGATCTGGGTGTTCTCCAGCCTTAGAATCATATCTGACCAGTACCTGAGGAGCCTATCAGCTACGAGCTCCACTTGTGAGCCTCCAGTTCCTGGGATCCCGTGAACCTGGCCCGTCAGGAGCACCGCCACACGTTTCCCCCTAGCAGCCTCAGATAAGAAACCCAGCTGCCTGTTCAGCTCCTTACTAGCCTGAAAGGTCTCCTCAGGGTCGCCAGCCCTAAGGCGATACAGGCCTGTGATAGAGTCGACTACTACGGGTGTGGGCCTCTCAGGGATGATCGTCAAGAGCCTCTCAACAATCTCGGTCTGCTCCCTGAAGCTATTAGGCCTCATTACTATCAATCGAGTCAGATAGTCGCTATCACCTCCGGCCATCTGGATGATACGGCGAGTAGACAACTCATGGTCCGCATCGATATAGAATGCCTTGCCTCTAATATCTCTCTTGAGATATTCTAAGCAACAGGAGAGGGCAAGGATAGTCTTCCCCGTGGAGGCCTCCCCATATATAAGTGAGATCTCCCCGAACCTGAAGCCTCCTCCTAGAATTTCATCGAGAGAGGGACACCCAGTCGATAGTCTTCTCTCCAATCGAAGCCCAATTATAAATAATCAATCGATATAAATCAAGTTTAACTTGAAAAAGAGGCCTCTTCCGGCGATAGGACAGCCTTCATGGGTCGATGAGACCCCTCACAGATATCTTACACCAAGCTGTAGAGGTTATCTTCTCCAGTGGATAAAAATTGGTTGAGTGAAGAAATTTGAGTGATGAATAGGGCTCTATTCTAAACCTTTGATTCTCCTTGGGAGGGGGATAATAGAACTATTTATCTTCCCTTGTTTATAGTTAGGGAATGTGGATATGATGGAGATAGACCTTTTGAGGAGGCTCTCCAACGCCTTCGGGCCACCAGGTGCTGAGGAGGAGCCCAGGGGGATAATGAGGGAGGAGCTCGAGGACTCGGCTGATGAGATCTCAGTGGATAAGCTGGGGAACATCTTCTTCCATAAGAGGGGTGAGGAGGGGTATCCTAGGGTCATGCTGGCTGCTCATATGGATGAGGTCGCCCTACTCGTCACCCACATAGAGGATTCGGGCTTCCTGAGGTTTCACACCCTAGGAGGCATAACATCCCATGTCATGCCGGGGCAGAGGATAATATTCCGGGGGAGGCAGAGGCCCATTAAGGGCATCATAGGAACTAAGCCCCCACATATAATGACGGAGGAGGAGAGGAAGAAGCTATTCTCGATAGAGGAGCTTTTCGTCGATGTGGGCGCGGGAAGCCTCAAGGAGGCGGAGGAGAAGGGATGCCACATCGGGATGATGGGGGTATTCGACGTGGAGTTCACAGAGCTTGGTGGGGGATATGTGAGGGGCAAGGCGTTCGACGATAGAGCTGGATGCGCCGCGATGGTCAAGGCCTTCAAGGCCTTGAAGGGCTCCCCATACAACCTCGTAGCGGTTGGAACGATCCAGGAGGAGGTGGGGCTAAGGGGGGCGAGGACAGCAGCCTGGCAGGCAGAGCCGGACTACGCCCTGGCGATAGAGGGGACCTTCGCCTCGGATGTGCCCAGCTCAAAGCCCCACGAGGTCTCAGCAAAGCTTGGAGGAGGACCTGTAATAACAATAGCGGATAATTCGATAATAGTCCATCCAAAGGTGCTCAGGACCCTGATAGAGGCCGCTGAAGCTGAGGACATCCCCTACCAGTTCAAGAAGGTCCCGAGGGGAGGGACAGATGCAGGCGCCATCCACCTCACGAGGGCTGGGATCCCCAGCGGCGTCGTCGCCATCCCCTGCAGGTACATCCATGGACCCGCCTCAGTAGCCCACATAGATGACATAGAGAACACGGCCAGGCTTGTTGAGGCCTTCATAAGGAGAATATCAACAAAATAATCGATAAAGCGGCAACCCCCTAGAAAGAGAAGCCCGTTTTCACTTAATTTTCAATAACCTATTTTAAGAGTAGAAATCTAGGATTTAAACATTGGATCTGAAAATGTTAAATCTTACGCTTTGTGACTTAACTCCAAGAGATCATTATGGCCATATAAAATTTTCCCAGTTAAACCTCAATATTTATGATGGAAGCTAACATAAGATATGAATTAAGACACAAAGCTTAATCTTCTACAATTTAGTTTAAAGTTTATGTGTTCTTAACATGTCAGATGTAGAGCCGCCGCTGTCTTCCTCCCGGCCCTTATCATCTCGTTAAAGATCTCGCATGCTTCCCCTGTCCTAACAGCGAAGAGTTTTATCCTCCTATCTGCTAGCTCCCCTCTCACGTCATCCCCGATCTCCATCATTCCATAGGCCCCCTGACCAACAACCAAGACCTCGATATCGGAGTTTAGGATCATGGTAATATCCTCAAGGCGGAGCCTGTGTCCCTCAACCCTCCACCAGTCCTCCTTCACATACCCCGGGAGGATAATGAGATCCCTATCATACTCAACCCCATCAACGATTATCCTTCCAAATCTATAGGATTCAATCATCAGGAGATAACAAATTCATCCAAGGCAAAAGTTTTACCCTTGTAAAGGGGGAGATAGGCCCCAGCACCTAGATCATCCGCAGCAATCATCTGGTTTGGCTGCGCTATAGGGCCTAGCTGGCTATGGCTCAACTACGGCTCAAAATCCTTAGCCTTTTAATTGCAGACATGAGGTTGTAGCAGATGGTTTTTGATCCAATTTATGTTCTTAGGTTTGTTTTGTTTTATTTCTGATTATATAGCCTACGATGCTTTTTAGCGTGTACCATCTAATTCAACTTTTTGGCTTGTAGAAACGGTTGAATACGCGTGGAATGCTCTCCTGTAGAGGGTTACATGTTTTCCGATATCCAGAAGCCCTCATCGGACTGGCTCTTTTTAAGCTAATTTTATGGTGCGCTACCCTATTCCGCGGTTAGTTAGCAGTTTCTCCTGGACAAGCAGCCCTAGATCAGCCATCAGGGAGTGGAAAATGGTAAAACCTGTTGATTATCCCGTATGCTTAATGTGTTTTTGATTATGTTAAGATGATTTTGCCAATCTACTTGATGAAGTGGTGGGGCCAGAACAGTATCATAAACGCTTTGAGCCTTCAAACGACCCTGGAAAGACGGTTCAAATTAATGGAGAGTTAGGAGGAAATAGAAGCAAAGAAGGGAAGAAGGCTCAAAAGGTCTTTCCCTCGGGCTTGAGCCCGACAGGGCATTAATGCGTAAGGGATTATGGAACCAAGTAATACGAGAGATCGAGCTTCCTCGGAAGGGCGATAGCAGATGTAAAGAAAATAGGATGAGAGACATTATCGAGGGAGGAGAGCTTGTCAAAGAATCCCAAAGCAAGTAGCTCAAAAACGTCGAGATAGGTTTAAATCTATGTATTATCTATATATAGAGTATCTATGGGATATAAGACGATCAGCCTCTCCGACGAGGCTTACAGAAGGCTGTCCTCCCTAAAGAGGGAGGGCGAATCCTTTACGGATGTGATCCTGAGGCTCTGCTCCTCTGCTCCTAAGAGGCCCCTGGCTAGCTTCGCCGGAGCCTGGGCCATGAGCGAAGAGGAGGAGAAGGAGATCTTCGGCGAGATCATGGAGCTGTGGAGGGGATATGAAGAGGGTCTGCTTAGACACAGACTTTCTAGTAGCCCTATTGAGAGGGAATCCGGAAGCAGTTGAGAGGTCTGAGGAGTACGACTCTATCAGGGCGGAGATCTCCACCACATCGATGAACGCCTTTGAAATCTATCTAGGCGCCTTTAGGTCGAGAGAGGCCTTAAAGAACGTCAAGCAAGCCGACGACCTACTTAACTCGATCAGGATCCTCGATTTCACCCTAGAGAGCTCGAGAAGATCCAGCGAGATCCTCTCGGGGCTCCTCCGAAGAGGGACGCCCATCGATTTGAGAGATGCGATCATAGCTGGAACAGCACTGGTCGGCGGATACACACTAGTAACGAGAAACGTGGAGCACTTCAGTAGGGTTACAGGACTAAGCATCGAGACATGGTAGAGGCAAGACCCCCTTTTTATGAAACCATTCTGAATGGATCCTGCCCATATATCCATGTGGGTTAGCCTGCCCCACAGATCAAGTAGATGTCAAAACCACCTATCGATAATTCTTTAGGGTAGGAGTGCAACCCTATAAATCGGCCGAAATGTTTGGACAGCAAGTCCTGGACTTAATTTTTCCATTCCATGTCCTTTTCGGGATAGGCACAAGAAGTAGGGTAGGTTCCCTAGCCAGAGAGCTATCCTCTGGGAGGTCAGCTCTCATCCTAACGGATAGGAATCTTGAGGGGATGGACTTCATTAAAGAGATTAGAGGGCATCTTGAGGCGTCAGGGTTCCAAGCCGAGGTCTTCAGTGAAATAGAGGCGGAACCCCTCGAGGAGACAGTACTAAGGGTTGCGGAGCACGTGAGAAGCTTGAAGCCGGATATAGTCATCAGCGTGGGGGGTGGAAGTGTCCTAGACATGGGTAAAACGGCCTCGGTCATGGCCACTAACCCGGGTAACCCCCTGGAATACTTCGGAGCCCCTCTTATGCCGGCTAAAAGATCACCGGAGAGGCGGGGAACCCCGAAGATCCTCATACCAACCACAGCTGGCACAGCTAGCGAGATGACCCAGTTCGCCGTCATAATTGACAGGGATAGAAGGACGAAGAAGGTCCTCTCATCCCCCTATGCCATGGCAGACCTGGCCTTGGTTGACCCCTCCCTCACTGCCTCCATGCCGCCCCGCCTCACGGCTGGCTGCGGTATGGACGCCCTCAGCCACGCGATAGAGGGCTACATGTCCCTCTGGTCCAATCCCCTCACAGACTCGGTATCCCTTGAGGCCTCGAGGCTGATATTCGAGAATTTGAGGAAGGCCTACTATAATGGTGGGGATATGAAGGCTAGGTATCACATGTCCCTAGCTGCGTCGATGGCCGGGATACCCCTCGCCAATGCTAGGGTGGTTCTGGGCCATTCCATAGCCCAGGTTATCGGACCGAGGTATGGATTACCCCACGGCATCGCTTGTGCAATGGCCCTGCCATACGCCATGAGATACAACCTTCCAGTGTTGAGAGAGAAATTCTGCAGGCTAGCCTGGTACATGGGCATAGAACCGGATGGGGTTAAGGGCAGAACCTCGGCTGTGAGGGTGGTGGAGGAAGTCTCAAATCTCTCAGGGGAACTCAGGATCCCTTTGAGCCTGAATGAATTGGCGATACCGAGGGAAGACCTTCCAGAGATCGCTGAGGACATAATGAAATACCAGCCACGCCCCAACAACCCAAGAATCCTAGTCAAAGAAGACTTAATGGAATTACTAGAAGATATGTGGAATGGAAAGGTCACATAAGAAGAAGTTAAAGTTAAATATATTTAGAGATTCTTGAAACCCCTTTAAGGTAAAAGATTGGAATAATTAAAAAGAATTAATATCAGGATGTAAGATATGTTATGAGGTATGGAGATTTGAAATCCCTCTTTTTAGATGTGGGTTAGAAGTGCAGCGCGGAGCTCAGGCCTCCGAGCGTCCTCGGGTGGTATCGACCGGCCGGATGCGATCCGATCCCAAGTCCTAGGCCTTGGGTATCGTCTCGCCGATACCTAGCCTGGGCACATGTTATAGAGCTCGACGCAGGCTAACCCGCGTCTAGCATCCCGCTTTCAATCCCTTTTCAGGGATCTAGGCGTATGCCACCCTATAACATGCTTTTATCCGCGCTGCAAATAATATGGTTGCAGCCAGTTTTATTTTATTATTGTGTTGCATGGATCTTCCAATAATAGGTGAATTTTCGTTAAATCTCACTGAAAATTGACACATAAATGCGAATAATGTCTCAAAATTTTATAACAAAAATAGAGATGCTATGATCATTTCAAAAACTTTCAATCCTTTCTAGTTTAATGCGTTATGGGGTTAAACTCGTAGCTCTACATCCCTGTGACCTGGCGCGTTGTTGAAATTTTGGGTTGAGGCCTTCATGTCGGTAGAAAGATATAAATGGGTGGTCCTTCTCTTCAGAGAGGACCGTAGAGGGCCGCTTTGGCTTGTCGTCTAGGGATAAGTGGAGGAAAAAGGAGTGGTATGAAGTCTACCTTCCGAGGTACTTCGGAGAATCCAAGATAGGTGAGACCATAGCAGACGACCCATCCAAGATAATAGGCCGGGTTCTCGAGACGACCCTTGCTCAGGTCACAGGTGACTTCTCTCAGGATTACATTAAACTCTACTTCCAGGCCACGAGCGTGGATGAGCATGGGGTGAGGACCATATTCAAGGGTCATGAGTACCTTAGGGACTATCTCAGAAGCCTTGTGAGGAGGAGAAGCACGAAAGTGGATGGTATATTCAGGGTTAACACCCTTGATGGGTTCAAGCTCAAGGTCGCTGTCGTGGCCCTCACCCAGACGAGGATAAAGACATCCTTGGAGAAGAAGATCAGGAGCATTATGAAGAGGATTGTTGAGGAGAAGGCTAGAAACCTAACCTTCGAGCAGATGGCCCACGAGATAGTTCTTGGAAAGCTGGCTTCCGACATCTATAATGAGGCGAAGAAGATAGCAGCCCTGAGGCATGTGGGGGTTAGGAAGTCCGAGCTCCTCATGACACCCAACTGAGACCTAAATCCTTTAAATGCTTAAAATTAGAATGTTTTAGAAGTCTAGCCCTTGAACCCAAGAAGGAGGGTCGCTAGGGAGGCAGCCCGCCTGCTCTATCTCGGCCTTGCGGAGGAGTTCATAAAGGCCAAAGAGATGGCAGCCCAAGCCCTAGGAGAGGATGTCTTACCCAGCAATTACGAGGTCGCTTTGGAACTTGACCAGATAGCGGATGAGGAGGAGGGAATCAAAAGGAGGTGGCTCCTCATAAGGCTGAGAGAAGAGGCTCTAAGAGTGATGAGGATTCTTGAGGGGTTCAATCCCAGGTTGATCGGGAGTGTTTGGAGGGGAACGGCCAGGATGGGGAGCGACATCGATATAGTAGTATTCGCCTCAGAGCCAGATGAAGTCGAGAAAAGGCTACTGGAGGTTGGTCTAGCTCTAGATAGGGAAGACCTTGTAACCCTTAAGAGGGGGAAGCCCATAAACTCTGTACACATCAAATCAAGGCTTGAGAGCGGGAATGAGGTGGAGGTAGTGGTCAGGCCTCCAGATGTCTCGAATATCTATGAGAGGTGCGACATCTATGGAGACCTGAAGAGAGGGCTAAGCATCCGAGAGCTCGAGGAGGTCTTGAGTAGGGATCCCTTGAGAGTTTTCATCCCAAAGAGGCGACGTGATTGAATTCCAAGCTCTTCGGAACATCTGGGATTAGAGGAGTAGCGAACGTGGATGTAACTTCAACCCTCTCCCTATGGGTTGGGGCGGCCCTAGCATCAACTCTAGGAGGGGGAGAGATACTTGTGGGGAGAGATGTGAGGCTTACTGGAGAGATGCTGGAGTCCGCCCTCATCTCAGGAATATTATCCTGTGGGGGAGATGTGAAGAGGCTGGGCATCCTTCCAACGCCCAGCATAGCCTTCCTAACCAAGGAACTCGAGGCGGACTCAGGGGTCTCATTGACAGCCTCCCATAATCCCCCTCAGTACAACGGCATCAAGCTCTTCAACTCAACGGGAATGGCATACACCGCAGAACAGCAGATGAGATTGGAGGAGATCATAGACAGGAGAGAATTTAAACTGTCGGGATGGGATGCTATAGGCTCAGCAGTATCTGCGGATGAGAAGTGGAGGTATATAAAGGCCCTCGCAGATGAGGTCAAGCCTGACCAGAGGGGTAGGATCATCTGCGACCTCTTCAACGGCTCCACATGCACAGTCGCGCCTAGGCTTTTCGAGGAGGTTGGGGTGGAGGCCATCATCATCAATGGACAACCAGACGGCCACTTCCCCTCAGGAACCCCAGAGCCCACCCCCATGAGCCTCAGGAGGCTCGGGGTGATGGTTAAGGTTATGGAGGCCGAGATCGGGTTCGCATTCGACGGGGATGGAGATAGAATGATGGCGGTTGATGAGGAGGGTAGAATCCCAAGCCAGGACGCCCTCCTCGCGGCCTACTCAAGGTACATGGTCGAGAAAAGGGGAGGAGGAGTAGTCGTCACCCATATAGGAGCCTCTATGTGCATCGACGAGGCTGTATCAGAGGCAGGGGGGGCCGTGGCAAGAACGAGGGTGGGGGATGTGAGCATCGCCGAGGAGATGGTGAGACGAGGGGCCATATTTGGGGGGGAGCCCGTGGGAGCCTGGATACATCCCGATATCCATCTATGCCCCGACGGTCTCCTCTCAGCCCTTAAGCTTCTTGAGGCCCTAGAGGGGAGAACCCTCTCCGAGTTTATGGAGGGGATCAATGAGTATCCCATATTGAGCGCGAAGCTCGACTGCCGAGAAGACAAGAAAGAGGAGGTGATGAGGAGGATCTCCCACAGCTACCCCGAGGCCATAAGAGAGGCGGCGGCCACAACGATCGATGGTCTCCGCCTCGACCTCGAGGATGGATGGATCCTCATAAGGGCTTCTGGAACAGAGCCAGCAATTAGGATAACCGTCGAGGCGAGAGAATTTGAAGTGGCGAAGGGGCTTCTGAAAGGAGCCCAAGAGCTCGTATTAAAGGCCTTAAAGGGGATCTCATGAAAGGTGTGGTTCTAGCCGCGGGGTTAGGGGTCAGGCTGAAGCCCTTCACCCTCACCAGGCCAAAGGTATTGATCCCCGTGGGAGGTGTCCCATTATTGGAGTGGATTTTGAGGAGGCTTAGGGAGGCGGGGGTCAGGGAGATCCTCATCATAACCCACCACATGGACAACCTTATCAGGGATTACTTCGGCTCAGGCTCAAGGCTCGGATTAAAGCTCTCCTTTGCAAGGCAGGAAAGGGTACTAGGAACCGCCGACGCCTTCAGGGTGGCAGAGGGATTCGTGAAGGGGGAGGAGTTCCTCGGTCTCAATGGTGACCTATACTTATCACCTGGGACTATTGAGAGGGTTCTAGAGGGCCATAGAGAGGGGGAAGTCACCATGACGGTTGTGCCGGTTGAGACACCTTCTAGGTACGGGATCGTCACGCTTGAAGGAGGTTTGGTGAAGGGGCTTGTAGAGAAGCCCGAGCCTGGAAAGGAGCCAAGCAGGCTGGCAAACGCTGGAATATACATCTTCCCTCAGGGGGTCTTCGAATGGATAAGGAGAACTCCTTCCTCCACCAGAGGAGAGTACGAAATAACCGAATCCATCAGGATGATGATGGAGGCAGGGGAAACGATAAGGGCTGTGGAGATAGCATCCGATTCTTGGCTTGAGATAGGATATCCATGGAAGCTCCTAGAGGCGAACGAGAGGATCCTCCAGGCCCTCGAGCATCGTATTGAGGGAGAATTGGAGGAAGGGGCGGTTATAATTCCACCCGTCAAGATCGGAAAGGGTACGAGGGTTAGGTCTGGATCCTACATAGAAGGCCCCGTGCTCATCGGCGAGGGCTGCGATATTGGTCCGAACTGTTATATAAGGCCCCACACGAGCATAGGCTCGGGGGTCAGGGTGGGGAACGGATGCGAGGTGAAGAACAGTATAGTGATGGACAGGGCTCACATCTCCCACCTATGCTATGTCGGGGACAGCGTCATAGGTGAGGGATGCAACCTAGGAGCAGGAACAATAACAGCCAACCTCCGATTCGACGGGAGGGAGGTGGAGGTGAGGATGGAGGATATGGTGATAAGCTCGGGTAGGAGAAAGCTTGGGGCCTTCATAGGGGATGAGGCCCAGACAGGAGTGAACGTGAGCCTAATGCCAGGGGTGAAGGTCGGGCCCAAGGCGTGGATAGCCCCGGGCCTCACAGTATACGAAGACATCCCCGAAGGGGCCCTCTACTCCATCCCCAGAGGTGGAGTTAAGCCTAGAGCCCGGCGCCACATTTAATTCTATAGAGTGCTATAGAGAGTATCAGAGGGACATGGAAAAGGAGTTCTTCAGAAGGCTTTTCCCACACCTAGCGGAGGAGATCGATAAGGGGGCCTCAAAGATAGTGATAAGTGGCCTCAGAAAGGAAGGGAGATGGGCCGGCTATGACCCTGGCGTAGTCGATTTTATCAGAAGGTGTGACACAGAGGCCCAGGCCAAGGAGATCATAGACTTCATGGAGAGGCGGATGGAGATTACCCACGAGAGGGCCGAGGAACTCAGAGCACAGCTAAGGGATAAGGGGCTGAGGAGCTTCGGGGAGAAGAAGGAACCAGGCTACTACTTCAAAGAGGATTAGGGAAGAACCTACTCAGGAGCTTCAGGAATAAGGGCTGATGAGGGGAAAATTGCGAAAGAGGTTTAAGCTTCAGAGCGGTTCCTGATCTGGCTTGGGCCTATTGGTAGGCATCGTTGGGAAGGCGAATGTAGGGAAGAGTACCTTCTTTTCCGCGCTGACCCTTAAGGTCGTCGAGATAGCCGGCTTTCCCTTCACCACTATAAAGGCCAACAGGGGGGTAGCATACGTCAGAACCCCATGCGTCTGCAGGGAGTTCAATGTTAGGGATAACCCGGTGAACTCCGCTTGCATCGACGGGATCCGCCTCATCCCCGTAGAGGTGATAGACTGCCCTGGCCTCATCAGAGGGGCTCACATGGGAAAGGGGCTTGGAAACCAGTTCTTAGATGAGGTGAGGAGGGCAGATGCCCTGATAGTCGTCTGCGACGCAGCCGGGGAAACAGATGATAATGGCCAGCCCGTGCCACTTGGAAGCCATGACCCCCTCAACGATATCAAGATATTCGAATCGGAGTTCGATGAATGGCTCCTCGCCCTGATTAGGAAGGACTGGGACAGGATAGTCAGGATGGCGGAGGCAGCTAGAGAAGAGATAGGAAAATACCTAGAGGAGAAGCTGACCGGCATAGGCATAAATAGGGGCAACATCTCCGAGGCCGTGGATAGGTTAGGGCTGGATGCCTATAGAGCTGGAAGGTGGAGCATGGAGGACCTGAAACGCTTCGCATCAGAGCTCAGGAGGATCTCGAAGCCCCTGCTTATCGCTGCGAATAAGGCTGACAAGGACCCAGCCGAGAGGAATGTGGAGAGGTTAAGGGAGGCGGGCTATCATGTCATCCCGACGTGCGCGGAGGCCGAGCTAGCCCTCAGGAGGGCCTCCTCCTCGGGCCTAATAAGATACAATCCCGGGGATAGGGATTTCGAGATCCAGAACCCCTCAGCCCTCTCAAATGCGCAGAGAAGAGCCTTAGAGGTCATAAGAGAGAGGGTGTTCAGGAAATGGGGAGGGACGGGTGTTCAGGAGGCTTTAGACCAGGCCTTCTTTAAGCTTCTAGATGTCATACCTGTATATCCGGTGGAGGACGCGGAGAAGCTCACCGATCATCACGGTAGGGTCCTACCAGACTGCTACCTCATCCCCAGGGGCACAACCGCTAAGGAGTTTGCAGGCCTCATCCACACGGAGCTAATGGAGGGCTTTATCCACGCGATAGATGCGAGGACCGGGAGGAGACTCGGGGAAGATTACATACTCAAGGAGAACGATGTCATCCAGATAGTCTCAGCCAAGGCTAAAAGGTGAATGAGCTCGAGATCGAAGATCCCCCAACTTAATAGGATAGGATGACGATTTTTAGTTCTCTGAAGGTCATACACCCTCAGATATTGAGTCATCATAGGCTGGTTAGATATAATAATCAGATATCTTCCCATCGAGGTAGTATTGAACTAGATATCTTACATATCTAGAGATATATCCAAGATACGACCAGGTTCTAAGCCTCCTTGGTGAGGTCCAGAGGGTTGTCTCGGATGTGAATATGAACCTCCCCATCTGCCTGATCCTCAGGGATAGATCTAAATCCTCGCATACGTGAAGGTCTTCGTTGAACCCTCCAACCTTCTCAAAGGGTGCCTTGAGGTAGGAGTGGCATGAGAAGTAGCTGAACTCATGAACTCTCACCCTGTTCGCAAAACGGGCGAGGATGTTGTTTAACTGGTACATCCCCATCTCGATCCCATTTCCGCCTAAGGGAAGGACCCTACAGGAGACCCCTATAACCTCAGGAGCCTTATAGGCCTCCTCGAGGACGGAGAGGCAGTTTGGCTCAGCCACCGTATCTGCGTCGAGGAATAGTAATGCGTCTCCAATAGCGTGCCTCGCCCCCTCGTTTTTAGCTAAGCCCACGTCATGGGGCCTCCTTCTCTCCACCTCCACAACCCTATAACCATATCTCCTAGCTATCTCCCTGGTTCGGTCATGGCTTCCGCTATCCACGACTATAACCTCGAAACGGCTATATCTCTGCCTTCTCAGAGACCTTAAGCATGTCTCTATGTTCCTCTCCTCATTGAAAGTCGGGATGATCACGGAGAACATCTTCTCCCCCAATGAGGCCCTCCTTAGGGTATCCTCCTTACCATAGAGCCGCTAAATCATACACCCACCTGAGCCGGATATTCTATTCCCCCATAAACTGGAACATAACATCGGAGGAGAGAGGCTCCGAAGCACAGGTATCCCTAGGAGGACATTGAGGCTTAAGGGGGGGAACCGCTGATCCAGTTTAAGGTCTTATCCGATTTTATGATAGGTTGATGTGGATCTACGAGGATAACCTCAAACCACTTAGAGGTGCCATCTTCCCAAACCCAGTATGAGTTCAGAACCTCAAGGTTTGGATACCTTCTCGCCGCCCTCTCCTCGGCTATCAGCTGAAGGCTCTTGGCTGGGGTGTACTTAGTCACACCCATATGCTTCTGGCTTCTACCCATCCTGGGACGGATCTTCCTTCTACCTCCCCTCCTTACCCTGACCCTGACCACCACAAAGCCCTTCTTGTCCTTATATCCAAGGCGCCGAGCTCTATCGATCCTAGTGGGCTTATCGATCCTTACTATGGAGGGCTGGCGCCTCCACCTAATAGCCCTCTCCCTCATCAACCCATCCACGAAGCTCTCGTCAGGCTTCCTCCAAGCCTGTCTAAGGTATCTATACATATCCTCTCAACCTAGGTTATCGGAAAGAACCCCCTACAACCTAATAAAGTTTGGGGATCAACCCGCAAACATGATAGTTCGAGATCCTTAAGGGTTCAAGGTAATTTTTGCTATGGGCCCCCTTCTACTACAATAAAAGCCCTGAATCGATCTCCTCCCCGTTGTTGCATAGGTTTTATAAGCTAATAAGCAATTCATTTGAAGGGTTATGGGGGAGCTGGAGGAGCGGTGAGTTGGACTGGTTAACTTTCATACCCGTCTCGTCTCTGGCCTCTATAATATTCGCAGGCTACCTCTACCACTACGTGAATAGGCAGGACTCAGGCTCTGATAGGATGAGGGAGATAGCAGACGCTATCAGGATAGGGGCCAATGCCTATCTCAGGAGGCAGAACTCCGCCCTAGCCGTCTTCGCCGGGATTATGGCGGTCATCTTAGGCCTTGCCTTCTCCAACCTTCACCTCTCCCTCGCATATCTACTGGGAGCCCTATGCACGGCGGCTGCATCCTACTTCGGCATGAACGCAGCCGTGAGGGCGAACGTGAGAACCGCAAATGGGGCTGTGAAGGGGTTGAGCCGGGCCCTTCCAGTCGCTTACTTTGGGGGGGCGGTTATGGGCCTCTCCATAGTCGGGATCGCCGTCTTGGGTATGAGCATCCTGTTCTACATCTATAGCCTACTTTACGGAGATATGGAGGCCGCGTTGGACACCATACTGGGGTTCAGCTTCGGGGCGAGTTCCCTAGCCCTCTTCGCGAAGGCTGGGGGAGGGATATACACGAAGACAGCCGACATAGGCGCCGACCTGGTCGGGAAGGTTGAGCTGGGGATTCCTGAGGATGACCCGAGGAACCCGGCGGTCATAGCCGACAATGTGGGTGACAATGTGGGCGACGTTGCGGGGATGGGGGCAGACCTGACAGACTCTTATATAGCTGGAACGATAGCGGCGATGCTCCTAGGAGCCAGGATATATCATTCTCCAACATATATAGTTCTGCCCTTGATGGTGAAGGCCATAGGGGTGGTCTCCTCGATGCTTGGAACCTTATTCGTGAGGTTTGGCATAAGGGGCAGCCCTGGCTCAGCCCTGAACAGGGGAACTTACGCTGCTTGTATAATATTCTCCATACTCTTATACATGGTGATAAGCCTCCTGAACCTTGGGGGGCTTGGCCTTGGGATATTCTCGGCCATCATCGCGGGGCTGGTTGCGGGGATAATCATGGGCCTAACCACCGACTTCTTCACATCGATCGATCGAGGGCCCGTGAAGAGGACAGCTGAATCCTCGAAGACGGGGGCTGCGATAAATATCCTCTCTGGATTCTCATATGGCCTCTTGAGCATAATCCCCCCGATGATAGGCATAGTCGTAGCCATACTGGCAGCCTGGAACATCTCAGATATCTTCGGCCTAAACCACTACTACGGGATCTCGATGGCTGCCGTTGGGATGCTGGCGGTTCTGGGAAGCGTGATAGCAGCCGATGCTTACGGCCCAATAGCCGACAACGCTAAGGGGATAGCTGAACAGTCGGGCCTGGGTGAGGAGGTTATAGAGGTGATAGATAAGCTGGACGCGGCTGGAAACACCACCAAAGCCATCTCCAAAGGCTTCGCGATAGGTGCCGCGGCCCTCCAGGTTCTGGCACTATTCTTCGCATACTCGGAGGAGGTGAAGATCCCTAGGGTCATAAACCTCATGGATCCCAATGTGCTCGGAGGCATCCTCATCGGAGCCATGATGCCCCCGGTTTTATCGGCCCTCCTCATCCTAGCCGTTGGAAAGAATGCCTTCAGGATGGTGGAGGAGGTGAGAAGGCAGTTCAGGGAGATCCCCGGGCTCATGGAGGGGAGATCGAAGCCGGACTATGCCAGGTGCGTCGACATAGCTACGGCTGGGGCACTGAAGGAGCTGATCCTTCCTGGGATCCTATCCATCTCAGTTCCCATACTGGTCGGCTTCACCCTAGGCAAGCAGGCCCTAGCCGGATTCCTCGGGGGATGCATCATCACCGGGATCATCTTCGCCCTCATGATGGCGAACTCTGGCGGGATGTGGGACAACGCCAAGAAGTACATAGAGGAGGGGCACTTCGGGGGCAAAGGATCAGAGGCCCACAAGGCGGCTGTGGTAGGAGACACCGTGGGGGATCCCTTTAAGGACACGGCTGGCCCCTCACTGAACACGATGATAACAGTAATGGCCCTATCTGCAACAGTCTTTGCACCATTCTTCCTATAAAGATGGAAGCGAGAACTAGAACCTAACATAAAAGTCTTAAAATAGTCACTCACTTCTTCTTTTTCTTAATCTAGTTCATTTCAATTATCTAAGGTAAGATAACTCTTTCATATTATACTCGTGATTGATCTTCTTTATTGTATAGCTCCATCGAGTTCTAGGTGGGACTTCTCTCTTAAATATATGACGGGTATAAACCTCTCCCTAAGTCTCCTCCTAAGCTTCGTGTCATTTGTGGCTACGGGGCAGCCCCAGGCCTCGGCGAGGCGGATTATTAGTTCGTCTACGGTCTCCCCATCCCTTAACCCCTCATCTATTCTTTCACATCTCTCAGCCAGTTTAAGGGCGAAGGCGGCCTGTCTTCTGAGGGATGGCTTGGCCTCTAGGTTAATGAGTTGGAGTTCCTCCAGGACGGGGGAAGGGATCACACATCTAGCTCGGCCTTCCAGTAGACGTTGAAGCTCGGTGAAGATGTCCACCCTAAATTTCATGGGTATGAATAGGAAGTTGGAGTCTATTATTACGGGTATGTCCCTTCTCCTGCCGCTATCCTCCTTCAAGCTAGCCCCTCAGGGTTCCGGCACCTATTAACCTCCATCTGCCTCCTACCCTTCGGCTGATGGCCACCTTGTCTCCCTCCTCAGCGCAGACGGGTATGGAGAGCCTCATCTCAGCATAATCGCTGGAGACTGATGTGATGATCCCTGTGGTTTTCGCCGTTCCTATATTGAGAAGGAGAGTTTCACCCCTTGATATAGATTCAACCTTCTCCATTGCCTGGCTTCCTACCACGGTGCTGAAGAGCTTGAATTCGAGGGCTGCCTCCTCCCTGACCGGGGGGAGGGTTCCGGGCTTTCCTAGGAGGCTTCCGACGAGGCCATCCGCCTTCGTGAGTGAGGGGTCTAGCATAGTTCCAACCCCAACTAGGCCTCCTGGAAAGGCCACCTCTACGGATCTACCTCCGGCTTGGAGGCTCGTTATCTCGGTGTAGAGGCCATGCATCCTCAACCTGTTCTTCTCCTTGACGGGGAGGCCTGGAAGGATCTCTACCTCATCTCCCACCCTGAAGCTTCCTTGGAATATCGAACCCCCTAGGACTCCTCCCCTGAGTTCCTCAATCGGGGTGCCCGGCTTATTCACATCGAAGCTCCTTATGATATGCATCCTAGGCGGCTTCTCCGGATCCCTCTTAGGCGTTGGTATACGCTTCTGGATCGCGCTTAGGAGGAGGTCGATGTTTACACCGTGCTGGGCAGAGACGGGAATTATGGGGGCATCCTCAGCGATCGAGCCCTTAACGAACCTCTTTATCTCATTATAGTTCTTTATCGCGTCCTCCCTGGTCACTATATCTATCTTATTCTGGACTATGACTATGTTCCTCACCCCTATGATCTCCACAGCTGCCAGGTGCTCCCTGGTCTGCGGCTGGGGGCAGGGCTCATCCGCAGCTATCACGAGTATTGCTCCATCCATCACTGCAGCTCCGCTCAGCATGGTGGCCATGAGGATCTCATGCCCAGGGGCGTCCACAAAGCTTATAGCCCTCTGGAACTCGGCGTTCGAGCCGCAGGAGGGGCATACCGGTGAGGTTGAGTAACAGGAAGGGTCGTCACAATCGGGGCACTTGTATATCGCGCAGTCAGCGTATCCGAGCTTTATTGTGATACCCCTCCTCAACTCCTCACTGTGGCGTGCCGCCCACACGCCCGTGAGGGCCTGTACTAGCGTGGTCTTACCATGGTCCACATGGCCTATCGTGCCCACATTTGCCTCAGGCTGACGCGGCAGAGGAGCTATAACCCATCGCCTCGAAAATTTAGATGAGCTACCTTATCTTATATAGTTGTTTAGGTGGAAGCGGGTTCATTGAGATAAGCCTTTATTATTAGATCTGGGTGGACGGTGCCACGAAATATAAATGACTTCCCCCTTCCTTCAACCGCCCACGAAAGAAAAGGATAAATCAAAGAACTAGTAACTGTTTAGAGTTGCGTCTTAAAGCCTCTTACCCGTTAGAGGTTTCTGCGTTATGAGACGCTTGAAGAAGATAGAATATACTCCCATATCTGTAAGGGAGACCCTGCTCCAGTTGAAGGACATATCCGAGCTCATGATAGACCTATCATATTCGGCCATAATTCTGAATGACAAGGAACTTGCCAAGGAGGTCTTGGAGCTTGAGGAGAGGATTGACAACATGCTATATATACTCGATATGAACTTGATGCTCGCGGCTCGGGATCCGGAGGACGCCGAGGCTCTGGCAGGAGTGGCACATGTAGGCGTGTTTATGAACGCTATATCAGATGCGGCGGCGGAGATAGCTGACCTAGTCCTGAACGACATCGAGATCCACCCGGTGGCCAGGGAGGTCTTCAAGAAGACCACGGAGGTTCTCTCAAGGATCGAGGTGGCTGAAGGATCGATGCTCGTCGAAAAAACCGTCGATGAGCTCGACCTGGCCTCAGCCATAGGTGTAGATATAATAGCGATAAAGAGGGGTAGACACTGGCTGATAAATCCGGAGAAGGAGGTTATAATGCCCGAGGACATACTCATGGCCAGAGGAGGCCTAACCGGTATTAAAATCCTCGAGAGGGCTGCTAGGGGAGAGATAGATGAACTCGTATGAGGATGCGAATAGCTTCGAGAAGATCTGCTCTGAGCTTGTAGAGATGAAGGACACCTCAGAGCTCATGATAGATCTGGCGTACTCATCCTTACTCCTAAATAGCCGGGAGCTCGCAGAGGAGGTACTCCAACTTGAGGAGAAGGTGGATAAGATGCATACCGACTTCGAGCTAAGCGTCCTATCCAGATGTGCGGTAGAGGGAGACATCAAAGGCCTGATGGCTCTTCTGAGGATGGGCTCTACTATGGAGAGGATCGCGGATGCGGCCGTGGAGATAGCTGAGGTGGTCTTAAAGGGCATAGAGCCCCACCCCATTCTCAGGATCGTAATAGAGGCAGCCGATGAGACCGTGGAGAGGGGGATCATATCTAGACGTTCGACCCTAGTGGGAAAGAGCTTGAAGGAGGCCAAGATACCAGAGGGGACTGGAATGTGGGTCCTTCTGATACGTAGAGGGGGTAAGTGGATACGCCCAAGGCCGGATACGGTTCTACAGGCCGGAGATATTATTATAGCATCAGGCTATTCGGAGGGGGTGGAAGATTTCAAGAGGCTTTTAAGAGGCGAACCCGATAAAGGGGTGGATAAAGAGGATGGAGAGAGATGAAGAGGAGAACCTCGATGACTGGCCTGCCTGAACCCTCACAAGTGTGGAGAAATCACCCGTAAAACCCCCATTTGGGGCGTTTTTCTCGAAGGTTGGACCCCCACCAAAAAGCTTGAAGCTATTGGGAGGGAAACGTCTTCACCTTTGACTTGTCAAAGCCGGAGACCCCTTCGCCGTAGACCTAAAAACTATCCAGCAAATTCTAAGCTGACCCGTACACCGAGACATTACCATTAAAATATTGTTTTCAGGGGGTTGATTTTGATGGCGGTCTTGCTACGATCTTAAAGTTCAGGTATTTTGTATCGAGTGTAACCGTGTTTCCCCTGACCATCTTCTTTCTCCTTTCCCCCGGATTTTTGGGTTTGTAGCCGACGCCGCCGCTTAGGATGAACCTCCCCTTCACCCCTCCGTGGATGTCGGGCCGCATGGGTATTCCATCCTTATCGCATCCGCCCGTCAGCTGTATCTTATACCCAGGCAGACTAGCGATGGAGCCGTCTAGTATCTCACCAATCCTCCTCCCTATGAGGGTGGACATCCTTGAGTCATCTATTTCGACCTTTCTGCTCTTTCCCGTCTCCGGGTCTGAGATTATGAGGGTTGGCATGATCTTTCACCTACATGGCCCAGACAGGATCCCTTCTCCGCTTTATATCAACCAGCTCTTTAAGGGTTTCGAGGGCCCGCTCGGTTAGGCGGCTTGAGAACCTGTCTCTTAACACTCTTACATGCTCCTCTGGGACGTCGACGTAGAGGATGTCCCCCTCTTTTATATGTCTACCTATTATGGGCTTCGGCATGGAGACCGCCACCTCCTTCCCCTCCTCGGCTAGGGATATCGGTTTCCCCTCTTCCTGTATCTGGGTTATCCGGCCTAGGGCTTCCCCCTCCATATTTATCACCTCCCTGTTTGGGGCGATGACTCCGGCTAGAACCTTGACGCCGAAGATGGCGGGATTAGACCTCCTGAAGATGAAGCCCTCCAAGACCTCTATCTTCCCGGGCTTGATGAGGGCGTCGAACTCCCTCTTCTCTTTCGCCTCCCTCTCAGCCTCAAGCCACCTGAAGTAATCATCGATGAGGTTGTAGATCACATTCCTCTTGAAGACGGGTATCCCCTCAGCCCTAGCCTCCCTCTCCGCGTCCGGAAGCACCTTCACGTTGAAGGCGAGTATGGCTCCATATAGGGGCTCCTCATATCTAACAGCCACGGCCTCGACCACATCCCTCTTGGAAACGTCGCCGATATCGGCCAGCCTTATGGGTATTCCCCTAGCCCTAAAGAGGTCTATGAGGGCTTCTAGGGAGCCGAGAGTATCAGACTTCAAGATGATGCCTACCTTGTCGGTGTAGAAGCGTATTCTAGCCACCTCTGAGGCCACCTCCTCAATGGCCTGCTCTAAGGACACCCCCTCCCCCACAGCTATGAGGGGGGCTCCCGGAACCGCGTTCTCAAGGTTTGGGGCGACGATCTTTATTCCAGCTGCGGCTGGGGCCTCGGCTATGTTGAGGAACCTCTTCCGTGGATCCCTTATCTCGTCGAGAGGCTGTGGCATGAGTATTGCCCTCACCCCAGTGGCTATTGCCCCCTCCTTACCCCCGACGACTATGGTGTCTCCCTGCCTTAGGACACCATCGTAGATTATTGCGTTGATCGTTGTGCCCAAGCCTGCCTCCTCCTTAACCTCTAGAACCGCCCCTCTTGCAGGCCCCTGGCTGACCATGAGCTTTTCTTGGAGGTACTGTTGCGTCAACCCTATGAGGATGGCTATAAGCTCCCCTATGCCCTCCCCGGTCTTGGCGCTCACAGGAACTATGGCCACATTCCTAGTGAAGTCCTTCACCCTATCGAATCGTTCAGACTTGAATCCAAGGGTGGAGAGGGTTCCCATGATATTATAGAGCCGATTGTCAAGGTCCTCCCTAACGGCGGGCTCCTGCTTTGAATAGGAGACCATGAATAGGGAGTCGGCGATGCTCCTCCAGCCCGGGATCAGGTCGATCTTGTTCGCTGCCACTATGAAGGGGGTTCTCCTGCTCTTCAGTATATCGATGGACTCATAGGTCTGATTCTCAAAGCCGTGGGTGATGTCCACAACTAGGATGGCCAGATCAGCTATGGAGCCTCCCCTACGGCGGAGGTTGGTAAAGGCCTCATGGCCAGGGGTATCTATGACGAGGAGACCTGGAATTTTTATGGAGATCTTGAAGCTCTTCATGAGCTGCTGGGTGATGGCGGCGAGGGTCTCCGTCGGGAAGAAGCTCGCCCCTATCTGCTGGGTTATACCCCCAGCCTCCCTGAGCTGGACTGCGGTACCCCTGATCTTGTCGAGGAGAGAAGTCTTACCCGTGTCGACTGGCATCCGGAGAGCATCTACTCATCCGGATCATGCCCGAGCACGCAGACTATCGGTTGTCTTATAGGCAAGGTGGACACCCCCAGAACTACATGGCTAGGCGTCTAATATACCTGTGTAGTTCTAGGGTTAACCCTCCTCGAAATTATGAGAGGGAAAATAGGATCAACACAGGAATCGGTAGACTATTTCTAGAAGCCACCTATAGGTTTCATCTGATGTACACGATCGGCCACTCCACCAGAAGCCTTGAGGATTTAATAAGGACCCTGAAGAGGTATGGTATAGAGTTCCTCGTGGACATCAGGAGATGGCCCACATCCAAGCGGAATCCACAGTTTAAAGGTGAATGCCTCCGCGAAACCCTTGCACGGGAGGGGATCAGGTACATATGGATGGGCGAGGCCCTGGGTGGATATAGACGAAGAGGCCTACCCTCATCACCCAATGAAGGCTGGAGGAGCCGAGGATTCAGGAACTACGCGGACCATGCCCTAGGTGAGGCCTTCAGAACAGCCCTAAAGGAGCTGATAACCCTCTCAAGGGAGGGGGTGGTGGTGGCCCTAATGTGCGCGGAGAAGAGCTACTGGAGATGCCATAGGAGGATACTCTCGGACCACCTGACCGCCGCCGGTCTTGAGGTGCTCCACATATTAGATGAGGGGAATGTGAGGAGACACCGCCTAACAAGATTCGCGGTCATAGAGGGTGGGGTTGTCATATATCCCTGTCCATCAAAGGAGGATTGAAAACCTTCGCTCCATCTGGGTTGAGAGCCAATTCTTTATTATTAAATTCTTCATGCTCTTAGAATTTTTAGTGGGATCAATTGATTCTCCTCAATTTAGGTTAATCCAGCCTTTCTACCCCCTTATTGCCAAGGGGCATTCCTTGTTCGATTTTCTCGGGTTCGAAATTGGGCTTTTTTTTGACAGACCTTGGGAACATCCTCCAACATATCCTAAAAATCAGATGACCCAGCCATAAATCCACAGTTATAAGCGGTTCTTTAAGGCCTAGCCGAGGCTTCCATATGATTCTCGTCTCATTTAAATACAGAGAATTTTTTAGGACCGCACCGTTTGCACCCTTCCAATTCCCGCATTATTTAGGCTTTATGAGCATTTTAAGATCCTTTCGAGCTGGAGGCCTTCCAATTATCGGGATTCTTCTATCGCATCTGGGGCATCTTCCATCCGAGTTTAATCTATACTCGGTGACATCGAAGCCGTATCTCCTTATCAGGAGTTCACCGCATCCTGGGCAATAGGTGTTCTCCCCGGGATGGCCAGGAACATTCCCTATGTAGACATACTCCAGCCCCTCATCTAGGGCCATGCTCCTGGCCTCCTCAAGCCTCTCCACTGGGGTAACCCTAGTCAAGCCGTACATCCATGCCTTGTATGCTGGGTAAAACCTGGTGAAGTGGAGAGGGGTATCGCGCCCCAGTTCATCCCTAACCCTCTTTATTATCCAGCCTAAGCAGTCGTCATCGTCGTTGGCCCCAGGGATCACTAGGTTGACCATCTCAACATGCATCCCGATCCTCCTCGCTTTCCTCGAGTTCCTCCAGACAACCTCGACATCCGCCCCGTTGCAGAATCGCCTGTAGAAGTCTTCATCCCCCTTTATGTCGATGCACATGGAGTCAAGGCCAACTTTATGCAGAGCATCGAGGGCTTCAGGGGTCATATAGCCGTTCGTGTTCAGGTTGCAGTAGAGGCCCCTCCCCCTGGCCAGGGCGAAGCAGTCTAATGCATACTCTAGAAGGGTGCAGGAGGTCTCGTTGAAGGTGAAGGAGATCCCCGAGCCCCCCATCTTGAAGGCTAGATCCATAAACCTCTCTGGGCTAATGTATGAGGCCGACTTGGGGTCGGCGGAGACCATGCTTATGGAGTAGTTCTGGCAGTAGACGCAGCGGAGGTTACACCCCCATGAGCCTGCGGATAGGGCCTTAGAGCCGGGCCAGTAATGGAACATAGGCTTCTTCTCGATCGGGTTGAGGCTGAGGGAGCTTATGTCCCCATAGGCCAGTGTGTAAAGCTTCCCCCCTATGTTCATTCTGGAGCCACAGAACCCCCTATGCCCATCCAGAATCCGGCATCTCCTCTCACACACCCCGCAGACGACCGAGCCATCATCTCCCCTCACATAAAATAAAGCCTCTCTAATGGTTTGGCCCCGCTCTCCCATCTAAAGGGATATATCTCAGAATCCTAAATAAAACGGCTCCGAAGAACATTTCGTTGAACGCCCCTCTTGGAAATTGACCTAATATGCTATTTCAGAATTGACCCAGTGTATGAATGATCCCTGAAGAAGCTCGAATTACAAGTTTTAAATTATTTCATTAGAAGATCAGGCTTCCTTCATCATAACTATAGAGATATCCAATTATTTTTTAATTTTTCATCACTAGTCATGAAGAGGATTTCATGTTGAATCAGTTAAAAAGTTGATTTTTATTTAGGTTCTACGAAATTCACCTCTTAATTGGTTCTTGTGTAAGTTCGTTCCATACTTCATCTATAATGGCCTCGATGATGTGGCCTCTATCAAGTTCAATCCGGATCCTATGAGGGGTGAGAACTGGCAAGATGACTTTCCCGGTTCTGTCTCCATATCCCGAGTGGCGGCAGACAAAGGCTATTGTTATCCTCCATGAGGTGAGGCCAAGCCTCTCCACGTTCTCTACGCGCACAGATTCGGGTATCCCGTCGAACCCATATGTTGGGCCCCTCCTTAAGAATTCTAGGGCTCTCTCCACGGCCGCTGCCTCGAAGCACCAGATGCCCCAAGCGTAGATGGCTAGGGCTGAGAGGGTGCAAACGGGGATTAGGGCCAATGATAGAGCATACTTCAACTTCAAGATTCACACCGTGAGTGTTTTCGAGCTTTAATAATGCTATGGTTGGAATGCTTTAATATATTAATGTTCAAGCGCGAATAGACTAAGAATCCCACGATTTTCAGTTTGTTAAATCCCAGAATTTCCGAAGCATCGTTCTCTGAGGCCTTAATTCGGCGGTTGCGATCCTCGACCTTGGAAGGCTGCATCATGGAGAGCCAGTGCAGTCAAGTATTCGATGTGTTCCAAAAGATATGAATGCCCACTGGGGATGAACATGCCAGATCCCAGTAGCGAAATTCAATTAGATGGGAAGACTGGTTTTAGGTCGGGAAAATAAAGATAAATATGATAGGTGGAGATTTATCATCGTGGTGGTAGATTATGAAGCTGACATGGCTGGGCCATGCAAGCTGGAAGGTTAAGGCCTCTGGGAAGACGATTTACATAGATCCCTACCAAGGCCGTTATGATGAGAAGGCGGATATCGTTCTCTCAACCCACTCTCACTATGATCACTGTGACGCTGAGAAGATAGAGCAGGTGAGGACACCTAGCACAGTCGTTATAGCTCCTTCAGATGTAGCATCGAGGGTTAAGGCCCCTATCAAGAGCCTAAAGCCAGGTGAGGAGACCTCCATCAATGGTGTGAAGGTCAAGGCCGTTGAGGCCTACAACTACAAGCGTTTCAGGTCTCCTGGAAACCCCTTCCATCCCAGGGGGCTTGGGGTGGGCTATTTGATAATGGCGGAGGGCAAGACCATCTACCATGCAGGGGATACGGACTTCATACCCGAGATGAAGGAGCTTAAGAACATTGATGTGGCCCTCATCCCTACGGGTGGCACCTATACCATGGATAACGCTGAGGCGGCTGAGGCCGCCGTCGCCATGCATCCCAAGGTAGTTATACCGATGCATATCTGGGACACTAATCCCGGGGAGTTCAAGAGGAGGGTCGAATCCATCTCGGATGTTAAGGTGGTAATCCTCAGGCCCGGTGATACTTACGAGGCTTGATATTCACCTCTAGGAGATTGGAAAGGTGCTAATGCCTCCAGAGCTCTAGTGGGGGCTTCGCATCGGTGGGGATTGGCGAACTATACTTTCGACCCCCCAATCTCGATTTGAACTCTTTCCAAGCCCTTTCAACCAGCTCCCTCTTCTCCAGCAGGTCTAAGGCTGAGGATGCTAATGTCTTAGCGGCGAAGATCAGAGACCTATGGCCTATGCCCATACCCGACTGGGCCACTACCTGCCAGGAGTGTCCAGGGGTTCCGAGGACATAGGCTGTCGTACTGAACTCCAT
Organism: uncultured archaeon; assembly: GCA_938048735.1. Lineage (GTDB taxonomy): Archaea > Thermoproteota > Bathyarchaeia > TCS64 > TCS64 > JAGTRB01. The sequence goes on from CALIUM010000010.1 coordinate 49,912, forward strand.
GGTTGGGGCCTGCCAGCTCACATCTGCAACATCCGTCGATCCGGAGCTGACCTCCCCCTCGCCCCAAGGTTCAGGTATGGATCTATCTATTAGAACATCCATCAGCTCTTCCCAATCTGGGCGCCCCGACTTCCTCAGCTCTTCCCTCTTAGCCTCGGGGGGGATAGTCTCAGCTATCCTCTCGGCGAATCTGAGCTCATCATCGGTATACTCTGGCGCCCCTATCTCCCTCATATTCGCCGTAACTATCTCGCTTAATGTCCTGTTAGGGATCTTGTTCGACACCCCCTTTATGAACTCCACCCTACACCTCGTATCAGTCATCAGCTCAGCTCCCCTAGAGATGTCCAGGATCCTCTTATACAGCTCCTCCACCTGCTCCCTCTCTGGCGCCCTCACATAGAACCAGCTCCTCGCGTAGTCTGGGACCACGTTGGGCTGGCCTCCCCCAGCCTCAATCACATAGTGGATCCGGGCCTTCTCGATGATATGCTCCCTCATATAGTTCACACCC
>CALIUM010000011.1 GCA_938048735.1 uncultured archaeon
GTTGAATTTTTTTATATAATTGAAGAGTTTAAAATACAAGATGCTATAAATTTTATAGCAATTTTACTTTCTCCTAAATCAATAAAAGTTATCTATGATTTTTTTAGTAAGTATAAAAAATATATCAGAATTGTAGAGAAAATAGTGAACAGTTTTATTATTATTAATAATAAAGTTGCCATTGTTGAAGTAACTAATCCATTAGATGGAAATTTTTTATTCGCTGTTAAGACCAAAGATAAAAAAATCATAGATATATTAACAGAAACTTTTTTTAATATTTGGAAAATGGGAAAGGAGTTTACTATATTATAAAAAACGATCTCATTTTCTTACCTATAACTTTTTACTCAAAATTGGAAGCTACCTAACAGAATTGTTAATAGCAACATCATCCAATAGGGATATGTTCTTTTAACTATAATCTTTTTAAGGAACAATTCATCTTCGTACTTGTAAAATAATGGATATATTGAATAACTCCATCCAGTTAATATTATTAATCCAAGTATCGGAAATGCTATATTAAATCCAAACTGATAATAGCCCAATATGAATCCACCCATTACTCCAAATAGAACTCCCAGCATAAGCCTAACTGTCATTTTAGGACCTAAAATTACCGGGAAGCTTTTTATTCCCACTTTCTTATCCCACTTTAGATCCCTTAAATCATTCAAAGGTCCTAGACCAAAATACATTATAAAACTAACTATTACAAAAAACAATAATTTCCCTGTTATTCCTCCAGATGCGAATCCTCCAGTTAGGATCGATAATGCGGCTCCTGATGCTAATGTTAGATTTTTGATTATAAATCTTCTTTTCAATTTGATTGGTTCAATAGAATATGCAAATCCAAGAGCTAAAAATCCTAACTGAGCTAGAAAGGCATGAATATTTATCAACAACGCTGAACCTAAACCCAAAATCGCAAAGAGTATCACAAATATTTTCATCTCTTTTTTTGAGATTAAACCCTGAGCTAGGGGCCTCCTCGCAGCCGATGGTTTTCCAAGGCTAATATACCTTATGTCATCTTCAAGATCCCAAAGATCATTATTAAAATAGATGCTGTAGGCAACCGATGTCACCGAGATAACTAGTTTTATGAGCTGTGAGATTGAAAGAGGGCCCGTGCTGGAAATTAAAAAGCCTATTACAGATGGGAAGGTAAAAGCTAGGGGTAGTTCCACCCTTGACTTGAGTACCGCTGATGTTAAATGGAGAATTCTTGGCAGATTCATCATAAAATGTAAATACATGTTTCAAATATATGTTTTTAATGTTATAGGGTTTCTGAAATTTTTTAACTGTGAAGGGTTGTTGGCTCTTAGTTTCCTTTGAGATGGTCCTTCTTTTTCCAAAATTTGTTAATTTTTAAAACATTTTTATTCTAAAATTTATTTATTTTTGTAAAAAAAAAATAAAAAGAGCCCGGTCCCGGTTCTCAAGGGACCGTCCTATCTTATTTCAATCTGGAGGAGGGCTCCTTATTATGAAGAGATAATCCATAATCTTTATTAGAGAATCAGGGGATCAAGTTTAATGACCATGGCGCGCCGGAGGTCTAAGCTCGAGATATACCTTGATGTACTCATGATGATTAGGTCTGGGGTGAACAAGCCGACGAGGATCATGTATGGTGCTAACCTCTCCTGGAAGCCCCTCCAGCAGATATTGAGGTCTCTAGTCGAGCAGGAGCTGATAAGGGAGGTGGATGCCAGGGATAAGAGGGATAGGAGGACCACGACATACTACGTTATAACCAGGAAGGGTGAGAATGTCATAAACTACTTCAGCAGGGCTAGGGAGCTGATAAGGATGGAGGAGATGGTCAGCTCCCTAATCCTAAGGGAATAGGCTTTAGGTGCCTCCACTTAAGCCTGTATTCTGCCGTGGATTATGTTCTTGGGGTCCATCTTGAGCTGGCTGGCGAGCCAGTTCCTCGCCCTCTCAGCCTCGACATCGTAGACCATCCTGTAGAGGGAGATGCCGTCGGGCATCCTCGTCTCCTCCCCCCTCACCGAGGCCTCGAGGCCGCAGTTCAGCCTCCCCCTCAGTGCTGCCGGGATCACTTCTCTCCCCCTAAGCTCCACCTCATCTATGACAACCCTGTTCTCCTTCTCCCTGAACCTTATCTCCATATCCGGCATCATCTCCTCGTAGACGTGGAGGACACCCCCCTTGAGGGCTGAGACCCTGAACTGCTTATCCTGCACCTCGAAGGAAGCGATCTTGGCCCCGCTGCACCTCTCCCTGAACTCCTTCCAGTCCTTGACGAGGACCCTGATGGTGGGGCCCTCCCCCCCGGCCTCTTCACCGGCCGGAGTGGCTTTGGCCAGTAGCTCCTCAAGCCTTGAGACGAGCTCGTCTAGGCTCTTCTCATGCTCCCTGAGGACGTTTATTATGAGGTCGATGGCATCCATCTTCTCATCGAAGCTCATCAAACCGCCTTCGAACAGCTCCAGTTGAAGACAGGGCAGCCCGATTTTTAAATACTGTAGTGCCTTACGACCAGAAGCCCCCTCTGAAACCCTGAATAGACACATAATTATCTAGAAATTAATCATAACAACATGAGGGAGCATAAAACCTCCTTATATCCACCAGGCCCTTCTCACCCCCCTCAAATCCACGGATTATCAGTCATTCATGCCTTAATTTTTGTGATAATCAAAATCCCGAGTAATATATATGATATTTATTTTGAGATATGATTTCAGTAAGGTTTTTATTTCCTCCAAACGATAAGAGAAAGAGCCGAGAATGGTGACAAGCCTTAAACCCCTCTTCTCCCAGCCAAGCCATCTCGGCCCATACGCATCACGTTCTACGATGGAGGGGGAGGCATGGTAGAGGAGATAAGGCTCCACGGCACGGGTGGCCAGGGGGTCGTGGCAGCAGGGGAACTCATAGCCATAGCAGCCTCGTTGGAGGGGAAGTTCTGCAGGGCCTTCCCCATGTACGGGTCGGCCAGGCGCGGGGCCCCAGTGGTGGCCTTCGCCCAGATAGGGCCGGAGTCCGAGGCCACCAGATCCATGATATACAACCCCGGCTACCTGGTCGTCCTGGACCCCGAGTTGCCCGGCATAATGGATGTCGCGAGGGGGCTGAGGGAGGGCGGGGTGATAATGCACAACACGTCCAAGACCCCCGAGGAGTCATTGAAGCTCTTCAGGGCAAGGCCGTCGAAGATCGGGGTGGTGGACGCGAACGAGATAGCCATGAGGGTTATAGGGAGGCCGATACCGAACACGGTCATGCTCGGCCTCTTCGTCAGGACAACCGGCCTCCTGAGGCTCGAATCGGTGGAGAAGGCGATAATGAAGAGGTTCAGCGGAGAGGTCGCGAGGAGGAACATAGAGGCAGCCAGGATCGGACACGACTCCGCTGAGATAAGGGTTCTGGGGTGAGATGAATGGGCCTATTCACCTACAGCGAGGATGTGATCAAGGGCTTCGCCGTCTCCGACAGGACGAAGAGGGGAGGCCAATATGTGGGGGCTTGGAGGGTCCTAGCTCCCGAGATCGACTATGAGAGGTGCACGGGATGCATGCTCTGCGCCATTTACTGCCCAGAGGCCGCCATAGTGGCCAACGAGGCGGGAAAACCCCAAGTGGACCTCAGGTTCTGCAAGGGGTGCGGGGTATGCTCCAACGAGTGCCCGGTCAAGGCGATAGAGATGGTGAAGGAGGAGGGATAGAGAGATGTCCGAGTTCGACGTGATGCCCGGGAACAAGGCCGTAGCCCACGGCGTTAGGCTCTCAAGGGTTGAGGTCATACCCATATACCCGATAACCCCCCAGACCACCATAGTCGAGTACCTCGGGGAGTTCATAGCGAACGGCCAGCTTAAGGCGGAGTACATCCAGGCTGAGGGGGAGCACACATGCCTAGGCATAGCTGTCGGCGCCTCCCTGGCCGGGGCTAGAGCCTTCACAGCCACATGCTCCCAAGGGCTAGCCTACATGCACGAGGTGGTAGCCCAAGCCCCCTCATACAGGACGCCCCTAGTGATGGCCGTGGCCAACAGGACCCTAGGCTGGTACTGGTCCCTAGGGCCCGACTACTCGGATATAATGCCCGAGCTGAACCTGGGATGGCTGGTGAACTTCGCTGAGAGCAACCAGGAATGCCTAGATATGGTGATCCAGCTCTACAGGATATCCGAGGATTGGAGGGTCCTCCTCCCCTCGATGCTCAGCCTCGACGGGTTCTACCTCAGCTACAGCTATGAGAGGGTGAACATCCCAGACCAGGAGACTGTCGACGACTTCCTACCACCCTACAGGGCGCCCTACCCGGTCGACCCCACCATAAGCGACAAGTGGCCGGCCGCTGGCCTACCCCCAGCCCTCCACACAACCTACAGGAGGCTCTTCGAGGAGCTGATGGAGGACGCAAAGAAGGTAATATACGCTGTAGACGAGGAGTTCGGGGAGATCTTCGGCAGGAGATACGGGGGCCTAATAGAAGAGTACAGGTGCGATGATGCTGAAGCGGTTCTGGTAACCATGGGCTCCATGACCACAGCGGCCAGGAGGGCCGTGGACAGGCTCAGAGAGGAGGGGGAGAAGTTGGGCCTAGTCAAGCTCAGGTTCCTTAGGCCCTTCCCATCCTCAGAGCTTAGGAGGATCGCCGAAAGGGTGAGGGCCATCGGCGTGGTGGACAGGATGGTCCTCCATGGAACGGGGGGCGGAGGAGCCTTTGCAGATGTGAGGTCAGCCCTCTACTCACTCGATGAGAGGCCACCGGTCATCAACTTCATAACAGGGATGGGAGGAGAGGATATCCCCATAGAGGACTTCGTGGCTATGGGGAGGAGGACCCTCAAGGCGGCATCCACTGGGAGGCCCGAGAGGGAGGTCGAGTTCATCGAACATAAGCCTGAAGCTGCCCCTCCCCCGGTTCAGCTGGAGGAGGTCATGCCCATCTACCCGGGGAGCGATGGGTGCGCGGGATGTGGTTCGAGCATCATCATCAGGCATCTCCTCAAGGTCTTAGGACCGAACACCGTCATCGTCAACCCCCCGAGCTGTGCAGGCGTCAACTTCGGAGGCGTGGTCACGGTTCCCTGGGTCCTCGCCAACTACGCGGCGGCCGCTGGGTACGAGACAGGCCTCTACAGGGCCTACAGGATCAAGGGGAAGGCAGACAAGATATACCTCACCAGCTTCTCAGGAGATGGCGGAACCGTTGATATAGGCCTCCAGGCCATCTCAGGCGCCGCTGAGAGAAATGAGAGCTTCATCTGGGTCTGCTATGATAATGAGGCCTACATGAACACGGGCATCCAGAGGAGCGGCTCCACCCCCCTATTCGCCAACACGACCTCAACCCCGGCCGGGAAGGTCTGGGCTGGGAAGCCCGAGAAGTCTAAGAACATGATCCTGATCATGGCAGCCCACAGGATACCCTACATAGCCACGGCCTCACTTGCATACCTTCCGGATCTGGAGAGGAAGATCAAGAAGGCTGCTGAGGTGACGAGGGCTGGGAAGGGGATGGCATACATCCATATCCAGCAGCCATGCGCCACCGGATGGTACTTCCCCCCCGAGAAGACGGTGGAGGTCGCGAGGCTGGCGGTCCAGACTGGGGTATGGCCCTTACTGGAGATAGAGGATGGGGTCCTGAAGGTGAACATAAAGCCCAGGGAGCTTAAACCGATTGAAGAGTACCTGAAGCTCCAGGGGCGCTTCAGGCACCTGACAAAGGAGCAGATAGACACCATCCAAGCGGAGGTCAAGAAGGACTACGAGAGCTGGCTAACCCTAGAGAAGATGGGTAAACTCCCATGGTATTAAAGAAGCTGGAGGAAGCCCCCTTTTTTGAGAAGACCCAGATTTAGATTTTTAATGAACTTGTTCAGACCTTTAGGATGAAACATAAGACCTATAAGACGATGTAGCTGGAAGGTCTAATACTCTATAGAGATGGACTTAGAGGAGAAGGATGCTTGAAAGGGATAAGTGATCTCTCGAAGGCCTCAGCAGCTAAATCTGGAGTCGCTGCGGGTCTACTTCTAACGGTCATCGAGCTGGCTGGAGGCCTTCTCTCCGGCAGTCTAGCCCTCCTCTCGAGCGCCATAAACACCCTAATGAGCCTATTGGCCTCCATAGCCTCCTTCCTCGCCGTTAGGGAGGGTGGGAGACCCCCAGACGAGGAGCACCCATACGGCCATGGGAAGGTTGAGGCCATCTCGGCCATAGGCGAGGTCACCCTCCTACTTGTGACCTGCACATGGCTTTTATACTCGGCGGCCAACCGCCTGACCACCGGGAGGGTCGAGATAGGCTTCTACTGGGTGGCGCTCGGTACAAACCTCGCCTCCATCCTCATAGACTCCTACGCCTACACGCGGCTGAGGAGGGCCTCCAGGAGCGGGGCGAGCGAGGCCTTGGACGCTGGCGCCCTCCACTTCCTCAACGACCTCCTCATAGCCTTCATAGTTATACTTGGCATCTCCTTATATGGGGTTGGCCTCTGGTACGCAGACCCATTGGCGGCCATCATCGTGGTCGCCTACACCCTCTACTCCGGAGTGGGCATATTTAGGCGGAGCATCGACACTCTGATGGATGCAGCCCCTAAGGGGCTGGCTGGGATGATCATGGAGAGAATATTGAGGGTTGAAGGGGTTCAAAGCTGCCACAGTTTAAGGGTTAGAAGGGCGGGCTCAAAACACTTCGTGGACGTCCACATAGAGGTTGATGGGCATCTCCCTCTCTCTAGGGCCCACGGCATCTCGGACATCATAGAGTCTGAGATAAACAGGCTCCTGCCGGGAGCTGATGTGATAATCCACGCAGAGCCCGGAGTAAGCAGAGACCTAATCTCGGAGATAAGAAGAATAGCCTCTGAGATTCAAGAGATAAAGGGGATCCACGAGGTTGGGGTAAGCGAGGTAGGTGGGAGCCTCATGATATCATACCACTTGGAGATGGATCCTAGAACAAGCCTCGAGAAGGCCCATGAGGCAGCTGAGGAGATGGAGAGGCGCCTAAGAGAGGCCTTCGGAGGAGAGACAGTTATCTTAAGCCATCTGGAGCCGGCTGAGCCCCCCTCAGCCCATGAATGGGTGAGGCCGAGGGAGACAAGGGAGCTGAGAAGGAGGATCCTGGAGGTCGCTGAGGGCTATCCGGAGGTGGCCTCGGTCCACGAGATAAGGAGCTTAACATCCCGAGAAGGGCTCATCATAACCCTCCACTGCACGGTTGAGGCATCAACCCCCCTAGAGAGGGCCCACGAGATATCCACCATAATGGAGGAGAAGATAAAGGCAATCGATCCGAGGATAAGATATGTAATAATACATTGTGAACCAAATTGAAAACAGAAATAAACTAGAATAAAGGATTTAAACTATAAGCTTATATATATGAAATTTGACTTCAGCCCCTTAGTGATGTAATTATGAGGAAGGTTCTCACGGTCTTCATAATGCTGGGCCTCGTCTCACTATTAGCGGATATAACCTATGAAGGGGCCCGGAGCATCTCAGGAGCCTATATAAAGGTTTTGGAGGGGACCAGCCTGGTAGCTGGAGCCATAATGATAGGCGAGTTCCTAGGGTATATCATGAGGTTCCTGAGCGGAGTGGCCGCGGACCGCCTCAGATCCTCCAAGGTTCTATGGGCCTTCACCATAAGCGGATATCTCATCAACCTCCTCGCAGTCCCCTCCCTAGCCTTCGCTGGGAGATGGGAGTTCGCCCTCGCCCTCCTCTTTATGGAGAGGATAGGGAAGGGCCTTAGGACACCCTCTAGGGATGTGATCCTCTCAGAGGTCATGGAGGGGCTGGGGAGGGGGAAGGGGTTCGGGCTCCACGAGGTTATGGACCAGCTGGGGGCCTTCACAGGCCCCCTTATAGTAACCCTCGCCATAACTGGCTCCGGGGGCAGCTACTCCCAAGCCTTCCTGGTCCTATCCATACCCGCCATAGCCTCCATTGTATCCCTATCCATAGCCGCCACGATGTACCCCAAGGTCCGATCCATAAGCGTCGAGAGGGCTGTCTTGGGATGGGGATTTGGAAGGGAGTTCAAGCTCTTCTCCATAGCCCTATCATTGATGACGGCGGGCTACCTGCCATGGTCCATAGTTTCATATCACCTGAAGGTGGCTCAGACCGTTGGAGACCCAGAGATAGCGATGCTATATGCCCTTGCCATGGCGGTCGATGCGATCATAGCCTTTCCAACAGGCTACCTGTATGACAGGATGGGCGTCAGATCCCTGATAGTAACACCGATAGCAGCGGCCCTAATCCCCTTGGCGCTCATCAACGGCTCGAGGATTTATGTCTACTCGGCTGCGGTCCTCTGGGGAGTGGTGATGGGGGTATATGAGACTAGCATGAGGGCTGCGATACCGGACCTGGTCCATGAATCTAAGAGGGCCCTCGCCTACGGGGTCTACGGCCTCATATATGGGGCCTCTTGGATGCTGGGGGGCCTGATCATAGGAGCAATACATGAACTGAACCCCCTATACCTGACAGTATACTCAGCCATCCTCGAAATACCCTCAGTAATCCTGATAGCATATCTATCAACCTCGATGAAAATCATAAAATAAAATTATACACCTAAAAAAGAAAACTCATAATTATGTGAAATGGTTTTTCTATTGAAACACTAAGCAAATACATTAAGTTCCCATTAAATATTAGATGATCAGTGTTCAGGGGTTCCCAGTTCTAACTTTAAATAATATTAAAGCTTCAAGTTTAAATGTGGTTGAAAGGAGTAGGGACTGGATCGACCAGGCCGAGGGCGACCTAGAACACGCCAAGAACGATATAAGAACGGGCTTTTATGATTGGGCCTGCTTCTCGTCTCAGCAATCAGCGGAGAAGGCAGTGAAGGCTGTATTCCAGAAGATGGGGGCTGAAGCCTGGGGGCACTCCGTGTATGATCTCCTTCAGGCTCTGAGGGAGAGGGTGGAGGTTGAAGAGGAGCTGCTGGACCATGCATTGGAGCTCGATAAGGCCTACATCCCGACCAGATATCCGAATGCTCACCCCTCCTCATCTCCTAGGAGGAGGTACACTAAGAGGGAAGCAGAGAGGCTGGTGGCCTATGCCGAGAGCATCCTCAGGTTCTGCAAGGATATTCTATCCAGATTTTAGCCGGGAGGAGGTAATTAAAAGGATAAGGGAGGTAGTCTCCTCATTAAAGGATGAGTTGGGGCTTCTAAGGGTCGCACTATTCGGCTCCTACGCCACCGGGAGGCAAACGGCAGCTAGCGACATAGATATACTCATAGTTTACGAAGAGCGAATTTGCGACGAGGAGAAGGTTTACAAGAAACTGATGAAAAATCTGATGCTCCCGAGGGTAGAGCTCCACATAGTTTCAAAAACAGAATATGAGCAGATAAAGAGCTCTAAATGGATGGAGGTCATCGAAAAAGAAGGAAAAGATATACTCAAAAATAAGTAGAAAAACTCGCCATTTATACATCTTTGGCCACATTTATCGATAAATCTAACTAACAGATGAGGGATTCTAATAGTTTCATGAGCGATTGAGATTTCAATAGCTCAACGATAGATTTTTGACGTATGGTATGACTTTAGGCCACGATGAGATCCCACACATCGATACATTTATATATATGTCAATGTTACATAGCTCGAACATGGGAAAGGCGATAATTGCCAGGGGGTTGACCAAGTACTACGGAGACCTCCTCGCCGTTGATCACATAAGCTTTGATGTCGAGGAAGGGGAGTTCTTCGGCTTTTTGGGGCCGAACGGGGCAGGCAAGACGACGACGATAAGGATGCTGACGGGGGTCTCGATGCCCTCGGAGGGTAGTGCGACCATAATGGGCTTCGATATAGTGAAGCAGCCTGTAGAGGCTAAGGGGCTCATGGGCATAGTCCCAGATATCAGCAACGTCTACGAGGAACTCACCGCATGGGATAACCTCATCTTCACCGGTAAGCTGTACGGGGTCCCGAAGGCGAAGAGGGAGGAGAGGGCAGCTGGCCTGCTCAGGCTCTTCAACCTGTATGAGAGGCGCGGGGAGAGGATTAGGGGCTTCAGCAGGGGTATGAAGCGCAAGGTCTGCATCGCCATGGCCCTTATGAACGACTCCAAGGTTCTTTTTCTGGACGAGCCTACATCCGGACTTGACGTGGATAGCGTTCTGGAGATAAGACGGCTTGTGAGGGAGCTGAACAGGGATGGCTTGACTATATTCCTCACGACCCACAACCTAGAGGAGGCTAGCCAACTGTGCGACCGAATAGCCATCATAAACAGGGGCAAAATAGTAGCCATAGATACCCCTGAGAGGCTAAGGCATGTTATGAGGGGGGTGCAGTCCGTTGAGGTGGCCTTCAAGGCCGCCTCCAAGGATGTGGAGGAGGGGCTTAAAGCCTTGAGGGGCGTCTCATCCCTCCAGAAATTAGGAGACAAGTACAGATTATACACCGATGATCCATCCACGGTCTTACAGGAAGTCTTCACCTACTCCAAGATGGTGGGCCTGACCCCCATCTCCATAAACACCCTGGGCCCTAGCCTAGAAGACGTCTTCTTGAAGCTGACGGGGAGAGAGATGGAGAGGGAGATCCCCCGGGGTCCCGAGATGGACGGGATAAGGATGGGGAGGCGAGGGGGAGATGGGTAGGGCCTCCATCTGGGATGAGCTGCAACGCGCCTGGGCGATAACTGTCAAGGACATGAGGATCTACTATCTTAGGCCCGCATCGATAATGTTCGGGATACTATTCCCCTTAACCCTCTTCCTCTCCTTCACAGTTGGCAGGAACATGCCTCCCGAGAGGCTGGTCCCAATACTCGCGGCCCAAACCGTCTTCTGGGCCTCATCATCAATTGGCCCGGTCGCAATACCCCTAGAGAGGAGGCTCAAGACCTTCGACAGATACCTCTCAGCCCCCATCTCCCTAACCTCCGTTCTATTCGGAAAGATCCTAGCAGGCGTTATCTACGGCCTGGCTGTCTCCACCCTTTCACTGGCGGTAGGGATCGCCATCTACGGAGCTTCCAAAATAAATATCCCAATCATCATGTTTAGTTTAGCCTTATCCTCTCTAGGATTTTCAGCATTTGGAATAATGTTCGCCTCCATTCCATGGGAGAGTCCAGGAGAGGTCATGATGCCCATGAACTTTGTCAGGATACCGCTGCTTTTCATCAGCGGCCTCTTTATCCCTCTGGAGAATCTTCCGATGCTTGGACAGGCCGTTGCCTTCATCTCACCTCTAACCCACACCTTAGACCTGTTGAAGTTAGGGCTTGGCTCCAACTCGTTCTTCGGGATCGCAACAAATATTTCAATGCTAATTCTATTCACAACACTATTCATCGGAATGAGCACCCTATTCCATAGAAAAACGATGAAAAAAGAATAATTGAAGGAATTCATAGGATATCGCGGGAGACGATCTCCCCTTGAGGTCACGCCTAACGGTCTCATATTAAACACAAAATTTATAAGATTTATAATTTTTATATTAAGGATGGTCACCATAGCTATTACCGAGGAGAACAGGAGGAAGCTGCTGAGCATAGCGGCAGACCTTCAAAAGAAGACAGGCAGGCGCGTCGACTTCGACGAGGTTATATCATATTTAACCAGGACATATGAGCGGAGCATTAGAAGATCAGAGCTCTTTGAACTTTTCTGTAAACCCGTCGAGGGGGGGGATCTCAATACCCTTTACGCCGAGCTGATCTCGGAGAGAAGGGAGGATGAGCAAAGGATCTGAGGAGCCATCTAGGAAAGCACTTGATGGAGGGGTCTTAATCGCCCTGGCAATCGATGACCCAGCCGCTAGAAGGCTCAAGGAGGGAATACTTGGAGAAAATGTCTTAGCCTTCTGCTCTGAGATGGCCCTGGTGGAGATGGAATATGTTCTCTGCAGGAAGCTCGGATCGAAAATTGCGGAGGAAAAGAGAAGATATTTATTGGAGTCAAATATGATAAATATTATAGAAACTAGCGTTTTAATGAATGAAGCTGCTAAGTTAAAGTGTGAAAGATCCTTATCTCTACCTGATTGTTTCACTCTCTCCCTTGCAAAAATCTTCAACTGTAAAGCCCTATTTGTTAAAATGGAGAAGGAAATTGAAGAAGAAGTTAAGAGAAAAAGTTTCAATATAGAAATTGAATTTTTAATGTGACCTCTATTTACTTCATATCTTTAAGGTTGAACGCAATTCCCAATTCAAGTGAATAAACTATCTAGAACCATCATCAAAGTAAAGCCGATTATCAGTCCAAATGTGGCCTTCCTTCCGAATCCTTTCCTGTGGCTCTCAGGTATCATCTCGTCTATAACTATGAAGAGCATGGCCCCAGCGGCAAATGATAGCCCCCATGGCAATATGGAATGGGCTATGGATACGAGGACTATTCCTAAGAGGCCTCCCAGGGGCTCCACGAGCCCCGTCAAAGTAGCATAGCCTAGGGCTCTTCCCCTGCCATATCCCTCTCTCAGGAGTGGTATGGCTACCGCCAATCCCTCAGGGGCGTTTTGAAGCCCTATGGCCGTTGCAACGATCAGCCCCCTTGAGATAGCACCCGCTCCGAAGCTCACGCCCACAGCAAGCCCCTCAGGAAAATTGTGGATGGTCATGGCTATGATGAAGAGCCATAGCCTCGGGAGCCTTGATGGAGGCCCCTCAGCACCCGCCACAGGATGAAGATGGGGTATTAAAAGGTCGATGAAATGCAGGAAAGAAGCGCCAGCAAGTAAACCCAAGGTGGCTATCAGTGGTCCGCCTAGATTTATGGATGGAACCAGAAGGCTGAAGGCGGTCGCGGCCAGCATCACCCCAGCCGCGAAGCCCAGAAGGAGATCTAACAAGTCATCTGAGAAGCTTCCTAAGAGGAGTACCGGTAGGGAACCGGCTCCCGTGGCCAAGCCTGCCACTAAACTTGCGATGAATCCCAATAGAGGGATCTCCATCGAACCTCCTCACAAATATCCGATTAACATTAATTGAAAAGATAAAAACATTGCTATGAGTGATTTCAAAGAAAAGCAAAAATTCACTCAAGGAGATCATTTCTGAATATATTTAGTACCACAATAATTAAGCATCAACTAATTATTTCGGGCCTTCATTAATAACATCGACTTAGGTTTCATAAATAAAAAATGGAACTAAATTTTGATCTATTTTAATGCCTCTTCAAGCCTTTTATTTACTTCTTCCCAGTTTACTATTTTCCAGAATGCATCGACGAACTTTGCCCTATCATTTTTGTAGTCTATATAGTAGGCATGTTCAAAGACATCCAGCACCATGAGAATTCGGAACATAGGGTAAACATTTACATTGTGCTTTTCTATCTGCATTATTATTGGTCTTCCGGTCTGCCTGCATAGGGTTAAAGCTCCCCAGCCCGACCCCTCGACGCTCATGGAAGCCTGGGAGAACTCCCTCTGGAAGCGTTCAAAGCTTCCAAACTCCCTCTCGATGTAATCTCCTAGAACCCCTCCCGGCCTCCCTCCCCCCTCTCCCGGAGGGGCAAGGTTCCCCCAGAAGAGCGAGTGTAGGAGATGTCCCCCAATGTTGAAGGAGAGCTCCTTCAAAGTGGATTTGATGTCTAGTTCAAGGTTCTCCTTCCTGGCCTTATCCAACCTCTGAAGTATCGAGTTCGCCCCGTTCACATAGGCTTGATGATGCTTACTGTGGTGTATCCTCAACTGCTCCTCCGACATGAACGGCGCAAGGGCCTCGTATCCGAAACGTAGCTGAGGCAAAACATAGAACCTACCCGGCTCCACAAGGTTCACCTGATACTCATACTCTATAACCGCATTTATATTTCTATCCCTAACTCGTCTTGTACTTCTAGATGGTGATAGGAATACGAAATAGAATCCTCTTTTAAGAAATCAATAGATTCACTTTAAGGTTATAGTTGAGGAACATAAAAAAATAGCCTCTATGCATACTCTAAATGGTGTTCAACTGTTGATTAAATGGAAAATCAAGAATTAATTATTAAATTAGTCTCCATTAAGAGATTCAACACCATGAACCTAAAAATGAAATTAGCCTATACCGCTGAAAGAATCCGCGATAAAATATTTTTTTCCGATAAGAAAACTTACTGAGCACAGCTTTTTACCATTGATAGTTATATAGGTGCCTACCTTCCTCCGCATTCTATAATTGCTTAAGTAATTACTGCTTCAGTAATCTTATTAACTTTTTTGGATTCCTTCCTCAATGTAACTATTTGACACCAAATTTCTACAATATTAATATATAGGGAAATATTTGATTTCAACTTCTCTAACTTGGTTGAAGTCGCTGTCGGTAGTTAACAGTAAAGCCTTCTCCTTAATGCATAGAGCCAATGCAAAGCAGTCAGCTAGAGACAAAGTTCGTCTATATCGGCTTTTATAGATCCCTGCCTCTCTTGCATATTTATCATCAGCTGGCACAACGACCATATTTGAGTTTAAAATTCTAAAGTACCATGTTTCAGCTGTTTCGCGGCCTATCTTCTCTATAGTCTTGTAATATAACTCAGCTAGGTTGACAGCTGATAGGTAAGCTTTAGCTGCACCTTCGGAGATCTCTTCGATATAGCTCTTTAGACGTTCATCTCCAAGAAGCATTAATATCAATGCGCCCGCGTCAAAGACATAAGCCTTCATAACTCCGCCTCTTCGTCATGCTCGGCCTCAAGCTCCCTGATCATTGTCAGAAGCTCCTCTTTATGCTCTCGACCAAGCCCATAGAGAGCCTTAATATCCATTAAAGGAATCAACAGCAACGAGCCTCCCTGATCTATAATACGAACCTTGTCACCTTCCTTAAGACCATACTTACGCCTTACCTCACTCGGGATGGTCATTAAGCCCTTCTTCGAGATCGTCGCCAAGTAACTCATGAAATCACTAAGAAAAATTCAAATTACTTAGAATTTAAACCTTATGCTAAGTATATCTTAAGGAAGGGGAACTGGATGGAAAGCCATTATTCCCTCTTAGATTAAAAATGTCTCCTAAAGAGGTTCTCCTAGATTTCTAGGAAGCTATACGTTCGATTATAATATAATGAACCCGAATTCTGAGTTCGATGAAGGTCGGAAGGTAGAGATGATGCATATCTCATGAGTCTAGGGTGCTTCCTCATAACTGGAGTGGAAGCTTTTTAGGCCAGATCTCTACCTATTCTATGACTGGTAGATCAGAACTTTCAACATCTAAGCTTAGCAAGCTATTTCGCTTTATCTTATCATCTTCTTGATCTCGTTTAGTACCGATTCAACAGTCATCTCTTTCGACTCTTCCACCCCTTTGTTTACATGCTTATGATGTGGGATTGTTGAAATATTCTTAAAATGGGATGCATTATCCCATCTTATTATCAACCTTTTATCAAAGAAGACATGGTAAGAGTATCTTCTTAGCTCTGGTGTTCTATGCTCCCATATATCCATCAACCAGTTGTTTATCAACTTAACCCTAACCTTTAAACGAAAATAGCTCCCTATACTATCAAAACTGACAGAAACTATTTCTTTTACGATATCTGGATCTTTTTAAGGCTTCTATAATTTCAAGAGACACTTATATCCAACTCTCTACTAGCCTTCCTCCAAGCTTCAAGCATGTTCCTAGCAGACTCCCAATCCATCCACTCATCCTCAAGCTTGGGATTTGCTTTACCCTCAAGCCTTTTGGTGAAATCTTCAAAGCTTCCATACTTTCTCTCATACTTTCTAATTATTTTTTCATAAGCTTTTATCTTCTCGATACTGAAATTCTTGATTAGATCTTTGAGAAACTTCTCAGTAGAATTGTAGATTCCGGCCTCTACGAAAGGTTTAGCAAGCTCCTCAATCATCTTCATATACTCAAGTTTATCCATCTCAAGCACTTAATGAAATTTCAGCAGGTAATATTTAAACTTGGCACCCGAAATCATACACCTAGCAAAACCCTAAAAATAAAAAGCTTAAATTTGTTTTAGTGAAAATCTTTATTCTAGGACGGACTGAAACTTCAAAAACAATTTGAGGGTCTTATGTAAGTGTATGATGGCATATGATTACATCGTTATACATTACTTCGAAATTGCTCTGAAGGGAAAAATCGATACTTCTTTGAGAAGAAACTAGTTGAGAACATAAAGGAGGCCACTTCACTATGAGTCCGGTTCCCCTTTCGATGGCTTGAAGATGCCTCCTGCTACCCGATGGTTAACCTGCGCCCATGTGCAAGGAGGCCTAGGAGGCCGCCTAAGCTACGCATAGAAACCCCGCCCAGGTCTTCCCTACGCCGAGACTTAGCATAGGCGTATGGAAAGGGTTGGAAGGGTTACTGAAAGGCTGGTCTTTGGCAGGGGGAACCCTTCCAAGAAGTCCCTTCAAAAAGTTATCTATAGCGGCTCCCAGTTGGCAAAGCAAACATAGCTTTTGTGGAGCGGCAGAACAACACTATATGCCGCATAACCATCGATTTAAAGACCCTAGGCTTCAAGTCCAAGGCCATAGGAGAACGGTGGTTCGAGATTAGAGGCCCTTAAGGGGCGTTTTGAAGCCCGATGTTGGCTGCGACGGTCACGCCTCTTGAAACATTACTCACGGCGAAGCTCACTCCAACCTGCAAGCTCACTCCTTGCTGGGTGGTGCGAGATTTCCCCAGAAGAGCGAATGGAGCAGATGACCCCCTATGTTGAAGGATAGCTCCTTTAGTGTAGCTTTGATGTCCACCTCAGCATTCTCTTTCCTGGCCTTATCGAGCCTTTGAAGTATGGAGTTAGCGCCGTTCACATAGGCCATATGATGCTTACTATGATGAATCCTCAGCTGCTCCTCTGACATGAGGGGCGCCAGATCCCCATACCCGTAACTAAGCTGGGGCAGAACATAGAACCTACCAGGTTTCACCAAAATCACCAAAAACTAATTCTGAAGAGCTATATTATATTATTATACCCATCCAGTATATTACCCATCCAGTGTCTCTCTCCATAGGGTGAACTGAAATCGGATCTTAAAGGATGTTAGCGAGAAACTCCCGGTGTCGTCTGAGAGGTCAAGATGAAGGAGATACTACCTCTTCAATATCTCTTTAAATTTTTAATATTCAATTTTTCATATGGATCTAGGACTTCACAGTTCTCTCCATTCTATGAGGTTTTATACATGCTTTAATTATTTCATAAAAACATTATGAGGGACTATTTAATATATTATATTTTATTTTACTGAGGCTTTTGCCAGTTTTTCTCCAAGTTTTTCTGCTTGCTCCAAATCCTTCGCTTTAGGTGGCCCTTCAACGGCTAGTCCAGGCTTAATCCATTTAGGATTAAAGGTGCCGAGTATCCTATCCATGTTTTCTAGGGCGGTGACCTGGCCTCCCGCGCCAGTTGTGAAGACACAGGCTGGTTTACCTGCGACATTATGCCTGTGAGGATAGATGTTTGTGAACATGGTTAATATTTCTCCCGACATTATGCTGAAATGGGATGGGGAACCGAAGGCATAGGCGTCTGCCTCCTCTACTTCTTCAGGTGTTAAATCCCTTGCTCTCTTCATTACAACTTCAACCCCTTTAACTTTAAGCGCTCCATCGGCTATTGCCTTAGCCAACTTTTCAGTATTTCCAGTTCTGCTATCATAAACCACAAGAATCTTAGTCATAAAGACCCTCAGCCAAAGGGGTAAGAACAAGCACTATTTAAATTTTCCATCAGCGCCAAGGGTTCTACTTCTCTTATGAACAAGGCGAGTAGAGGGAACTCCACCTCATGGTGAAACCTTGGATGAAAACGAAGAAAGATATATCCATCAGAGATAGAAATATCTTCTTCTTTTGCTTATGGATATGAGTGTGGATGAAATTATGATGCTAATTCTTATAGATATATTACCTCCTTGATTTTTAGCAGCATGAATAGTTTTCATTAGATCCACCAAAATACTTCATTACGTCATTATCAAAATTTGTTCACTCATTTTCATATTCTACCATCTTTATGAATTTTCCATGCCAACTATGATACCAAACTTCACCTGTATAGCCGTTCACGCTCAGCATACCGAATATACGGCCCTCCTTTGAGATGTCTAGGGTATAATATCCATAAAACTTTTCTGGTTTCTCTACCTTTGCACCTGGAATGTTCCGATCTAACCATGTCTGGGCATATTTAGAAGCCTCCTCTGGGCTTATGGGCATTGTAGCCGTGGGATTGCGCACTCGCCCCATATGTCCATACTTCGTATTCCACATCATGTTAGGCCCAGGCTCATAAAATATTCTTCCTGTACCTTTATCCAGAAGAAGTTCAAAGGCGTTTATCCTTGTGTCTCTCTCCTCAACCATTATGTAGTAGTGATTTGAGAACTCCATTATCTCCTTAACTCTAAGTTCCGGGCTTAACCTTGATAGGTATATATCTACTAGCTCTTTCACGTTCTCTATATTTTCTATGTATCTTATCGGATAAAAGATAGGTGGAAATGAAAGTAAACCTATTGCTGCAATAGAGGTTAAACCCAGAACAAGAACTAATATTGCAGATCTTGGAAATCTTTTTCGATCAATCATATCATTTACCCCCATTTCAATCTTCATTTTAGAGTTTGAGCAGTTTCAAGGTTGCAGAGTTGCTGACCACGAACAGTGAGCTGATCGCCATGGCTCCAGCAGCGATTATAGGGCTGAGCAATCCGACTGCAGCTACTGGAATGGAGATTGTGTTGTAGATAAAAGCCCAAAAAAGGTTTTGTATTATCTTTCTCATGGTTGCCTTACTCAGTAGGATCCCTCTCACCACATCGCGCAGGTCATCTTTGATCAGGACGATCCCTCCTGTTTCTTTGGCTATGTCTGTCCCGCTACCTATAGCTATACCGATGTCGGCCTGGGCTAGGGCTGGGGCGTCATTGACGCCGTCTCCAACCATGGCAACGACCCTCCCCTCACTTTGAAATTTCTTAATTACATCCGTTTTCTGATGTGGCAGAACATTTGCTATAACGGTGTTTATCCCAAGCTGTTTAGCTATAGCCTTGGCTGTTATTTCATTATCGCCGGTAAGCATCACTATTTCTAATCCCATTGTTTCAAGCTCTTTTATGGCTTCTTTAGCACTCTCCTTAGGCATGTCCATGGCGGCTATAATCCCGATCACCTTCCCATCAACTGCGAGAATCATGGTTGTTTTGCCCTGTTCCTCAAAAAGCATAAGTTCCTCCTCTACATGATCAGGTATCTTAACATCATTAACATTCATCAATCTTCTGTTTCCGAAGAGAATCTCCATGTTTTTATAGGATGCCCTAACCCCATGCCCTGGAATAACCTCAAAGGACTCCGCATCAGGGATTTTTAGGTTTGCTCTACTAGCTGCTTTCATTACGGCTTCGGCTAATGGATGTTCTGAGCCCTTCTCCGAAATTGCTGCCAGAATCAAAATATCTTCTTCTCCATAGCCTTCAAAGGGCTTTATGTCTGTTACCGAAGGCTCGCCTCTTGTCAAGGTGCCTGTTTTATCAAAGATTACGGTTGTCAACTTTCTTGCGTTTTCAACATATTCGCCGCCCCGAAGAAGGATTCCAAACTCGGCGCCCTTTCCAACACCGGCTAGAATGGCGGCCGGGGTGGCTATTCCCAGGGCGCAGGGGCAAGCGATGAGCAGTACACTCAATAAGACCAGAAATGCCTTAGTGAAGCCTTCGGCTAAAAACCAGTATGTGAAGGCTATGGCCGCTGTTACAAAAACAGCTGGAACAAAATATCCAACAACACGGTCTGCAAACCTTTGTACTGGAGCATTTGATGCCTGGGCCTCCTCAACCAGGCGAGCCATCTGCATGAGGGTTGTCTCCTCACCTACCCTTGTCGCCTTAACCTTGAGGAGGCCTGTCTTGTTTATGGTCCCTCCTATAACCTCACTACCGATGCCCTTCTCGACAGGAATGCTTTCACCGGTGATTATCTTCTCATCTACTGAGGAGTAGCCGGCTATAACTAGACCATCTGTTGGGATTTTCTCGCCTGGCTTTACAATGATCACATCGTCCACTTGAACCTCATCTATTGGGATTTCAACCTCCTCTTCCCCCCTTAAAACCCTTGCAACCGTTGGCTGGAGTTCAAGCAGTTTCCTTATAGCAGCAGCCGATCTCCTCCTTATAGTTTCCTCAATAAACTTGCCCAGCAATACGAAGGCTAGAACCGCTATCGCGATCTCCAGATAGGCCGACCCCTCTGATCCGAGGGATGGGAGGAAGGTGCTAATCGCGCCATATCCCCATCCAGCTATAACGCCGGTTGTGATGAGCACATCCATGTTTATGGAGCGGTTCCTGAGCGCCTTGTATGCCCCATGATGGATGCCCCACCCAGCCACCCAAACTACGGGAGTTGAGAGAATAAAGAGGGCTAGGTCCCATGCGGAGATTCCGGCCATCTTCAATGTCATGATGGCCACAGCTAGGCCTATCATGGCTGCAACACGCAGTACGGCGACGCTCAACACACCCGCCAATGCTAGGGCAACCCTCCGCCTCATGGCCTTTAACTCTCTCTCAGGCTGATCGTAGGTTCGGGCGCAGGTCTCGCTGCAGAAATAGTAGGTTCTGTCCCCTATCCTTCGCTTGATGGCCTTCTCAGCATCTACGACCATACCGCACACAGGGTCTCTAGGCAACTAGTTTCCCCTTCCCCGGTCCCTTAAGGGGGTTAAGCCCAAATATAAACATATCTTTTTTAGATATATCCTTCTGGATAGTATTTATAAACGGCGGATTATCGAAAGGCTCGTAGAGGAGGTGAGATTGATGAGTCTTGAGGAAAGGCCAACCATTGCAGTTGTTCTATCGCTTATCGGCGGGGTCTTGATACTCCTCGGTAGCACCATGGGCTTTGCTATGCCTATGTATGGATGGATGGGCTATGGGATGATGGGCGGTTTCAATCACATGATGGGGAACGCTTGGAATCCATTTGTTTCTATGGGTGGTCTATGGCTCATAGGCATGGTGTCTGGAATACTCGTGATAGTAGGAGCGGTGATGCTCAACTCTCGCCCAGCTGAGCATAATGCATGGGGGACCATAATACTGATCTTCTCCGTGACCAGCTTTCTAGGAATGGGCGGTCTCTTGGTAGGAGCCATACTCGGGATAATCGGCGGAGCTTTGGCGCTAGGATTTAAACCAGCAGCTAAAGGATAAGGGGATGAAGAGCGAGGATAGCGAGGGGGCGGGTCTGCGGAACGGAAGTGGATGAGAAAACCGCCAGATAAAATCCACGTATGATGACAAAACCCAATATTTCTGACAACCTCTTTGCCAGAAAGAATAAGATCCAGAAAAATAATAGGAAAAGAAGGGAATGAACATCATGCAGGTCATTATGGCGGTTACTGCAATGTCAATTTCGGGGTTCCTGTCAGAGTTGCAGCCCGGTACTTCCATGTGGATCTTCTCTTTCTCTTATTGCTACTAATTTTACTGAAAGGATGAATGAACTGAGGTTAAGGATAGGGCAAATAGATGGATTTACGATTACTGGAGCATCATAATTCTAAACATATCTTTTTGGTCTTTTATTATTTTTTGGTCTTTTATTATATTATTCATCCCCCTTCCAACAATCGCGCGGCACACTATACTATTAAATTTAGGCTAGACTAAAATTTATAAGTGAGGGTTTTTAATTCAAGGCGGGAGAAAAATGTACGAAGGTTTATTCCCAAGCCTTCTTGTTGCCTTCAGAGAATCCCTAGAAGCAGCTCTAATCGCAGTGATAATGTTCGCCTACCTAAAAAAGATAGGGAAAACAAATCTATATCGATATCTATACATTGGAATTGGAGCAGCCATATTAGCAAGCATAATTCTAGGATGGGCTGTCCAATTGATTTACGGCGAGCTCTCAGGGGTAGCTTCAGCAACATTTGAGGGTTTAGCCTCCCTCACAGCTACAGCCGTCTTAACCTACATGATCTTCTGGATGGCTAGGAATGCACAAAGGATAAGGGGTGAACTGGAGCAGAAGATCGACATAGCTGTAACCAGGGGGCAGATGTTCGGGATTGCCACCCTGGCCTTTGTAGCCGTTTTTAGGGAGGGCCTTGAAACAGTCCTCTTCCTAACCGCAACACTATTCCTAGACGTGTTGGGCGCAACCATTGGAATGTTTATAGGCTTCATGGCTGTTATAATCTTAGTAATACCTTTGGTGAAGGGTGTTTACAAGCTTGATATCAGAAATTTCTTTAAATATACTAGTATATTGTTGATTATATTTGCAGCTGGATTAACAGGCTATGGAGTACATGAACTGATTGAGGCTGGAGAGGGAGTTGGATTAGAATTCGGAATACTTGGTCAACAGGCTTTTAACATCAACCCACCGATGAATCCGGATGGGACGTATCCGTTACTGCATGAGAAAGGAACTATAGGCTCCATTTTGAAAGCCCTAGTCGGATATGACGGCAATCCAGAGTGGATGAGGCTCTTTGCATATTTTGGATATTGGCTGATAGTTGGTACATATCTTCTAAAAATCTATAAAAAAGGACATAGAATAGGAAGTAGGTCATAGACATTTCCACAACCGAAGCCCGTGGGATTCTAGGGGTTCTTCAACCTTCGGTTCATATCGGGTTTGAGCTGTGCCAAGATCAGAGCATTATTTTCTATAGCTCTAACGGTAACTGGTCTCCACAGTAGTGACAGTTCTCACCACGTTTCCACTATAAGGCCCGGGACTTTCTCAAAGTGTTTCCTATCCGAGGTTAATAGGGTTTCATTATATGTTAAGGCGATGCCAGCTATCATTGCGTCTAGGTCGCCGATTGGAGTGCCTATTAGTTGAAGGTCGTTAACAAGTTTGCCATATCTCTCGCAGGCCTCCACTGAAAAATCCAAGATTTCAAGATATGAGAGTATATCTCTGATTTTTCTAACTTCTACATCCCTTCTTTTTGACCTGTAGGCGCCTTTAAACAGTTTACAAGCTGTGATTGGCGTTGTGGACAACCTTCTTCGCTTGCCACATAACCCTCCAATCTTTCCACAGCCTTGGGGTCACGCCTTATAAGAGCAACTATGAAACTGGTATCCAAGTATACCATGGAATGCACCTAAAGTTTGGGAACCCCTAAGGTCACTTTCTCCCGCTCATTGATGACCTCGCCCATTATCTCTGCGAACTCCTCATCGGATTCGAGTGATCTAACATAGTCTAGGAGTGTATCCCCCACCTTTTTCCTCGTCAACCTTAAGATCACCTCAGTGAAGGATTCATGCCTCTGTTTCAGGTTGGCTAAAGCCTTATAGGCCTCCTCGGAAATCGTAATCGTCTTGTGACCCATTTTCACTCTAAATATGTATATTTAAACCTTCCATGAGATGACCCTGAGGATCACCAAAAAACATTATGGTGCGGGGGGTGGGATTCGAACCCACGAAGGCCTGAGCCACAGGATCTTGAGTCCCGCCCCTTTGGCCCCTCGGGAACCCCCGCTAAACTGGTTAAACGCGGTAAAACCTTAAAACCTATCGCTCTTAGGCCCTTTAATCCCCCAACATGCTCCATTTAAATAGGTTTAAACAGATTTCTTGGATTCGATGAGGGTTGCGTTGAGCCTTGGTGGGAGGCTTCTAACGAGGGATGGGGAGGTGGAGCCCTACCAGAGATACGCCGAGGTCTTGAGGGAGCTTAGGAGGAGGGGGCACCAGGTTGTTGTGGTCTGCGGCGGTGGAAGGATTGCGAGGGAGTATATCCAGAAGGCCAGGGAGCTTGGGGCCCCCTCTCACCTCCAGGATCGCCTAGGGGTGCTGGCCACCCACATCAATGCCCTTCTCCTTATAGCCGCCCTAGGATACGATGCATATCCCAGGGTTATCCGGAGGGCCGACGAGGTTAGGAGGCATCTCGATGAGGGGATTCTCGTCGGTGGAGGCCACCTCCCAGGGAGCAGCACCGATTACAGAGCCGTCCTATTCGCGAGGGCCATGGGAGCTGACCTGATTGTGAACGCCACGGAGTACGGAGGGGTCTATGACAAGGATCCCAGCAGATACCCAGACGCCTTGAAGTATGAATGCCTCACCTTCGAGGAGTTGGAGAGGATCATAAGGAGCAGGTTCCGACAGGCCCCGGGAGATTACGGCCTCTTCGACCTCAAGGCAACAAGGCTTGCTAGGAGGCTCGGAATCCCAGTGGTCTTCATAGATGGCTCAGACCCCGAAGAGATAATCCGAGCGATCGAGGGAGGCCATGGGGGGACGGTGGTTCGGGGTTAGAGGCCCTTAGGGCTCAGCAACATATATAACGCCTCCCTCCAATCTAATGAGCATCTAAAAGGGTAGAAGATGATGAGCAAGGAGTACACTCCCCTTGACAGGTTCAGGTTTCAGAGGATGCTCGAGATACTCGAGGGGAAGGAGGGACGGGGAACCGAGCTCATAAGCGTGTACATCCCTCCGGGGAAGCAGGTAAGCGAGGTCATGGGGGATCTGAGGGAGGAGTGGGGTACCGCGGGCAACATAAAGTCCAAGACTACGAGGAAGAATGTGCAGGACGCCCTTGTGAGGGTTATGGAGCGCCTCAAGCTCTTCAAGCAGATCCCAGAGAACGGCTTGGTCATCTTTGCAGGGACCATCGCCGGAGACCAGCAGGGGGTTGGGGAGATGGAGACCTACGTCCTCATACCACCCGAGCCCATATCCACCTACTACTACCGCTGCGACCACAGGTTCATGCTCGATCCCCTATATGAGATACTGAGAAGCGAGGATGAGTACGGGATTCTTATTCTAGACTCTAAGGAGGCGACCTTCGCTAGGCTTAAGGGGAGCAGGGTCGAGGTGGTTAGGGAGTTCAGCTCGGGCGTACCGGGCAAGCATAGGGCTGGGGGGCAGAGCAGCAGGAGGTT
Source organism: uncultured archaeon (assembly GCA_938048735.1). Taxonomy (GTDB): domain Archaea; phylum Thermoproteota; class Bathyarchaeia; order TCS64; family TCS64; genus JAGTRB01. Next base: position 24,915 of record CALIUM010000011.1, read on the forward strand.
CGAGAGGATCAGGGAGATGCACCTCAACGAGTACTTCACGAGGATTGGGAACCACATGACAGAGATCTTCCTCGGGGTACCTAACCTGAAGGGTATAATCATAGGCGGGACCGGCCCGACAAAGGAGGAGTTCGTTAAGGGGAACTACATCCACCACGAGCTTAGGCCGAAGATCCTGGCGGTCGTGGACACAGCCTACACCGGGATAGAGGGCGTTAAGGAGGCTGTTGAGAGGTCGAGCGAGTACCTGAAGAAGGTCCGCTACCTCGAGGAGAGGCAGCTGATCCAGAACTTCCTATATGAGATAGGCCATGATACAGGCCTCGCCACCTATGGGGAGAGGGAGGTCATACAGGCCCTGAGGAGAGTTAATGTGAGGGTCCTCCTCCTATCAGAGGGCCTGGACCGGTTTATGGTGAGGTTCAGGTGCGGGGAATGCGGACAAGAGGAGACAAAGATAATCGAACGAAGTGAGCTCGAAAGCCTTGAGCAGCCCTCGGGGGCATTGAGGTGTCCCTCATGTGGAAGTGCAACCTACTTGATGGTGGAGAGGGAAGACCTTATAGAGGCTCTATCCAAGATGGCTGAGGCGGCTGAGGCCAGGGTAGAGATAATATCCGCAAAGACCGAGGAGGGGGAGATGCTCCTCAAGTCCTTCGGAGGGGTCGCAGCCATCCTTAAACGCCCCCTATATTAGCTAGATGGAGAATCGGATCCCCGGATACCCCTCGACCTCCACGTCTCCTCCCGATCCTCTTATGACCTCCAGTCTCTCCGCCTTAACGGTCTCCTTGATATCTTTCATCCCCGACATAAGGGCCTCAAGATCCTCCCCCTTCTCAGCATATAATGCCACATGGGTAATGGGCCTGTTGAGTGGGATGCCCCTGCGGTTCTTCTCCCTACGTAGATCCCTAATAACAGAGATTATGAGTTCTCCCTTCTCCTCAGCCTCAGGATCGATAAGCGTCTCATCGAAGTTAGGCCAGGAGGTGAGGTGAATGCTGTCCCCCTCTCCTGCGGAGTACATGTAGCTGTAGATCTCCTCAGTAATATATGGGATCACCGGGGCCAACAACTGGAGAATCCTCTTAACCGCATAGTAGAGGGCCGCTTGGGCTGACCTCCTCTTCTCCCCACCCCCATATAGTCTATACTTCACGGCCTCAAGATAGTGGTCGCAGAAGACATGCCATACGAAATTCCGGACGGTCTCCAGGGCATTCATGAACTGGCAATCCTCCAGCCAATTCGTCACAGCCTTCACAACCCTCTCAAGCGTGCTCAGCATCCATCGATCTAAGAGTTCAGGCTCAGCCTTAATATTGGGGTCATAGTCCTCCAGCTGGATGCTCACGAACCTGCAGGCGTTCCAGAGTTTCCTCATGAACCTCGCCCCATACTCCACGTCGCTCCACCTGAATGGGACATCGAACCCCGTGCTCCCGCCGGCAGCGGCCCACTGTCGAGCCGCATCCGCCCCGTACTTGTTGAAGACCTCTGGGGTGGCCACGAAGTTTCCGAGGGACTTGCTCATCTTCCTCCCATCCCTTCCAAGAACCATACCGTTTATGAGCACAGACCTGAAGGGGGCCTCTCCGAATAGGGCTAGATGTCTGACCACAAGGTAGTAGGCCCAGGTTCTAATGATGTCCTGACCGGATGGGTGGATGGAGGCTGGGAAGAGCTTCCGCCAGTCCTCCCTATCGGGCCATCCTGCGTGGATCGCACAGGTCAAGGAGGAGTCGAACCAGGTGTCCAGCACATCCCTCTCAGGCTCAAACTCTGATGAGCCGCAGTTTGGGCATGGTTCTCTGGGCTGTGTGGTCTTAGGATCCACAGGCAGCTCCTCAGGCCTCGCCATCCTGATGGCCCCGCAGCCCTTACAGTACCATGCTGGTATAGGTGTGGCGAAGACCCTCTGTCTGCTGAGAACCCAGTCCCATTTTAGGGATCTAGCCCAGTCAATCAACCTGTAGCGCATCCAGTCGGGGTACCACTTCATGTCCATGGCCGCCCTCTCAACCTCGTCTGTGAGGATGCGGGTTCTCATGAACCACTGGGGCTTGCTCAGTATCTCTATGGGCGTATCGCACCTCCAGCATGTTCCGATCTCCTGCTCCAGCTCCTCCACCCCCCTAAGGAGCCCCAGCTCCTCTAGGTCCGCTATGATCCTCCTCTTAGCCTCCTCCAAGCTTAGCCCCTTGTAGATTCCAGCGGCCTCCGTCATCCTCCCCTTCTCATCTATCAGGCTTATCACGGGGAGCCCATACTTCGCCACAGCTAGGACATCATCTTTATCTCCATATGTGCAGATCATCATCGCGCCTGTTCCAAACTCTGGGTCCACGGCGTCGTCTGCTATTATCGGCACCTTCCTACCTACTATGGGAACACTAGCTTCTCCCCCTATGAGGTGACTGTAACGTTCATCTTCGGGGTGAACCCCTATGGCGACGCAGGCTGGAATATACTCCGGTCGGGTGGTTGCTATCAAAAGCTCCTTCCCCTCTTCGAGGCCGAAGGCTATGGTGTATAGCTTACCCTTCACCCTGGTATGGTCTACCTCGGCGTCTGCGATGGCGGTTTCGCATCTCGGGCACCAGTTGACTGGGTGAACCCCCTTATAGATCATTCCCTTATCATATAGCATTATGAAGCTGAGCTGGATCTTGCGCATGTAGTCGGGATCCATGGTCCTGTACTCCAGGCTCCAGTCCACGCTGCAGCCGAGTCTTATCACCGCCTCCTTCATTACGGCTATATACTGCTCTATCCACTCCTCGCATAGCCTCCTGAACTCGCTTGGAGGCACCTCTGACCTCCTGATCCCGTGGGCCTTCTCAACGGCCACCTCGGTCGGGAGGCCGTGACAGTCCCATCCCTGGGGGAAGTGGACATTATAGCCTTGCATCCTCTTAAACCTGGCAACTATATCGAAGTAGGTCCAGTTGAGGACATTCCCCATGTGGAACTCCCCGCTGGGATATGGAGGGGGGGTATCTATGGAGAACCTAGGCCTCTCATCATCCTCCCAGTCGTACCTGTAGGTGCCCCACTCCATCCAGAGCCTAGCCCACTTCCTCTCAACTTCTAAGAAGTCAACTACCTTAGGAAGAGGCCTCATCCAGAATAACACCTCCCGCTTTTTTACTATATGTAACGCCGAATTCAGAACAGGCTTGAGGCAAATCTTGCTTCCAGATTTTCCAGCGGTCTAACCCTACGACTTCACCGGAGGCGTATCTCCGGGGAATGGACAAAGCAATACCCCATTTCTAGCCCCTCTATAGCCCGATGGTTAGTGAAGAACGATGTAAAAATAAAAACTTTGCCCTTCTACAGAGGCCGCCATAAACCCCCTCCTTACCCGAGATCATACAAGAATGAGAAAATAAACTAACATGGCACTGGGTAGAATGACAACACCCAATTTTTCCCTCCTCTATGAACTAATTGGGGTTCTGCTAGGCCTCTATGACCCTTTTCCCATCCTTCTTGGTGGGCCCTGATACCTCGATAAATTCGGAGAGATCTATCTTCATGCCATCCCTAGCCGCTATGGAGGGGATCCCTGTCTCCTCTTCGAGGTATGCAGCCTCCTTATCGGGCCCCGCCTTGAGCATGGACATCCCAAAGTGGGTCAGAACAACACATGAAGGCCCTGCCTCCCCCATCACCCTCAAAGCATCATCGACTGATAGATGGAGGGGGAGGGGCATCCCCCTAGGCCTCATGGTGCACAGGACTAGGAGTCGAACCGCCTTATATCCCTCGCCCAGCCCTGGGAAGTACTCGGTATCCGATGTGTAACCGATCGATCCAACCCCTGGGATATCAACCCTAACCCCAACCGTCTGAGGGTCGCCGTGCCTGGCTTCTAGAGCCTGAAACCTCAGCCCCCCGAGCTCAAATCCTCCCCCAGGGCTTAGAGGGACAACCCTCTCGACAAGGCTCTGATGATAACTAGATACACTTGGGCCCAGCCCTCCCTCACCGTAGAGTACGCTCCTAGATGCCGCGAGGACTCCCCTCCTCCTCGTCGCGCCATGGCTCATAGCCTCCAGAAAGACCTCCGCGTCGCAGTAGTGGTCTGGGTGGCAGTGGGTCACTATGACCGCTCCCAGCCTCTGAGGGCTCAGTCCAGCCCAGTTGGAGAACACGAGGGCTCCAGGTCCGGGGTCAATATGAACCTGTTCAGAGCCATGGACGAGGCGGATACCAGCCGTCCTCCTCGACTGGTTTATCATGACGAATCTACCCCCACCCGTCCCCAGGAAGTGTAGGCTTAGATTACTCAAGGCAGGAGTCCTTCCAAGGAGTTAATATTTAAAAGCTCCCTATCGGAAAAGTCTTATCGGGCCCGTAGCTTAGCTTGGTCAAAGCGCTCGGCTGATAAAGGGGTTAAGGAGACCATGGGGGAAATATCGAGGTATGCGGGACATGAGGAAGATCCAAAAGAAGGTATACAACCCCCAGCCCAGGTTAGCATACCGACCTTAAATCTCGAGCACTCTCCAACCCCTGTGGAGACCGAGAGAGCATGAGTTCAAATCTCATCGGGCCCACCAAAAATTTTAAGTGAATATTATCTTTATAATAACAGATGATGATTTTCGATCACAATTCATAACAAGATCGTTGAAATGATAGTTCTTTGGAACATCGTTCACTGGGCTGTTGTAGGCCTTATCTTCCCAAGCTCCACCGCAGTTATGTATCTCCCCATAGTCCTCGTAGGGATGAAGGTTAATCGTCCCCTCATCCTGTCGTCGTCTATAGCGTAGAGGTCGAGTTCCACCGTGAACTCTCCAGCCCCCCAGAGTGCGTACTCCTCTGGGGGTTTGAACCTGTACCTACCCTTGATCTCTCCGTTCTCAGCTTTGAACCCCTCTAGGGGGTGTCTCATTCCAGCCATATCGGTTGCTGTTCCTCTTAGGGGTTCCATCACCTCGAGTTCAAGGGTGTAAAACCCATATGTATGGGTGTACTCCCCTCTCCACAGACCCCTTAGGTCTACATCCCTCTTCACGGCCCGTTCCTCCTTGCCAAGGCGTTGGAGAACCATGTTCTCCAGGTCGAACTGCTTGGCCCTTCCCCCCTCTTCGAACTCGAAGGTCAGCTCGTATCCGTCGTACCTGGTACCATGCACAATATATCTGCCGTCCCCGAGCTCCTCTAGGAAGGCCCTACCCCCCATCATATCCACGAGGAGGTAGCCGTTCTCAACCTTGACCTCAGCCCTCTGCCCGTTCTCACCGTAGGACCCGATGAGGTCTCTCCATCCCTTGGGAATCCTCTGAAACCTATCCGGGTTTACGGGGGCTGGCCTCCCAGAGATGATCCTTAGGGCCGTGGGGGCTGGAGGCCTCCAACCTGAGCCGTCGTTGAGATTGCTCAGCCAGCAGACCCCTATACCGAGGTCTTTATAGAATGCCACATGGTTTGTGAAGCCCGGGAGGCCTCCGGTGTGGGAGAGCATAACATGGCCGCTGTGGATGCTCCTGAACCATGTGAGCGCCATCCCACTCCTAGAACCCCCGGCGCTCTTCTGGAGCCTATGCATCTCCTCAACGGTCTCCTCATCTAATAGGCGGCGCCCCCTGTATACTCCTCCGTTTAGGTTGCATATGATGAAGTGGGAGAGGTCGATGACATTTGAATATAGGCTCCCAGCTGGGTCCTCCGGCCTAGTTCCTATGACGTAGCGGTCCACGCGTTCCAGCGGCTTATCGGCTCCGCCGCTCCTCACATATCCAGTGGCAAGGGAGGCCTCCATCTCCGGCGTCAGGTCGAAGCCGCTCATATCCATCTCCAGCGGGCTTAGGACATGCCTCTTCACGTAGACGTCATAGGGCTCCCCTGAGAAGAGTTCTATGAGGTATCCAACGATGGAATAGGCCGTGTTGCAGTAGGCCCACGCCTCCCCTGGGGTTTTCACGACCCGAGCTGCCTTGGCTATGTAGTCCCTCAGGCTCAAGGCCTCCTCAACCCGCCTGAAGAGTGGGGGAACTCTTGTCGGCATGCCCGAGTAGTGGGTTAGAAGATCCCTGATAGTAGGCCTCCTCTCGAAGGGGTTCCTGAGTTCGAAATCCAGATACATATCAACAGGGTCATCGAGGCTGAAGCCGCCTCTCTCCATTAATTGGAGAAACCCGAAGGTAACGAGAGGCTTCGTGACCGAGGCGCAGCGATAGACTGTACTAGGGGTCGCCTCAATCCCATTCTCGACGTCGGCGTATCCAAAGCCCTTAGACCACACAACCTCCCCACCCATCACAACAGCTACAGAGGAGCCGGAATGGCCCCTGCAAACCAGTTCAGCTGTGATAAATTTCTCAAGCTCCTCGAAACCCTCAGAACTCCTCTCCATACCAAACATAAAATCCAATATAAAAATATTTAAACTTCTCTTTAATGAAATTTTGTAACCTTTAGGATGGAATTGCAGAATGGAAACTGCAAAAAAAGTAGAATATAGCTTGGAAGAACTAAGGTTATTTCAAGTTAATCACATCTGGCTTGGGTGAGATCAACCCTTGGTTTGAGCTGTTTTGCTACCGGGTCTACCTGGTAGCCGAGGTCCTCTAGGGGATGTGAATCCAAGGACTAATCCTCCGGATCGAAGATCACGAGGGCACAAGATCAGGTATCAAGCACGGCGACAAAACCTCCCGCTCAACCACAGCTCCGCCATGACTCTCAGCCTCCTAAAGCCAAGAGGCTCAGGCCCAGCTCCTCAAGTAATCCTCGATGGTTCGATGTGAAGGCCACCCCCGCGTCGACAGCTCGTGTTGGACATATCCGCTGGATCATATATTAGAATCCCTACATATGTGAAGTCCAAATTCCAAAACAGATGATATGTGGCTACAGATGACTAGAACTAAGTTCAATTTCATCATTGAAGAAAAATGATCTTAATTTAAATTCCCTTTAAATGATGCTCATATATGGTGATCATCGTTAGCCTCGTTGATGGAAGGATGAGGCTTAGGTCTCTGATGATGAGGCCCTCTCCTCGGCCGCGGTTCTCATTATGAACCTCAGCGTCCCGCGGCCCATGGGCAATTCCTCTAGCTTTTCGAGAGGTACCCACCTAGCCTCAAGGGCGTCAGAGGAGGGTTTGAGGCTCCCCCCGACCACCCTGCAGAGGAACTCAGAGAGGATGTAGTGGTACCTAACCCTCCCCTCCTCATCTCTAACAATGGAGTCGTAGACCTCCAGCAGCTTTATAGGCTCCACCTCGATCCCGCACTCCTCCCTCACCTCCCTGACTATAGCCTCCCTGACGGTCTCACCCAGCTCAACGACGCCCCCGGGCAATCCCCACAACCCCTCACCAGGAGGATTCCTCCTCCTAGTTAGGAGGACCTCATTACCCCTGAGGATCACGGCGGCCACCCCCGCTATGGGCCTCTCGGGATACTCTCGCCTCATATCTCACCCAAGCCCAGAGGGTTCAGCTACAGCCTTTCAAGGCTGGAAGATATTTCCCCCTAAAAGTATTATATCTTCTCAGATGAGAAAGGGAGCTTATTGGTAGAAGGGCCTTTCTCAACGAGTTCATAAACAATCTATGGGAAATAAAAAGGGGTTATGCCTCCTTCCCCCTTCTCCTCGTTACGAAGTAGGCGATGGCTGCACCGATGATGAGCCCCACTACGACTCCACCTCCGAGACCCATATACAGGTTGTTCGTCCTCTCAACCTCTAAGGAGCTTACCCTCGCCTCAAGGATCTTCACCTTATCCTCTTGGGTCTTCAGCTTGGAGCTGAGCTCATCTATCTTGCTCTTAGACGCCGTTAACTCGGCGTTCAACTTTGAAATGTTATTCTGGAGCTCCATGATTCGATAGTAGGTCTCGAACTTCAATGCGAAGTTGATCATGTTGGTCACGAAGGTCGGGCCGTCTAGGGCTACGCCGTAGTAGACCGAGGACCATGTTGGCTCATAATCCCCATAGGGGCTCTCTCCGCTCGCTATGACCAGCCCCATCTTATCCCCGACCTTAACAAACTCGGCCGCGTTAAGAACTAGGGAACCCGACTGGCCTGCGGTATGTGCCCTCGCCGCTGGTGGGCTGTTCTCGACTATCTTCCCGTTGGTTGAGGTCTTCACTATCCTCACCACGTTTTCAGGCTTCTCAGCCTCCAGGGCAACCCAAGACCCGTCTGGCTTGACATAGGCCAATACCCCTGGGCCGTGGTATAGAACTGGATTTGAGATGCCGACTAGGAGGTCGCTCCTCACAGGCTCATCCGGGTCGACGTTGGCAACCACCCTGTATGGGGCTTTAGCATTCTGAACAGGATCCTCTGCGGAGCATAGGTCCAATCTTAGCCTGGAGCCTAACGCCTCCAGCAGGCCGTTTGCAGTGTCCTGGTAGCCCACACCCGGTCCATAGTCGCTATCTGCTGCGATCCAGACGGCTTTTCCCCCCTCGAGGAACCAGGACTTAAGCGCCGATATCTCATCCGGTGTGAAGGCGGCTGTCGGCTGTCCTATGAGGAGAAGCTTGACTCCTGAGAGGGATGCAGAGTTGAACTCTTTGATGGTTCTCCATTCAACAAAGGTGATGTTTCCGGTTATGAAGCTGAGATACTTGTCGCTCTCCCCATGCGATAGGTCCACCGCGACAATAACGCGCTCGCCTCCAACAGGAGTTGATGCAGGTAAAGCTGCCGTTGTTAGGAGAAGGAGAATTAATGCAATCTTCTTAAGTGACATCAACTACCTCTTTTTAATGGTAATATTTATGATTTTATATTTATTTTCAAGGTTCAACCCTTGAAAAGCTTAAAATAAACGCTCAGCCTTCAAAGGGGATGAGCATGAATTCCAAGGCTGGTGAGAGGAAGCCTAAGGGGGTTATTATTGCTCTTGGATTAATCCTAATCGCCATCTCCATGGCCGCCTTCTATCTCCTAAGGTCTAGAGAGGAGGTTCCAGAGAAGACATATATCTTCTCGGGGAGGGTGACCGACTCTGCGACGGGGTCTCCACTTAAAGATGCCACCGTTAAGGTGGCCGGGAGGTCTGTTAAGACCGATGAGGATGGTAGATACCGGGTCGAGCTTAGGCCTGGAAACTACTCCATAACTGTGGAGAGGGAGGGCTACACCTCCAAGTCTGAGTTCTTGGAGATCAGGGATAAGGATGTCTCCATAACAATAGCCCTGGTCCAGGTGAGGAAGCCCATCACCCTCGTCATCCTCACTAGGCACGACACGACTATACAGGAGAAGGCCAAGGCATCCTTCTTGGCTAGCAACATCTCAAAGGAGTTGAACATAGTTGACTTGAGGTTCATGCCCTCCGCAGGGCCCCTATGGGAGGACTACCTCAAGAGGGAGGGGGAGGTAGATGTTGCTTGGGGAGGGGGGCCAACCCTCTTCGACTCCCTCCTAAAATATTGGGCTCCCCCGGCGTCGAAGATCGCCATAAGCGTCATAGAGGAGATACCTGACAAGATCGGGGGGGCGCCAGTCAAGAGGTTCGGGGTTAACGGTAGCCTCCTCTGGGTCGCATCTGCCATCTCTAGCTTCGGATACACCGTGAATAAAAGGGGCCTGAGCTCATGGGGGCTTGATAAGCCCCTTTCCTGGAGGGATCTGGCCTCCCCAAGCCTAGCTGTTCTACCTTACCCCCAACTGGGGATAGCCGACCCCCTAAGGAGCACCAGCCATACCAGAATATATGAGATCATACTCCAGGCCTATGGTTGGGAGGAGGGGTGGAGGGTGCTTGCCTTGATGGCGGCGAACTCCAAGATCTATGACAGCAGCGACGCAGTGAGAGAGGGAGTGATAACCGGAGACCTAGCGATAGGGATCACCATAGACTTCTATGGATACCAAGCCATGAAGGTCAACCCAGACACTGAGTATATCATACCAGAGGGGGAGTCCATAATAAACGGTGATCCCATAGCCCTCGTTGCCTCAACCAGGAGGAGGGAGGCAGCCGAGGCCTTCATAGCTTGGGTATTATCACCCGAAGGGCAGAAGCTGTGGCTGGACCCGAACATAAACAGAATGCCTGTGAATGCTAGGGTCTTCGAGACCCCTGAGGGGAGGGCCCGAGAGGACCTTAGAAAGCTATATGAACAGACCCTAAAGACAAGGGGGATAGAGTTCGACGATGAGAGGGCTCTAAGAACCGAGATGGCGATGCAGCAGTACTTCAAAGCCGTCCTAATAGACCAGAACCTGGAGCTCAAGAGGGCTTGGAGGGAGGTGGCTAAGCTGAGAACATCAGACCCAGAGAGGTATGAGGAGCTGAGGGAGAGGTTGACCGACATCCTCACATTTAAGGATCCCACCACGGGGAAGGTTGAGAGGTTCACAGAGGAGTATGCCACCACCATAAACCCGAGGCTCGCGGATCCGACATTCTCGGGCTCCATGATGAAGGCCTGGAGGGAGGCCGCTAGGGAGAGGTTCGCTGAGATATATAACTTGGCCTCTAGATAGGTCGGGGCGATGATGTTCTGTTTGAGGGGGAGGTTCAGAAGGCTCCTCTTCGAGATAGATCTAACATCCCTAGCATTCATCTCGATACCTCTAGTAATCTTCCTCTTTTTCCTTATCTACCCCCTATCAGAGATGCTTGTGATAGCCTTCACCAAGGACGGGAATCCATCCCTCTCCTGGTTCATGGACATCTTCACCTCGAGGTTTTACATAGACCCTATAGGGCAGGGATCCATACTCGAGTATAGCCCTGATTACAACCTCCTGTACATCCAGGGTAGGGATCACGGGGTCATCCTCAACTCGCTGATCGTCGCATCCTCGGTCTCCGGGATCGCAGGTCTCTTCGGGCTGATCATGGCCTTCATCCTAGCCAGATACGACTTCCCCGGGAAATCCCTCTTCAGGGTTCTCTCCATGACGCCCCTCCTCCTATCCCCCTTCGTCAATGTCTTCGTGGTGAAGAAACTGTTCGAGCCCTTCGGCCTCCTGAACTGGCTCCTCCATGAGGTGCTCAGGGTTCTGCCTTTCAGGGTTTACTTCGATGGCCTAGCAGCCGTGGTCCTGGTCCAGAGCTTAACCTTCTACCCCATCGTAGTTCTGAATACCTATTCAGCCCTCGTCAATATGGATCCAACCATGGAGGAGCAAGGGGAGAACCTGGGAGCCAAGGGCCTAGTCCTCTTCCTTAAGGTTACCCTACCCCTCTCCCTCCCGGGGCTATTGGCAGGATCTCTGCTTGTCTTCATATTCAGTCTCGAGGACCTAGGGGCCCCCATAGTCTTCCATGGACATCCCCTCACGAGGAAGCTGATATCCTTCCAGGTCTACTCCCGCTTCATCAGCGAGACGGGGGTGAGGTCCCCGGAGATAGCTGCCCTCTCCCTCATCCTCCTCGCCTGCGCCATAGCCGTATTCCTCGCCATAAAGAACTATGTTATGCTTAGGCCCTACGCCACCTTGAGCCGGGGTGGAAGATGGAAGCCTAGGCTTAGGAGGCTAGGCCCAGTGGGACTGGCAGCCGTATACCTAATTCTTCCTCTCTTAGTGTTCTCATCCCTCCCCCAGTTAGGTGTCTTCGCCCTAGCCCTCTCCGAGAGGTGGGCTGGGTTGCTGCCAGAGGGCCTCACCACGTGGAACCTCATCCAGATCTTCGTTAATCCGAGGGTGTCTAGGTTTTTAATCAACAGCCTCACCTACGCCCTCATCTCCCTCGTGATTATGATCTCCTTATCCCTGATGGCCTCCTACACCGCGAGTAGGATGAGGTTCAGGGGGGCGTCGCTCATAGATGCATTGGTCACATCTCCAATAGCCATTCCAGGCATAGCCATCGCCATAGCCTACTTCTACTTCTTCTCAAACCACTTCAGGGGCACACCAGTAGATCCAATAAATGTCCTCCAGTTCAACCCTGCCCCGATACTGGTATTGGGCTACTCCCTCAGGAGGATGCCCTTCGCCGCTAGGGCCATATTCGCGGGGCTCCAGCAGGTACATGTCAATCTGGAGGAGGCAGCTATGAATCTTGGGGCTGGGAGGCTTAGGACGATAGCTAGGGTCACAGCCCCCCTCATCTCCCTCAACATCCTCAGCGGGGCCCTTACGAGCTTTGTCTACGTTGTTGGGGAGGTGAGCCTCAGCATAATAATAGGTGTGCTGAACATGGAGTATGCACCCATGACAGCTTACATGAGGGATGTCTGGCTCTCAGCCGTGGGCTCCCTCCAGATAGCAGCTGCCCTGGGCCTCCTCCTCATGCTCATGCAGCTCTCCGTCATCCTGATCACCACCATTGGTCTCAAGCAGAGGTATGCCTTCATGGGTGTGTAGCATGGTCGGGGTTAGGCTTGAGAGCGTGACGAAGAGGTTTGGAAGGGTCGTGGCAGTAGATGAAGTCACCCTATCCATCAGGGATGGGGAGCTCTTCACTCTTCTAGGACCCAGTGGATGTGGGAAGACCACCGTCCTAAGGATCATAGCGGGCCTAGAGCTCCCAGACTCTGGGAGGGTCTACTTCGGGGATAGGGATGTGACATTCATGAAGGCCTATGAGAGGAGGGCGGTGATGGTCTTCCAGAACTACGCCCTCTGGCCCCACATGAAGATCTATGACAACGTCGCCTTCGGCCTGAGGCTCATGGGGCTGGGGAGGGAGGAGATATTGAAGAGGGTGAAGGAGGCTCTAAAGATGGTGAGGCTTGAGGGTTTCGAGGACAGGTATCCGAATCAGCTCAGCGGGGGGGAGCAGCAGAGGGTAGCCCTAGCTAGGGCCTTAGTCGTAGAGCCTGAGGTCCTCCTACTAGACGAGCCCCTCAGCAATCTTGACGCCAAGCTGAGGGTGGAGATGAGGGAGGAGCTTAGGAGGCTCCAAAGGGAGTTCAAGATCACCTCGATCTATGTGACCCACGATCAAGAGGAGGCCCTAAGCATATCCGACAGGGTTGCGGTCATGAACAGGGGTAGGATCCACCAGGTTGGAACTCCTCTCGAGGTCTACGAGGAGCCGATCGACCCCTTCGTCGCCTCCTTCATAGGGAGGGCCTCAACAATATACGGAATCCTGAGCGGAGTGGAGGAGGGCCTCGCCGTAGTGGATTCGGGAGGCATGAGGTTCAGGGGGAGGCTCTTAGAGAAGGTTCCAGAGGGCTCAAGGGTTGTTGCCATATTCAGGCCTGAGGGCTTCACATTCGGCCTAGGGGGTAAAGGCCTCAACATATTCGAGGGGGTTGTCGACACCGTGATGTTCCTAGGCGCCCACTTCCACATAAGGGTCCAAGTGGATGGGGTGGAGCTCCTAGCCAGGGTTGAGCCTAGGATGGTGCCCGAAAAGGGTTCCAAAATCAGGCTTAGTATAGACCCTGACCAGGTTAAGGTCCTACCAACTCCCAATAAATCTTAAATTAGAACCCCATGAATGAATCACATGTGAGAGTTATTAAAATCCTCGCGATAATAATCCTCGTCACACTCACCTCTTTCCCCATCTACCCCTTAAGGGGTGAGGAGCAGCCTCCGAGGTTCATAGAACCGAGGCTCGGAAACCCCTATTCGGCCCTGCCGGGGATGAGCCTCAACATAACCCTGACAGCCCCCTCCGAGGCTTCGGGATGGGCTGTGGAGGCGTACTCCATTGCCGAGGAGAAGGGGGGCCTAGCCCTCCTCAACTATAGCCTCCCGGTGGATGGGGTCTGGCTTGAGGGGTTGAGGTGGAAGATCCAGGTTAGGATACCCGATGGGATTAGACCAGCCCTCTACTGGGTCAGGGCGATATACAAGCTGGCCGGAGGGCTAAATTACCTAGAGGAGCCCGAATCCCTATGGATCCTGGATAGATGGCCCGACGAGCTTACGATCCTCCAGTTGACGGATACCCACATAGGATACCAAGCTGAATCCTCTACGAGGACCCTGACCGGCCTGCTCATGGCCAAGCTCCTTAACGCCTCCATCATCCTCATCACCGGAGATGTGACTGACACGGCGACGGACTCCCAGGCCCAGGAGTTCAGATTCCTATTGGTTAACTATTCTCGTGGCACCCCCAAGTTCATAATACCTGGAAACCACGACCGCAAGACGGAGGCGTATGAGAAACATATTGGAGATAGAAACTATGCCGTGAATATCGGCAGCTTCTCCATACTCGGCTTAGACACGGGTGATGAGGGCTATATAGGCCCCGAGCTGATAGAGTGGGCGAACAGGACCCTGAGGTCCATGATGGGAAGGACTAAGATCGTCATGTTCCACCACCCCCTCTTCGATGGATCCGTCTATGGAACCCTGAGCTTCAACGGAACGCTAGAGAGGTCCTGGCTCTACTCAAGCTGGAGGGGGGTTTACGAACTCGCCTCGAGGCTTCTCGAGGTTCTCATGGAGAACAACGTCACCATTGTCCTCTCGGGCCATATCCACACCGATAGGGTCCTCCTATTCAGATACATGAATGGGACCATATACTTCATGAGTACGTCTACGACGGGGGCTGGGAGGCCAGAGTACAACGGGGTTAGACTCCTGAGAGTCAGGGAAGACGGCTCCGTTATGATAATAACTCCTCCTTGGAGGGGCATCGATGGTTACCCCAACTCGATCCCCGTGGAGCCTGTGGCCTCTATAACCTCCGCAGGCGAGGTGAGACTGACGGGTGAGAAACCCCTATTCGGTTCAGTCTTCTCCAGCGACGGCTCCTCCCTAACCCTATCCCTAAATCTGCCCTTCGACTGGCTGAGGCTTAGTGGGAGGGTAATACTCCCAACAAGTGGTAGGGCATCTAAAGATGACTATGCCCTTCATCTAACAAGGGCTGAAAATGGGAGTTCAGCAAACCTTCTAGACTCTATATCTCTGTCGGGCTTAAACTACTTCTTGGTTGATCTGAGGCTCCCGGGATCTTCAGGCCTGCTCTTCACGCTCTCAAGCTTTAAGGATCTCCTCCCCCCTTCCGCCTCCATAGCCTATATGGTTCCATCCACCCCCCAAGCCGGATCGCCGATAACCCTCTATCTTCAATCTAGGGATGAGGGGTGGGGGATCCTCTCGGTGATCCTAAGGGAAGAACTCAGGGTTGGGGATAAAGTGGAGCTCAAAGAACATCCCGCAAACAGGGAGAGGGGGGACCTATACTCCGTAAGATTACCGGGATATCCACCCGGCTCCAACATAACCCTGACCTGCATAGCCCTGGATGCAGCCCTACTGGAGGGTATGAGCCCACCCCTCACCATATCCCTCCCCCCTCCACCAGCACCCTCATTCAACCTCAAGGAGCTCAACATCTCAAAGGAGACGGCAGAGCCCAACGAGGAGATAAGCGTCAAGGTCACATTAGCCAATATTGGTAATGCTCAGGGCTCCCACAGGGTCTCCCTTAAGGTTAATGGGACGGAGCTACAAGGTATGGTGGTCGAGTTACCCCCAGGCAAAGAGACACTAGTGGAGTTCAAGTTAAGGCTCGAAAATGTGGGGACATACATCATAGATGTGGATGGATTAAGTAGGTCCCTAAAGGTCACACAGCCTCCCCAACCCGTCGGATTACCAGTTCAGTACATAGTTTTGGCAGTAATTCTAGCTTCTGTGATCGCTGCCCTGGCCTTGTATATGGTAAGGAGAAAAAGATAGGATATATGAATCCCGAGTTTTCAGCTAGATCATGAAGCTTTAACTGTTGGTGTTATAGAACCCTTTGTGAGGGTCCCTCATACATCTCCATTCTCCCTCATCTTGACATCCTCGTAGGGGGCTGCAACCCTCCTGTAGAACTCCTGCTTGATGCATTCTAAAACTCCCATGGCTCTGTTCAGGTGGAAGTACCTCAGTGGATAGACCTCCTTCAATATCTTCGTGACAACATAGTTCAATTCTCCATCAACCTCCTCAACAGGCAGAGACTTCAAGATACCAATGAGCTCCTCCAAAACCTTCTCATATTTGGGCCTCTTATCCCTACTAATATAAGGCAAAGTTATTCCTCCCGATTAGATCTCCGGTCGATCCAGTATTTAACGAGTTTTCAGTTAGACCAACTTCATAACTTCTTGATTCGGCTGGAAGGTCTCTCTCAGGAACTGGATGAGGTCCTCCTTCACCTGGAATATCTTCGTGGAGTACCACTCGAAGAAGGGGCTTGGCTCATACGGGTAATAAACGTATACGAACTTCGCCAGGCTTCTAGCCTCGACCATCTCGCACATCACCCCGGCGGAGAGCTGCTCCCTGGGGTGGTAGGCCACGACCGCGTAGCAGCTCTCGATGATCTTGTAGTCTATGTCTATTATCTGGGCCCTGATGTTCTTTATGGCAGCCTCCACCTCCCAGGAGTCGAGCTCATACTCCTTCAGCCCTTCAGCATAACCTATGGAAACCCTTATTCTGCCAGGTACACTCACCCCCTTCTCCCTCGCCTCGTTCCTGACCCTCCTCCAGGCATCCACGATGCTCCAATCCTTTATCATTGAGGGGATGAAGACCGTGCAGTAGGGCTGGATCTCTGAGGCGAAATCCTTGACCTCCTCTAGAAACTGGCTTGATTCCCCTGTTATTGGGTGGCTGAGGTAGACCTTCCTCTTACCCCTGTCGAAGACGAGTTCTTTCAGGAGCCCTATGCCGTGCTCCCGCGCCACTATGTAGAACTCCCTGTGGGGGGTGAAGCTTCTGGAGAGGCTGTATATCCCCTTGATCTCCTCCCTCCTCCACTGGGCCAGCTCCCCTATAGTGAAGTGGTGCTCCATCCACTGGGGGTCCCTCCTAAGCCTCTCCCTCACCCTGATGAGGTCGTCTATCACGACGATGAATATGTCGGGGTTGAGGCTCTTAACCTCCTCCAGCTTCAACCCCTCATATGACATCCCCCTCCACTCGAAGTGGTAGGGCGTGCTTATGATGTGGACCCCTCCACACCCCTTCGTCTCCTCTATAATCCTCTTTATAGCCGCCTCCCTGAAAGCCTCGAGCTTATCAGGCTTGCTGTCATAGAAGTCCAAAACATTGAGCTTACTAAGATAGTAACCTTCCCTTCTCGCCTCCTCCACGATGTAGTCGAAGAGATGATAATAAGAGAACTCCTCCCTCCTCCTCAACTCCTCGAGATAATCATCCCTACCGCTACCAGGCTGGCCACAACAGATTACCACGATCCTCTCCGACATCCACCACTATATATAGCTGAAAGCACACTAGCTGATAAGTTTGACCTAGAACGCTCCCATTAGCTCTCCTCAGAATCCATCGGATTAGAACTCTATTTGATCCTTTAATCTCTATCGATGGGTCTATCCTGATACGGTTGAGGTTAAATTAGGAAAGGGTTATTGGAATATCTCTCCACATACCAGACAGCTCCTTGATAAATATGCTAGACAGGATAGGCCTATCAAAACAACTCCTAATTATAAACCTCTGTTAAGATATCTTAGGGTGCATCCTTGCGCGCCGCCATGTATTATAGGAATGACGACATAAGGATGGTGAAGATGCCCATCCCTAGGATCGGGGAGGGTGAGCTGCTGCTAAAGGTGATGGCATGCGGGATATGCGGAAGCGATGTGATGGAGTGGTACAGGGTGAAGAGGGCCCCGAGGGTTCTCGGACATGAGGTGGCCGGGATGATCTCGGAGGTTGGCGGGGGAGTAGAGAGCTTTAAAGTGGGCGACAGAGTTGTGGTCTCCCACCACGTCCCGTGCAACACCTGCCGTCACTGCCTGAGGGGGGAACACACCGCCTGTGAAACCCTTCATAGGACCAACATCGATCCAGGAGGCTTCGCCGAATATGCCAGGGTTCCAAGAATAAATGTGGACAGGGGCGTCTTCAGACTGCCAGAGGAGGTGAGCTTCGAGGAGGGGGTCTTCGTAGAGCCCCTGGCCTGTGCTCTAAGGGCTCAGAGGAGGCTTGGCATCCGCCCGGGGGACACCGTCCTCATCCTCGGAAGCGGGGTCTCAGGGATCCTCCACATACAGTTATCCAGAATCTTGGGAGCCGGCAGGATATTAGCCACCGATATAAATGAGTATCGGCTTAGGGCTGCCGAGAAGTTTGGCGCCGACATCTCCATAGACGGCAGAATGGATGTTCCCAAACTCCTCAGGAGCTTCAATGATGGGAGGGGAGCCGACCACGTCATCGTCAGCACCAACGCCATCCCGGCCATAAGGCAGGCATTCCAATGCGTCGATGATGCGGGAAAGATCCTATTCTTCGCCCCAACACCACCGGGCTTCGAGATCCCCCTAGACATCAACGACCTCTGGAGCAGGCAGATAACCCTGACCACAAGCTACGCGGCAGCCCCATCAGACCTATTAGCGGCCCTCGAGCTCATAAGAGCAGGCCGCGTCAAGGTCAGGGATATGATAACCCACAGGCTAAGCCTAGAGGAGACGGGCATAGGATTCAGGATCGTCGCCGAGGCTGGAGATTCGCTCAAGGTGGTGATAGAGCCACATCAATAAAATCTCAAGAGGTTGAGCTCCACCATCAACAAATTATTGGTCGTTTTAGCTATAAAAGAATACTTATAGATGCTAGAAGGGGATGGGCTTCAGGATTAGTTGGTCGATGGAGGAGCTTTATTCCGTCTCCGCCGTGGCTGCCAAGGTGATGGTGGCTCTTAGGCCTCTTAGGGCTTCGGGATAACTGTTGAAGGACGCCCTCAGGGTTCTCCCATCTATTCTCTCCACGTATGGGAGAACAGCCGCAGCATCGGCCATCGATGAGGTTATGAGCCTTAGTCTGAACTCTACGGGTTCAGTAACCTTGTAGGGCTTGATCTCGTGGAGTTTTTCGAGGGCCTCCACAACAGTTTTCTCAATCAGTACCCTAGCCTTCTTTGGGTGGAGGCATCTAGCTGCGTATCTTCCAACCCCCCACTTGACCACAGCCGCCCTTATCTCGGGAACCAGCCCCCTAGCCTCCTCGACCACGGCGGCGTCGCCCGAGATAAATACTGATGGGACTCCATACCATCCCGCGAGGGCGGAGTTCAGGCCGAACTCTCCTGTTTCAATGCCATTGATATAGATAGCATCTACAGTCCTGCTGGAGATGGTGTGGCATAGGATGCCGTTCTTCGCCCCATTCATGGCGTGATATCCTACATATAGGGCTGCGTCGAAGCCCTCATCTATGCCCTCCATCATCGAGAGGGGCTTGGGCGACCCCCTCACCAGCTGGGCTGCCTCATGGACCTCCTCTGGCTGGAGGTTTCTCATCCTCCCATGGGCATCAGAGACCACGACCTCCTCAGCGCCAGCCTTGAGGGCCCCCTCAACCGCCGCGTTCAGGTCTCCCACCATGAGCCTCCTTCCCACCCCATACTCCTGGGGATCTCGGCCCACCTGTGACCAGTCAACGATTCCGCTTATCCCCTCCATATCTATGGAGATGAAAACCCTCTTAGGCTTCTCAATCATCTTTCTCATCCTCGTATGATTATAACTCAGTTCAAGATTTAAAATGGATCATTCCGTAGGTCTTTTGAGGTTTTAATCGAGATTTTAATACATCTCTCGAATAGCTAAGGGGTGGCTCTAAACCCTTTAATAGAATCTTCGAGAATCTCTTGGATGTGAGCCCTCGTCCCATCTTCGATCCATCTACTGGCAGGTTGATGAGGGTGGCCTGCTTCATGTCCGGCTCTGGCACCAATGTTAGGAAGATCATCGAGGCCTCGCTGAAGGAAGGCTCAAGGTATAGAGTTGTCCTCATATTCACCGATGTGAAGGAAGACAGATTCGACGTTGAAGGGAAGAGGATCTGCAGGGCTAAGGAGATCTCCGAGGAGTTCGGCATCCCCTACGAGTGCATAGATATCCTAGACTTCTACAGGAGCAAGGGATATGACTCTAAGAAGGCCTTGGCCATCCGCCCAGAGTACGATATGAAGGTTCTTGAGAGAGTTGAGCCATACGATGTGGATCTAATCGCCCTCGGGGGATATATGAGCATATTGACCAGCCCCATCCTCGAGAGGTATGAGGGAAGGATAGTGAATGTCCATCCGGCCGACCTGTCGGTTACGGAGGATGGCCGTAGGAAGTACACAGGCCTAAACGCTGTGAGGGATGCGATCCTCTCGGGGGAGAGATGGCTCTACTCCACAACCCACATCGTCAGGGAGAGGGTTGACTACGGCGAGATACTGGTAAGGTCGAAGCCCGTGGAGGTAAAGCTCCCTGAGGGTGTTTCTCTGGAGAAGCTGAGAGAGGATAGGGATTTGCTTAGGAGGGTTGTGAGGGAGAACCAAGATAGGCTTAAAGAAAGAGGGGACTGGATGATCTATCCGCTCACGCTCCAGCTGATAGCCGAGGGGAGATTCGCCCTCGATGGGAGGGGAGGAGTCTACCTCGATGGCGTCCCGCTGCCTCATGGGCTAAGGCTCTGAGATGGATGCGACTATGGCGTTGTTGAGGCGGATCACATCCTCCACCCTAACCTCTAGGAGAAGGTCTCTGGATCCTCCCCCGCAGAATATCCTCTCAAGCTCAGTCAATTCATCATCTACAATCACCCTGACCCTCTCCCTGTAACCTAGCGATGGTGTTCCACCTGGAGGGTAGCCGCTCACAGCCTCAGCCTCCTCTGGGGATAGAAGTCTCACATTCCTCACTCCCAAAACTTCTGAGGCCTTCCGGAGATTTACCCTCCTATCCCCAGGAACTATCAGCACCACATGTTCCCCCCTATCCGTAACCGAGAGGAGGTTCTTTGTTATCCTGTGGAGCTCTATGCCTGTAGCTGAGGCCGCATCCGCGGTGTGTATGGTCTCACTTTTGGGGATGAACCTATGATAGACCCTCTTGCTCTTAAGATACTCCTCTAGATGGCTCTTCAATGGTCATCCCTTAGGATGGGGCAGGTCATGCAGTGGGGGCCTCCTCCACCGAGGCTTAACTGGCTTCCTGGAATCCTGATAACCTCGAGCCCTCTCTCCTCCAGTTCAGCTATTATCCTCTCGTTCCACTCATAGGAGACGCACTTGCCTCCACCTATCCCAACTATGTTCGTGCCGAACTGCCTCACCTCAGCGTCATCAGCATATATGAGCTCAATTCCCCTCTCCCTGAGATAGTCCTCCACGAATACCAGCTCCACCCCATCCTCGCTGTAGAGGTAGGCCGGGTACATCTCAAGAGATGGTTTATGGATAAGGGCGAGATCGGGGGCCAGTATCATCAAACCCCCGTCTAGGTGGACCCTGAAGGAGGGCAATGGTACAGCTAGGAGCCTCTTGACGGCCTTCCCCAGCAGCGTTCTCTTAACCATCTCCAGGCCAACCTCGTTTGTCCTAGTTCCGAAGCCCACCATGAGGGTCTCCCGATCCAAGTATACGAAGTCTCCCCCCTCGACTGTGCCGGGAGGCTTCACCCTCAGGGCTATCGGGATGCCCAGCCTCTCCATAGCCTTCCCAACCAGGAGGGGCTCAGGATACCTCGCCTGATAAGTCATCCTCAGGACGAGGGCGCCAAGGTAGGTTACGCTGCAGACATCCCGCGTATAAACCAGGTTTGGGAGCCTCGCAGCGATCTCCCTGTCCCTTCCCTCGAGAAGATCTTCTAGGAGGATGACCTCCACCCCCTCCTCCCTAAGGGCCTCTGTGAAGGCATCGTGCTCCCTCTGGAACATCCTCCAATAGACCACATCCCTGAAGAGGTAGGCATCCCGATTGCTGGGGGTTATCCTCCTCAGCTCCTCCGATGGCCTATGCATCAAGACCTTCCTAAGCCGACCATACTCAGTCTGAGCTCCGAACTCCAAATCTCGACCCCCTAAAGGTTAGAATAATCACTCCACCGTTCCCAATATAAAACCTCCTGTCTTGTCGAGACATTTGTTCATTCAACCCAGAAAGTAACACAAACAAGGTATCAATATCGGATTGCCGATATCTTTTTATATCAGTTTATTCACTAAAACAATAGAGATGAAATCAGTATCGTTGTTCTTGTTAGGTTTTCTCTCCCTTTTATCTATAAGTATAACCGTAGCTGCAGTTGTGGAGCCATATGTGTGGTACAAGTATCAAACTATTTCAGATAAGCTATATTTTGATCAATCTGGATCATTATTATAAAGAACCATATGCTGTGTCAGTAAGGATAAATGCTGTTGAACCATCTGGGGCTAAACTTAGAGTAGCAATTTATGTTAATTATGTGGAGAAATGGTTTGGATATCTCGGATCAGGAGAAAGTTCCCCCACAATCGTTTGTGTTGATCAAGAAACAATGGTAGATGTATGTAATAACACACAGGGATATATAGAATATAGAGGTCTTATAACTTGGGTTATGCATTGACTATAAAGATCAAAATGTTGGAGGGAATTAATGTTAGGATTTTTTACAAAAGAAATTTCTATAGATAGATATAAGTTATACTTATCCTCCAAAATTTAGATCAATAAATTTGTACTAAATATTTACAAATCATGTATAAGTTGTTTTTCTTTGTCAAAAATGATAAAGGAAATGGAAGAGCTAGGTGAAAAAAGATATCAAACTGATAGAGGACAACTTTACGTTAAAGATCTCATCTACATAATTTCCTTGATAGGGCTGACTTTGGTCTCTGGTCTCTACATAGATCTGTATAGAAGGTTTAACTCTCAACATGATATCCTCCTGAAACAGGAAGAGGATCTTAGAATTTTGAGAGATAAATTTGATGATTTAATCCCCATCCTTGACCTTATAAACATGTCGTTAGAAAGGCCTCCAACCTACTCCGATAGGGGTATTATTCTTGTCTCCGGCTATAGTATTGAGTACTGGGTTAGGAAGGTTGATTCAGACTTCAGGAGGAGCGCATTAACCTCCTTCGCCGTATTCTATGCCCCATATGAAGACTTAACTCTAAGGATGCATCTCTTCTTCTGGCCTAGGAATATTCTAGAGGTACCATTAACAATCCAGAGTGGGAATGCACTCCGCAATGAGTCAGGTATCTTTGTTGGGAGGAGGGGCGACATAATCACCTGGCAGTCCCCAGTCGTCTGGTCGATAAACGTCAGCAAGGTTGGTATCTATGAGACAATTCTACCATCCAAGGGTTGGTATACCCTATCCATATCAGGCCCAATTCAAATACAGAGTCGAGACGATCCCCAGTCCGCGACATCCCTTCACATCTCATACATCCCATACTTTAATGATCTCCAGATAAATTTAGATTTCAAACTCTTAAGGAATGGTGAGCCAGTCATTTTTGCTATTATGAGAAGATGGTGATAGGGTCGTTAAGGCCTTTAATTTTTCAAAAGTTCTCCAATATTAACTTATTGATTTACCTTTAGTCTTAGGTCTTCCTCATGAGAGGGGAGCCAGGGGGACTCATTCCGGCCTCAGGCCTCAAATATAGCTTTATACCATCCATCCGCAAAACTTCAATATGGTCAAGTATGCTCTACGCCACCCTTGTTGAGGCTTACCAGAGGCTTGAGGCAACCACCAAGAGGCTCGAGATGACAGATATCTTGGCGGATATGCTCAGGAGGGCGGACCTGGATGAGATTGATAAGGTCATCTACCTGACCCAGGGGAAGATCCACCCCGACTGGACTGGGGAGCCTGAGATAGGTATCGCTGAGAAGATGGCCATCGAGAGCATAGCTAGGGCATCGGGATTGGGGAGGGAGGAGGTGGAGAGGCTCATGGCCGAGACCGGGGATATAGGCCTCGCCGCTGAGAGGGCTATGGAGAGGAGGCGCCTGGGAAGGCTCGGGGGAGGACAGCTAACGGTGTCTGATGTCTACAACACCTTTGATAGGATAGCGAAGGAGTCTGGTAAGGGGAGCAGCGAGAGGAAGATAGAGAGGCTTATAGGGCTGTTCTCTGAGGCCTCACCCCTAGAGGTTCGATACATAACTAGGACCGTTGTTGGAACCCTACGCCTGGGGGTCGGGGATATGACGATACTCGACGCATTGGCCATCGCCTACACAGACTCAGCCGAGAATAGGGATATTCTTGAGAGGGCATACAACCTCACCAGCGACCTCGGATACGTCGCTAAAACTTTGGCGAGGGAAGGGCTTGAGGCCTTGGAGAGGGCCAAGCCGGTCCTCGGAAAGCCGATAAGGATGATGCTGGCCCAGCGCCTCTCAACTCCCCAGGAGATACTGGAGAAGCTTGGGGGAGGGGGCTCAGCTGAGTACAAGCTTGACGGGGAGCGATTCCAGATCCACAAGATGGGAAACGAGATCCAGATATTCTCAAGGAGGCTTGAGAACATCACCTCCATGTATCCTGACGCGGTGGAGATGGCGAGGAGATACATAAAGGCCAAGGAGGCCATCGTCGAGGGGGAGGCGGTGGCCATAGACCCTGAGACCGAGGAGATGAGACCCTTCCAGGTCCTGATGCAGCGGCGGAGAAAATACAGGATAGAGGAGATGATGGAGAAGTTCCCAATCGCCCTATTCCTCTTCGAGTGCCTCTACGTAGACGGCGAAGACCTGACCCTCAAGCCTTACAGGGAACGCCGCAGGAGGCTCAAGGAGATTATCGAGGAGACCAGCAGGTTCCGACTAGTGAGATCCATAGAGACATCTGAGGCATCAGATCTTGAGAGGTTCTTCGAGGAGGCCATCACAGAGGGCTGTGAGGGCCTGATAGTGAAGTCAACAGCCGACGACTCCCTATACAGGGCAGGGGCGAGGTCTTGGATGTGGGTCAAGCTGAAGAGGAGCTATCAGAGCAGGATGGTGGAGCCAGTCGACCTCGTAGTCGTAGGGGCCTTCCACGGGCGTGGCAAAAGAGCAGGCAGCTATGGAGCCCTCCTAGCCGCCGTATACGACCCATATGAGGATGTCTTCAAGACAGTCTGTAAGGTTGGCTCCGGCTTCACTGACGAGGACCTTGAGAGGCTGCCGAAGATGATGGAGGAGTACAGGCGCGGGGAGAAACATCCAAGGGTAGACTCCCTCATAGAGGCCGATATCTGGTTCACCCCCAGCCTGGTCATAGAGGTTATAGGGGACGAGATCACCCTGAGCCCGGTCCACACGGCCGCCTTCAACACTATAAGGGTCAACTCAGGCCTCGCCATCAGGTTCCCCAGGTTCACAGGTAGGTGGAGGTCAGATAAGGCCCCTGAGGACGCGACCACAGTGGCTGAGATCGTCGATATGTATAAATCCCAGCTCAAGACCATAGCAGGGGAGGCCGAGGAGAGGTAGAAGAGGAAGATTGGTTGAAGAGATATCTCTAAAGGATTTCAAGAAGCTAGATCTAAGGGTTGGAACGGTAGCCGAGGTCGAGAGGATCCCAGGATCGGAGAAGCTCTACAAGCTCCAGGTCGACATGGGTGGGGAGATGAGACAGATAGTCACAGGGCTTGTGGGATACTATACGGAGGAGGAGCTGAAGGGAAAGGTGATAATAGTATTGACAAACCTCAAGCCTGCAAAGATCTTCGGCGTATCCTCCAACGGAATGTTGCTGGCAGCAGAGTTCGATGGCCAGCTCGCACTCCTAACCACAGATAGAAGCATACCCAACGGAGCTAAGATAACTTAACAACTTCTTTACTTATTTACAGCAGAGAATTTAAAGAGATCGCCAATTCACCAACTTTTATATAGTAACATAAACTCATAATTTAAATGGAGGAATGGAAAATAAAGAGGAAATGGGATCGTTTAAGGAGGAGTTATCTTTATCGCTTGGACGGGACAGCTGTTCTCACAAGCCCTGCACTGGATGCAATCAGACTCTCTCACGGGATCAGACTTCTTATCAGAGGTGGGATGCCCCGGCGTCTCAGCCCACTCGTAGACGCTCATAGGACAGACGCTTATGCAGATTCCATGCCCCTCACAGATATCCCAGTCCACGGCCACATTCGTGCCGTGTATCCCCAGCTTCTTAGGGGGGTCAACCGGCCCCCAGACACTGTGCCCCTGATGCTCCCCCACGATCCTTCTATTCTTCTGGAAATCCTCATCTATAGGCATCTTTATCCCCCAAAAATATTACAACAACTTAATAAAATTTTATCGTATTCGAAGTCTATAGTGATAATCGCTCGGAATCTCTGAATTATCAGTTCTAGACAGGAATTTTCCGCCTCAGAGGTTCACCGGGCCTAGTATCGCTCCCTATGGAGGACCTCTGAGACAGGCCTTCTTGGAGGGGCTGAAGGTGTTTCCGCCGGGTATCCGATAGGGATGATCGATATTGGTCTAACGCCCTCAGGGATCCCTATAGCCCTCGCGGCCCTCTCCTCGTCGAAGGCTCCAACCCAGCATCCTCCGAGGCCATTAGCGGTGGCTGTGAGGAGAAGGTTCTGGATTGCGGCCGCGGTGTCCTGGATACAGTATAGGTCGGATCCCCTCTTCCCATACCTCCAAGAGGACCTCCCCGGCACGGCGCATACAACGAACACCAAGGGCGCCTCGGCTACGAAGGATTGGCCGTAGGCTGCATCAGCCAGCCTCTTTTTCGTCTCTGGGTTACTTACAGCTATGAACTCCCATGGCTGGAGGTTTCCAGCGCTTGGTGCCATGCAGGCCGCCCTCACCAGCACCTCAGCCGCCTCCTCTGGGAGCTCTCTCTTGGAGAAGGCTCGGATGCTCCTCCTATTTCTTATGATCTCAGGGATCTCCATGCCTCTCACAACTCCATCTCTTAATGGGTATTAATCAATTATTTGCTCCGGTGCCTCTCAAACCTCACATTTGAAAATCTCGGGGGTCTTCCTCTCTTAATGAGGATAATAACCGTCAGGGCTATTATCCATATAGAGGCGACCATGATTATGGGGGCTAGGGGGGTTTCCCGGGAATTTTGGTCTATCACTGAGGCGGTATCATAGCTCTTTATGTAGAGGCTCCCAGCCATAACGGCCTCCCTCATCTTCCTCGACTCGCCTACATAGTCGTATCTCGAGACATTTAGAGCTGTGACGACGGAGGGGCCATATTGTGGGGCCTCCATTATAATGGTTAGGGGCTCCTTCGCCCTTGTGAGGGTTAGGTCGATGGGGAGCCATCCCCATGGTGGTATGTACACTAGGGCCCAGCCGTGCCATCCAACCCCCTTTTGAGAGGTGCTCAGATGCCCTCCCCAGGAAACCTTATCTCCGGTGATTCCCTCATTGAAGACCATCCCCAGCTGTAGTAGAGCCGGTACGCCTAATATTCGGCACATGGTTACAAGGAGTATTGCCTGGTCATCGCAGTCCCCCCTCCCAGAGGCTATCGTCTCGTTCGGATAACGAGGGGTCTCGAAGCTTCCATAGGATATGTTCTCCAACATCCAACTCAGTAAGCTTAGAACCATTCCCAGGACGGTCGATTGGTTTGCGGCCAGCCTTAGGGCTAGGGCGCGGATCCCCTCATCCCCTGTTGTGAAGGTTCCCGTCTCCATGGTGTACTCGTCGATGAGTTCCCTCGGGATCTCCGAGATCGCGCCAGCCCTTTCTGGGTCTATCCTTGGTCTGGGCATCTCAGAGGTCTCGATCAAGTAGGTCACGGAGAAGTTGACGCTAGAATTTGGAGCGATGGTCAGGGGTATATCGAGAACCGCCAGCTTGTTCCCATCCTCGTCAAAGTAATCTCTGACTACGGAGTTTGTCAGGTTGATAATCCTAATGTTCTGCTTGCTATCGTTGTGGAAGAGGAGGATGGTTATGTCATCAACCGTCAACATGTAAGGCTCCTCTCCCCTATTCTCGAAGATGTATGTTGATGTGTATAGTCTCTTGATAGTCAGCCCTTCATGGACTCCTCTAATAGGCGATATTGAGATCAGGAGGGTTAGTAGGAGGAGCGCCTTCAAGCTCAATACATATCCTTAAGGGTTCGCCCCTTATATCTGGATTATCGATGTTGGCTACTCAACATGAACCCTGAGGAGGTCTATGTCCTCCCTGAGGTATGGAAGGAACTCCCTCACAGCCCTCTCAACATCCCTCGACTGGGTTATATAACGGCCCACTATCAGGATATCAGCCCCGGCATCCAAAGCCATCCTCGCTGTCGACGGCAGTATCCCCCCGGCCACCGCTATAAGAAGCCTCTTTTCCCTAAAGCTCTCCCTGATCTCCTTGATATAACCCCACCTGGGCTCTGCGCCCCTCTGCTCCGCGTCTATGGATCGGTGGAGAACCACTCCGTCTGGAAGCCTCTCAAGGGCCTTGAGCCTTGAGACGGGGTCCGAGACCTCCATCATGTCTATGAAGGAGTAGATACTCAGCCTGCGGGCCTCGTATATGAAATCGTTAAGGGTTTCTGTGGAGGCCGCCCCCAGAGCGCAGACAGCGTCGGCTGTCTCGTTGAATGCTATGTCAACCTCAACCTTGCCAACATCCATAGTCTTCAGATCCGCTACAAAGAAGCTGTCTCCAACAATACTCCTTAGCTCTTTTATCACCCCAACCCCATACCGCTTTATGAGGGGGGTTCCCACCTCGAATATTATGCTGTCGCTCTTGGGCACGTTGGCCAGAACCTTCTTCACAGCCTCAAGCTCCGGTATATCTAAGGCTATCTGGAGATAGGGTGGGCGCCAGAGCCTTGGAGCCCTGAACTTTACGAGGGGGTGGCGGGCTCTATCCTTCTCGTACATCAGCCTCTCCACCGATGGATACCCTTGGAGGGCTCGTGTGAGGGCCAGCTTAGTTGCGCTGTAGTTGTACTGGTAGATCTTCCTCTCATCCTCCGCTTTGGGGTGGATGAAGACGCTTGCTATGACCACCCATTCATCCGCCGCCTCCTCCGGGAGGATCCCCTCTTCAAGGGCGTCCGCGACGGCCTTGGCGACAGCCATCTGGGCGGGGCCGAAGATCTTCCCAGCGTCCTCCATCCCCTTCACCGTGACCTTTGGGACAATGACCGTGAAGGGCTTTGCGGGGAGGTTGGGCCTGATGACGGAGAGGAGGGGAGTATGTCCGGCGGATAGGTTGCTGAGAGACTGGGCGAAGGCGTGGCCCACCGGGCCCCACTTATCCCCTATAAGGAGATCTATATGAGCCACCTCGTTCCCCTCCCCCACTAGGGCCTCCCCTATGAGGTAGACCCCTTTAGAGGATGAGGTTCTCTCCCTAAATTGGTCTATGGCGGCCCTCATAGCCTCACTGACTGAGCTATATCTACCAGCAGCTACAAGCTCCTCGAGGAACCTATACTGATCCTGGGTGATCCTCCCAGGAGCCCTTATGAGCCCCCTCTCCTCACTCATTCCAGACATACTTCGAAGATCCATATGGCTATATAATCCTTTCCCCTTGGAGTGTCCTCTAAGTGTCACAAAAGAAAAACTCTAGCATCATTAAGACCTGAAATCTCAGATTTGGTGTCACATATACGCCACAATCGGTTAGCGCCCTACTACGGCGATAAGGCATCATCATGTCCCATCTGATCCTGGATAGAGCAGAGGCTGGCCACAGTTCAACATAAATCTTGGCAGGGGTTAAAAGATAACAAGCCTATAGGGATGTTCAAGAAAGGGGTCGATAAGAGGTTCATAGATTATGTGGAATCGGCCATCACTGAGCTAGCCAGGATTCACGATGTACCAAAGCCCTCATTTAAGATCTCATTCCTCGGTAGCCTATACCTCCCACTCCGAATATTCGGGGTGCGAAGGATAATCATAAGCTCACGTTATCTCGACTACTGGAAGATTGATGAGGATGCAACGAAGATCTGCCTGAAACATACCATAGCCCACGAGTTCTGCCACTACCTCCAAGACTTGAGGGGAAGAATGCCAGTATTAAGGATACCGCCGACACGTCCACCTCTGGGATACCGCTTCCTAGAGTACCTGAACCTGCTCACATATGATCTAGAGGATGAGGCTAGGATCTTCGCAGAGGAGTTCTCAGGTCTTAAAACCCATCAATATGAGGAGATCCTCAGAGGTCTTAGGGAGGAAAGGATACACCGGAGAAGATATATGAGAATATAAATATGGACATGAAACACGAAGAGGTGAGACAGGCTCATCAACCCGAATATCTTGGCCTCAACCTCCAGATCCTACCCATCCTCTCATATCTTGAGGCTATCGCGCTCGAGGCATCCCTAAATAGGTTCTCTGGGTCATAAAGGGGTAGCCCCTCCGATAATGCGTCAAGGATTACCCCCCACCCTCCCTTAATTCCCTCCCAAAGTTCCTCCGGGGTCAGCCAGATATCCTCAACGGCCAATGGGCGCTTCCTCAGCCTCGAGGTATAAGCCCTCCTCTCCAACAGTCTTTTGGGAAGACCTCTCGATACTACAAGTACATCAACATCACTTTCTGGATAGGGTTTAATGAAACCTCTAACTATGGATCCAAAGACAACTATTAAGAGGATCTCATTGAAAGTTTTCTTTGCCTCCTCCAGAAATTCCTCTAGGTCTTCTATATATTTTCTCTCTCTAACTCTCAAGAGCTTTAACAATCCAATCCCTCGATGATCTGCTTTGCAATCCTGAATACCTCTCTAGCATTTGCCACAAGTAGATGGGTCTTCTCCTCGTCATATATTTCAGAGGGCTTTATAACTCGATCTATGGTCTCCCAGCCATACCTAGGTGCCACGCCCTGATCCTCGAGCACTAAGGAGAGGGAGACCAGTCTATCTAGAAGGCGCATCTCCTCCTCTGGAAGTTCTATAAGCCCACCGATCATTAACCCTCTAAGCACTAGACTAGGCCTATGGGTTTTCCCAGGTTCAAAGCCAAGGGCTACTATAACGCCCTTCACACACTTCTGAGCGGACAGCTCGGCGTGGAAGACGGAGCTGCCATATCGCCCCTCCCTTAAGTCAGCGTCAGAATCATCTAAATCCTCCTCAGCCATAGATAACCAGTCTAAGGCCTTCCTGGTTACAGGCACAAACAGCACCGTAAGAGAGAAGGCAAAGCTCATATTTTATATTTATATATCTAGTTCCCGTTAAACCCCTTCATCAACTAGACGATGATGAATACCGGTTTTGAGGGGGTTTACTTTAAGGGCTCATCTCTTATAGAAATCTATTTCATCTCTATAACCAAGCGAAATCAAGACTAAAATCTGAGAACTAAGTTATATATTATTTAATCAATAATTAAATAGATAGAGATTCATCTCTTCATCGGGTCTCTGATCATATTAAGGCTCATCCTTAACGATTAACCTAATAATAACCTCTTGGTCTACCTTCCTGAGAAGCTTCAGAAGAGGGCTGGGGATGTCGGAGGCTGCCTTATCAGCCTTCACCATGAGGGTTCTGCCACATATATAGCCACTTTTCCTCACCACAATATCCGTAGGGTGACTCAAGGGGAGCCTAGGATCTCCAAAGCCCGAAACCTTAAATATGAGATCTTCCGCCTCTAGGAAGAGGCTTATTTTGGCCCCTTCCCTCCTTATCGCCTCCTTTACCTGTGAGCTGAGATCCTTTAATCCCTTCTCAGCTGCAACGGCCACCACACAATCTCCCCGTGGGGTCACCTCCTCCTCCTTGGTTATCATCAAGGTGGTTCTATGAGAGGCCCTTATATTCGGGTGCCCCCAGGCCCTGAAAATCTCCATCAGGCCCATGAGGGATATCGAGTCTCCAAGCTTTATAACTTGAAAGGAAAATTTTTACGCTACCATCTTCAACTTCTTCTTTAGGGCTGGTAGATCAGTGGTATGATCGCCGCCTTGGCAGGGCGGAAGTCGCGGGTTCAAATCCCGCCCAGTCCACTCTTCTTTTGGAAAATGGACCCCGTTTAAAGCCTCGATCAATCTTCTGAGGCAGAAATTGAAGGCCCAAGCCAGGTCAAGGTTCAATTCTTTAGCCCTTTTTAGGAGATCATCGTTCATTCTGGCCACCGGTGGCCACCCCCTCACCTTTTCGGGCTGACCATCGCTCTAAGCACCAATTCGCGGCGTCTATGAACCCATCCCTCAGGAAGCGCCCTGTCTCCCTATCTAGGGCCAAGGGGATAAGCACCTCCCGCAAAGCCCCGGCCTCCTCCATGAGAGTTTCGAGATTTATCCTCCCTCGCCACTCCCTCCTCAGTCTCGTTTAGGGGCGTCAGGGAGTCTGGCAGGATGGGAGGAGCAAGGGAGATGGGAAAGGCGAAAATAAAGAAGTGTATGGAATCCGTGAGCGAGAGATGAGTCCGCTTAAGGATTGAGTCCACCATCTCTCGAGTAAAATTCTGGGAAGAAGTCGATTCTACCGTTCTGCAGACACATTTTTCAGCGACCTTTATGAGGCTCAGACAACATTAATTAATCTCTTCTTTCTTCTTCTTTATCCCCATTAGACCTATCAGGGATATTATGGCTGCGGAGAGAATGTATATTGATGATTTAAGATTTGGGCTTGAGTTGATTGAGGAGAAGATGTAGACTCCAAATCCCATGGCCATCCCTGTAGCGAACCTGATCTTGTTGTTGCTCTCCCTCAAGCCCCAGGATTGGGTCAGCCAGTCGTATGATAGAGGTATAACCATGAGGAGGCTGAAGATCAGCTTAAGCTCCTCCTTTATAGGGGAGATGAGATTAACGCCGATTATGCTTGTTAGGGCTGTTAGGGTGAGGAGGCTGGTCAGGTATCCTGAGCATCTAGAGCAGAATCTGAACTCTCTTCCCAGGATCCTAAGTGAGAACCAGTGCCTGTGGGCTATGAGCCTCCACAGCTCCATCAGCCCATCTACTCCCTTATCAGCTTCTCACCGCAGTAGGGGCAGAGGTTGAACTCCTTCAGAACAGGCTTTCCGCAGGATGGGCATCTATCCGATATCGGGGGTGCGGGGATCTTCAATGGCTGAGAGGCCTTGAACTTGGCTATCCTGCTTTTAAGAGATGAGTCGTATGTTGCCTTCACAACAGTTCCACCCCCTTCAACCTCTGTAAGTTCAAAGTATATTGGGCCGGAGCTGTCATCCATCCTAAAAAGCCTCGGGGGAATCGCCTCCTTGACAACGAACCTCGCCTCTACCTTTCCTCCTCCAAAGGCCCTCCTGAACCTTGATGAGAGGGATCCTCCCCCCTCCCTCATCCTCTCCTCAGCCTCCCTCCTCCACTCTGAGGTCGCGTTCTCGATCGCCTTAAAGGTCTCCTCAATATCCTGGACAGTATACCAAGTCTCGGTTACGCTCTCGCGCTGGGAGGCAGTCCCTCCCCTGGGCTGGGCCATCATCATGGCGCAACATAACAGAGGGAGGATGAGCCACAGGATGTCCGTAGCGCCCTGCTCCACGAACGGCGGCAACATATCAATCCGATGGATTTTATCACCAACCCTTTATTTAAAACAATGCCCAAAACCTTACCTTAAGAGTTAAGAACCGAAACTCCAGAGCCTAGGCTCTCCATTAGAATTATCCTCAAGATAAGATGAAGAACCCACTTCCCCAAGAACCCCTCTATCCCTGTCAAGAATGAGATCCACAATTTAGGCCTCCAATCAGGCCCATGTAGGTTACTCCGTCATATAGGCTGGGGAGGCGGCCTTGGGGGAGATGGATGATTAAGCTTTAATTCGCAATCCTTTTAAATATGATGAATCCCTTATACTAAAGGAGACAAATGAAAACAAAAATACCATTAGTATGCTTAATTATAATATCTATATCAATTATGGTTATTCCATCTCATTGTGCAGAAGAAGGAGGATGGATCTCATGGTATAAAGTAGAAGATTTAAAGACGAAAAAATTGATAATGGAAAAAGATCTTATAACAGGAAATGAAAAAATCTATGAACCTGTACTTAGCGGTGCAGAATATAATGTAACTGTTGTTTTAAATATCGCTGTAACTGTACCTCGATCTGTTTTGAAGATCAATACATCATTAGAACGTGCAAGCTTGTTGGATAGGTTTTGGGAGCTTCACACTAAAGATTATCCTATGGTTAATTATAATCCAAGTGAAAAAGCTGTAAGATTTAACCAGGTCAAAGGAAATCTTACAATATCAATGTATGGAAGAATTCCTCAAAATA
This sequence comes from uncultured archaeon, assembly GCA_938048735.1. Lineage (GTDB taxonomy): Archaea > Thermoproteota > Bathyarchaeia > TCS64 > TCS64 > JAGTRB01. Next base: position 58,815 of record CALIUM010000011.1, read on the forward strand.
TAACAGAAAAAATTTTTAACGGATATGTTATTAATAAAGCGGTTGATTATTCCGTTTTAGAATTGAGAGGTCCAAACGATGAAATATTAGATTATTTATCTTTCAATGTGATAGATTCAAAAATTCATGAATATCGAAATTTGTTAAGGTCAAAAGAAAATGATTTGAAAAATATTAAAAATCAAGGAGTAATAAGTTCATATGTTAAGTTATATGAAAAAATGTTAAATCAATCAAAGTTTGAGGCAGAAAAGGGTTTCATAGATAATGCCATAAAAATATTGAATTTGTTATCTATAGAAGGAGCTCCCAAAGAACCAACCCCATCAATTTTAGAAACATTATTTTACCCAACTGTTTTGATACTAATAGGTGTGATTGTATTTACCGGATTCATGTTTCAAAGAAGCAGAGCTAAATTGAATTATACCTTAATGGTGGTTGAAGAACAAGTCAAAGAGCTGGAGGGTCTAGGGGTCAGATTATCTAAAATAGATAAAAATATTTCTTTAAATTTGGATGGTATTAAAGATAGGCTGAAAAGGTTGGTTGGGGTGTCCTGATTTGTCAAAACAGCCCTCTAACATAATTCACCTAATAGGTTTAGGTTCCGCTGGGACGAATATAGTTGAAGCCTTTATTTCAAGTAAGAAAACCATGAACTTATTAGAAAATGAAAATACTCGCCTATCCCTTTTAGCTATAGATGTTGCAGATCCAGATATCAGAAGTTTGCAGGAAACATATAGTAAATTATTAAAGGAGATGAAAGATAAGGGCATACCTAAAGAAAGAATTTCTCTAATAGCTCAATCCATTAAATTTCCAACCGCTGAAGCTATGTTTGACTTTATAAATGAAAAATATAAAGATCATTTAATTAGTGAGGGTGTAACTCTTGAGGAATATTCCCCGTGGTTGCCTTCAACGATGGCGATACCACCTCTAGCAGGAGGCGCTGGTAGGAGAAGAGCTCTGGCTAAGGCGATATACGCCTTAAACTATTACCAACTTGGAATCATAAGAAACTTCTTGAACTCTTTCAAGGAACAGGCCCTCTCATCGATAATGACCCCAATAGTGATGATCATCTACGGGATAGGTGGGGGGACCGGGAGCGGGATAGCCTTCGAGTTCGCTAGGCACCTCAGGAAGGTTCTAGGTTCAGGAGTTCCGATCATAGGCATGTCCATCCTTCCATGCAGGGGGGATGACCCGCCCGCCAAGGGCTGCTCGGCCTTCTCCTCGTTAACCGAACTCTCACTGCTGTTGAATAAGGACTATAACGATTATATATGCAAGAATTATGGTGAATTCTATAGAAACCCCTTCAACGCATTTATATGCATTCCACTAACTCCAGCATATTCAAATACAGGGAACATAATAGTAGCTAGAAAAGATATCGATGAAATGATTATAGATATAATATATATGTTAATGGATTTTGATTTATCTGATCTATTAGGGGGAATAGGAACTGAAGTAGGGTTAACCGAAGATTATATTCATACAATAAGTATGACAAAAGTTGTTTATCCAGTAGATGAATATATAGATGCTTTTAAAATATACTTAGATAGAATACAAACTTTATACGAATTCAGAAAAGAGAAACTTGAAATAATAAACAATATTAATGAAATATTGATGCTAAGATATAATGATATAAAGGAAATCCTAAAAATGTATTTGATAAAAACAGGAACATATGTGGAAGAACAATTCGATGAAAAAACTAAATCCATAATAAGGAGCTCATCAAGATTTAACGAAGATTATTGGTTATATATCAAAGGAGTAGAAGATCAAATAAAAAATTGGATTAGTGAATTGTCAAAATTCTTGACAACAATAAAATTGACAGCTAAAACCGGGACAATAGAAGACGCCATTGTCAATTTAACACTCCACAAAGAGGAATCAAGGGAAATGGATAATCTCGAAGATCTATTAACAAATATCACAAAAACATACATTGAATTCCCAGAAAAAAAGGGGATAATTTTTGAAAGATTAAAACAGTTAATTCCAAGCTCACAAATACTTACTATAAGACAGAAAAGGATTTTAGATGATTTAATGAACATTACAGAAATTGTAGATAAAACTCTCCAAATATTTAAATTATATAATGAATCCAGATTTTTAACAGAAACATTAATTAGATATTACTCAGCAATTCCTGAAACAGAATCAATATCGAGAGAATTAAAAGAGATCAGAACAGAACTTACATGTTTATACTATATTGTCCAACTAATCTTGAAAACCCCATTAGATGAAGCTAAAATAATAGATGAAAATTTGACTTATCTTCAAGGAATCATAAATAAGATAAGGGATGAAATTAACGTTATAAATGAGGAAATATTGAGAATGGAAGAATCGAAAAAGAGAAAGGAATTTGATCGTACAAAGTATGAACAAGAAATTGGAAGGTTTTTTGGAATAGGTAGAAGAAAATATATTAAAGAAAAACTGGCTAAGTTAGAGATTGATATAAAAAGAATCGAGGAAGAGAAAATTTATTTAGAGAAAAATGCCAAAGATTATGATGTTTTACTAAGATCTTATAATAACTTGATGAGAAAAATTGATGTCACTTCAGATTATAGAAGAAAGTTGAACAAGATTATAGAATTATATGGCGCCTATCAAGATAAGATATCTGATGTTCTTAAACCAAAAAAATATTTTGAAAAGACAACCGAACTAACTGAAACAGAACAAGTAAAAATAATATATAAAATTTTAGCCGAACAAGAGGAAGATTTATCAAGAGAAGGTATCTTAAAAGAAATCCTTGATACAGATCATTTTAAGGACTATATGAAAAGTGTGATTAGGATTTTCAGGACTCCAAGTTTTATGGGTTTAAATACATCATTTAAATCAGATTACATATGGGTAACAGTTCAGACCCCCCAGGGTCTTTGGAATGAAGAATTAACTCAAGAGATTTACACTGTTTTAGCAGGATATATTGTGGGAGAAGTATCAAGGAATGTTACAATTAGAATAATAGATTCAAGGGATCCATGGACGATAAGGATTCTTGTTGTAGGTGGAAGAGGAAAACCTATGAATTTAGAAACATATGATGAGATGCATGTGCTTTACAATAAATCAACAGAATTTGAAAAACAACTTTCTAGATCCTTTTTAATTGAGCATGAAATCAACATTAATAAGATTATCGATAAAATAAATCTTTAGGAAAATATAATAATACTAATTCCCAACAATTTCATACTACATCCTGATTTATTACCCTAAAACATCTTTAAATTTTACTTTATCTATTATACCTTTTTTAGTTAGGTATTCAATTGTTTCTCTTGATTTCTCTTCTAATAAATTCAAAATTTTTTCTTCATTAAAACCTCCAACTATAATCATAATATCTATTCTGTCATTTGTTTCGTCTATAAAAATAGGATCACTAATATATATTGCTTTTGGTGTTGACTTTTCTCTTATCCATCTTATAAAGGTGGATTCGATTTTTTCTTTGGTAATTTCACCCCTCAATTTAACTGGGATCCTGGCTAACACATAAAAAATATATGATTCTTTTAAATCAAAATTTAAGAGCGTTCTATATAACATTGAATTAAATATGTTTTCTAGAGAATCATAAATTTTCAGGCTGCAACCAGTAGAAATTAATATTGTATATAATTTAATATCGAAGTATTTTGAAAATCTTATAAAATCATTCACGAAACTCACTTTAGATAACATCAACCCTAGAATTTCATTCAGGATCATGCTCCCTTTAATTAAATTACCTTTCCTGTCAACTCCAACATAGTCTTCTAGAAGATCTCTGTTTATTATAAAGATTGGATAAAATCCTTTATTTATGCAAATAGTTATTGATGATACAGAATTAAAATGGGCATCGGAGGGTTGTGTTGGAGATGGTATCAAAGCTATAGAGATCAAATCTATTTTCCATTCCATTAACTTTGATGTTATATATGGAAAAAGACCACTTCCAACCCCATCCCATGTAGATGAAACTATTAATGCAGATTTAACCTTATGTAGAAGCCTGTCTTTTAAATCTGAATCTAATAATCCTCTCTTTTCAATATATTCATACATATTAAAACAAAAATGTTCATCGATATTAGGGTCGACATCTATAAAACTAAAAAAATCTATTTTATCAATGAAATTTTCTATGAAGAATTCACTTTTCTTACCAATTAGGAGAAACAAAATATCGTTAGATGATTTTAACGATAAATTTTTTAAAAAAATGTTGTTTGTATATCCACCTAAACTTATAGATGCTCTTTCTGGTATCCTGAGTTTCAATGACCTAATATGCCTCAAAACACTTTCAAGCACATCGAATGATTCTATACTCATCAGGTCACGAAGTAAACTTTTAAAGGCCTTACAAATAAATATTATGAATGAAGGCCATGCCACGATTACATGATTCAGTTAAATTCATCCAAAGAATAATTAAAATTTTTACTTTTTCAGTTTCTTTTTCCGCCCTTTCTATGGGCCTTTCCTTCATTCCACTTCTTCCTCAACCCATACCACTAATAATATCTTTCATCATTTCTTTTTTAATACTGAATAATCGCAGAGAGGGAATGATTATGGGAAGCTTTCTAATTGGATTAGGATTAATATATCATTTGAGTAGAATAAACCTTATTTTAATACTTGGAAGCACTGAAACAAAACTACTTTTTTTAAGTATTTTAATAATTTTTTTCCTTTTTACCCCAATAATTGCAAAAATATATGAAGATATCATAGCTATTTCTATTGGAATCATCGCTGCATCAATGCTTTTTTTCAATCAAATATACTTTTTCGCAGTACCCCTAATAATAGTTTTTGCAGGGATATACAAAAAACAAAGGATATGGCTAACATTATCATATTATGCTGTTATCTCGATTCCAATACAAATAATGCAATACATAAAATACATTTACAATGAAGAATATCATACTCTACCACCTTTATATGTTCCATTATCAGAAATCTTTAACGATATACAAGAATCAATGAAAAAAATAAGTATAAATGAAATATCAAGGGTTTTAGATATTATTTCTGGGCAGTTTAAATCGAGGTCAGACTCAACACTAAAATTCATGATAAATGCCGTATCTGAATATATAAACTCATTTCCAGGAGTCATTTTCTTTTTGATAATAATGTTCAGCCTTGTTTCCATAACTGCCTACATAATGTCTAATTCATTGAAAATCATCGAAAGTATGGAGATAACAAAAAAATATTCCAAATTCCTAGAAATATTTTTTTCAGTTATCACTGTAACGATAATTACAACACTATTCTATACATTTCTTATAATTCTTCAAGAACCATTATCCTACGTGGCAGAAATAAATCTTTTCAACACAATGGCAGGCATTATTGGAACAGTATTAACTACCATCCCAATTTCCTTCATAAATTATGAGATGAAAATCAGCAAAATAATAGAAAGGCGCTCTGAAATAATAAGAAGAAATTCTGAAAAATTAATGGATGATATGGAAAATTTTAACGAATTAATTAGAAAAATCAGTAAAAATATCCCAGTTAATGTTGACTCTCTAAAAAGTGAAGCTGTTTCAATTGAGGAAAAAATTAAAGATATATTGGATAATATAAAATATGGAATTTATGGTTTAACAGATTTGGAAAGTAAAATTTCAGCAATAGATACTGAAATAAAAGATGAAGTAAATAATTTATACAAAAAATTAAATACTGTATTGAATGAATATTATAGGAATGAAGACTATGACTTCAATACATTGCTAGAAAATTATAAAAAAATAGGAATTGAAATAAATGGCGAGATATCAATAAATTACATAGATGATGAACCAATAGAAATAAAAATAGAGAAAATAGAAATGATGCTAAATAAGCAATGGGAAATAACTGAAAAAATTTTAGACATATATGAAAAAATATATAACATACTAAGAAATTATTATGATCCTTTACTTCCAGAAGAAAATCCTACTCTGGCTATTGCAAAACAAAAATTTCAAGAAAGGCAGTTTCCATGCGTTATCCTAGAGGCAGTATATATCTCGATTAATAATCTGGAAATGCAATACTCAAAAGAAATATCTAATACTATTAACAGGTTAATTGAACTTATGAATTCAACAAAAAACATTTATATAAATAAAGAAAAATCAACGATCTTAAGTAAGGAAATTCGTGATAGATTAATAGATGCTGAAAATAAGGTAAATAATTTAATAGAGATATCTGAGAAAAAAGTTTTCACTATAACTAAGGTTATTAAAGTAAACGAAATAATAAATGAATATGTAAAAATATATAAAGAGATGTTTCAAGACATATACGAAGAAATAACTCTAAAAGAAGGTCATATCGAAAAATTAGCAATTAGTGAGGGAATAAAATTTACAAAAAACAATCAAGTAAAAGACAAAATAATTTACATTTTAGAAACCCTAAAACGGCCTCATATTTATAATATTAATGAAACTATAATTAATTTAGAAAAGTTTTTAATGCAAATTGATGAATGTTTCGAAATTATATCTAATTATAATGAAACTGAGGAAATCCTAGCGAACTACGAGATTTCAGAGTTAATTATGAAAAAACTATTAAGAGAAAAGGGATTAATAAAAATAAATGAACTTCCATTCAAAAAAGAAATTGCAAAAAAATATATGGAGATTTTCAGTCAGCGATATAAAAAAGATGTGATGCTTGATTTTGAAACATTTACAATTTACAGAGGGGATTAAAATGTATTCGTTTCAAGGATATAAAGTAGGTTTAGGCAATATCAAATTGGATATATTTGATGATCGAATTGAAATATATCTTGAAAGAGGTTATCTAAAAAAGAGTAAAGAAGTTGTGAAGGTAATTTATTTTAAAGAGATCAATAAGCTTGAAACCAATAATAATGACCTTATTATTTACTTTACTAGTGGTGAAATATATAATATAAGTTTCGAACAAAGAGAAATATTGAAAAATATATATGATGAGTTAATTGTTATCTTAACGAAAATTAATGGCAATACTGACCGCAAAATCAGTGCAACTATGTTAACTGATTTAACTAAAAAATCTATTTGTTTGATTGATTTTTTATTTGATGTTGTTTTAAACTTACGGGGCAAAATTTTCTGGGAAAATTTAGAAAAGAATCTAAAAGATATGAAGAAAGTTTATGAAGATATTAAAGCAATTTATAATAATTTTGTGGATCTCGAATTTATGGAGGTTGAGAAAAACATAACTGATCGTAATCCTGAACAGATCCCCCTGAAGGTGTTTGATTATGTAAAACTAATATTGTCTTTTTATAGAGGTTTAGAAAAAATTGATGATAAAGATTTGATTATTTTAAAATCTAAAATTATGGATTTTTCAAAAATTATTGAATCTGAGATATTATTGAACGATATAATAATAGGTATAATTCTAGGAGATGGCTTTGTCGATGAAGAAATTGAGGTTTTTATAAATCTAATAAACCCCCTATTCAAAAAAATTAACATTACTTTAGAAAGAAGTGATATAATAAATCAATTCGAAGAACTAAAGTTTAAGGGAAAAGATTATCAAGTAATAAATAAAATTAGGAATTTCTTTAAGGATTTAGTCATGAGATATTTCTCTGGTGAAGGATTAAAGGTTTCCCTTCTATGAGACTGGCTTGATTTTTAAGCTTCGCGCCCTCCTTTAATTTGGGTGTAGGCCTTGTCGTATGTCTATCAGGAGAGGTTGTGGAGAGGGGCTGAGAGGGGGTGCTGTATGGCGGAGCACGGCATCGTCGCCTCAAAGCATCCTCTGATTGGGAGGGCGGGCATTGATGTGTTGAGGAGGGGTGGGAATGCGGTTGATGCCGCCGTCGCGGCAGCCTTCGTTGACTGCGTGGTTGAGCCCGCCATGAATGGTATAGGAGGTGAGGGTGTGATGGCCATCCACCTGGCCTCGGGAGAGGATGTCATTATAGATTACGTTGGGAGGCCCTCAAAGGATTGCACTCCCGACATGTATGAGCTTCTCGAGGAGGTTGAGCCGGGCTGGATGGGGTGGAGGAGGGTGAAGGACGACGCTAACATCATTGGGCATAGGGCTGCGACGGTGCCCGGAATCGTGGCAGGGCTGGCTAGGGCCCTAGAGCTCTATGGCACGATGGAGCTGTGGGATGTGATGGAGCCAGCGATCAGGGCTGCGGAAGAGGGGTTTCCCGTGGGCTGGTGGACGGTCTCCCACATCGCCCAGACGATGCATAAGTTCTACAGGTTCCCGGAGTGGAGGAGGCTCTTCCTCAAGGAGGAGAGGTATCCTCCACTGCCCTATACACATGCCAGAAGAGGGAGCCCAGACCTGCTAGTCAACAGGGACCTCGCGAGGTCCCTCAAACTCATCGCAGAGGAGGGGCCAGAGGCCTTCTACCGCGGGGAGATAGCGGAGGCAATAGCCATGGATATGGAGAGGAATGGGGGGCTCATCTCCATGGAAGACCTGGCCATGTACGAGCCAATCATCTACAAGGCTGCGGATGGAGAATACAGGGACCTAGAGGTTATCTATGATCCCAGCCATGCGGGGACAACCCTGATGGAGATCCTCAACATCCTCGAGGGCTACAGCCTCTCGGACTATGGTTTCGGATCCTACGAGCATCTTCACCTGCTGGCGGAGGCTATTGGCCTAGCCTATGCGGACAGGTTCAAGTATATGGGGGATCCCGAGTTCATAAGGGTGCCTCTTAAAGGTCTAGTATCGAAGGCTTATGCCGAAGAGTTGAGGGGGCGTATAAGCCTCGAGAAGGCCCTAGAACTGAGCCCCGGAGATCCCTGGCCCTATGAGGAGTGCACGACGGCCCTAGCCGTTGTGGACATGGAGAGGAACGCCGTCGCAGTCAACCAGACCCTTGTAGATATATTCGGCTGCGGCGTGGTGGTGCCGGGGACGGGCCTCGTGCTCAATAACGCGATGTATGGGCTCAACCCAGAGCCCGGCCATGCCAACTCCATCATGGGGAGGAAGAGGAGGATACAGAACGTCTGCCCGACGATATTGTTGGAGGATGGGGAGGCCTTCATGGCTCTGGGAGCTCCTGGTGGGAGGGCCATCCAGACATCCATAGCCCAAGTCATAGTCAACGTTGTCGACTTCGGTATGGACATACAATCGGCTATCGAGGCCCCTAGGATCGTGAGGGAGACCAAGGATGTGCAGCTTGACAGTAGGTTCTCAAGGGAGGTCTATTATAGATTGCTGGCCGCAGGCCATAGAGTGGCCTATATAGATAAGGAGATTGGAGGGTGGGGGAGGCCCGTTGGAATAGTTGTCGACAGGGAGAAAGGCCTATTGTATGGGGGTGTGGAGAGCCACTTCCTAGGCTTCGAGTCAGAGGCTATAGGATACTGAAAATATGGGATCCTAGAAGCCGATTCTCCCTGAAACTCATTACTTAGTCTCTTTCCGCCTCTTAATATACCAAATCCTCCCACTTTTGCTGGTCTCGATGTAGAAGTCAGGGTTGTAGAAAAGCATCTCCTTAACGAATTCTCTCATGGTTGTTTTGGAGCCATCAGACCTGAATATCACCTCATCAAGATCCACGGTCACACGTCTAGCCTTCTTCTCCTCCAACCAGAATCAACCAATAAATTTTATGGCGCATCCTCCTATAATCCTTACTGTTTCACCGCAGCTTCATAGCTACTTAAGCCTTCTCCAATTGATCCGGATAAAGCCGTCATCGCTTTCGAGGAGGCATACAATCTGGAATCCCAAAAATTCTATCATAACATCCAGGTCATATGCCTGCTATGTTGTCGAGGTCCTCCACAGCTCTTGTTCCAAGGGTTGCCATAAGCCTCCCTATTCTCCTTCTCATATCGGCTTCAACCCTGACTCCCATGCTCTCCAGGAGTAGAAGCATCTCCCGATTGATCCTCTTACCCTCCCTATCGAAGTCGCTCAGGATCAGGACCGTCCCCCCTCTCTCGGCTACCTTCTCCGCCAGGGCGGTGTGGGCCTCATGTCTTGAGATAACCTCTATCTGGCCACGGTATCCGAGGCTTTTCAATGCCTCGACATCCCTAGCTCCCTCGACGAGGACGGTGTCCACGGTCTCCTCGGCCTCCCTAAGGAGAAGGCTGAGCTCGGCAATGGCCTGCTCCCTATCCCGCTTCAAGTTCATTTCTCCATCCACCTATCCGCTGAGACCAGTATCACCGCTAAATCGTTCACATTCGTCCCCGTAGGCCCCGTTATTATCAGGTCTCCAAGCCTTTTGAAGAAGTTGTAGGAGTCATTCTCTCTGAGGTATCCCTCGGGCGAGATCCCGATGGCTCTGGCTCTGGTTATTGTTGTTCCGTCGACCATGGCCCCAGCTGCGTCGGTAGGCCCGTCTATGCCGTCGGTTGCAAGGAAGGCTATTACGGCGTTGACCCCCTCGATCTTAAGGGATGAGCTCAGAGCAGCCTCCTGGTTTCTCCCCCCCTTACCTCTTCCCGCTACTGTCACCGTCGTCTCCCCTCCAGCTATCAGGGCTGCGGGCGGTGGGATGGGGTTGCCCGACGCAGCTATCTCCCTAGCTATCCCTCCGATGACGCCTCCAACATGCCTTGCCTCCCCCTCCACCCTTGTGGATAGGATGAGGGTTTTATATCCTAAACTTGAGGCCATGGAGGCGGCTGCTCTGGCTGCTGTCATATTGCTCCCAACTATGAGGTTGAAAACCCTACTGAATATCTCGTCCCCAGGCTTCGGGGTCTCCTCGGCCTCCCCTCTGAGGCCAGCCTCTATCCTGGATCTAATGGATTCGGCTACTTTATCCCACAGACCATATTTAAGGAGGATCTCGTAGGCGTCCTTGAAGGTTGTGGGGTCTGGGGCTGTTGGGCCTGAAGCTATTACATCCAATGGGTCTCCCACGACGTCTGATATTATAAGGCCCAAGACGGTTGCAGGGTAGGCCCATCTAGCCAGTTGTCCGCCCTTGATGATGGAGAGGTGCTTCCTCACCGCGTTGAGTTCGTTTATAGTAGCTCCACATCTCAGGAGCATGCCTGTAAGATCTCTTAACTCCTCTAGGTCTACCCCCTCTGCGGGGTCTGCCATCAGGGCTGATCCCCCTCCGGAGATGAGGACGATCACAAGATCATCTTGGTTTAACCCCTTAACCAGCTCGAGCATCCTCTCCACCCCTCTAACCCCATCCTCCCCTGGGATGGGGTGGGGCGCCTCATTAAGCCCTATTCTATCGAGGTGGTAGCTCGATCCCGTGCCCTTTAGGATGTTCACCACCCCTGCCGTGATCCTATCTCCTATGAGTTCCTCCAAAGCTTCTGCCATCGCCCCTCCAGCCTTTCCCCCTCCGACGACTAGGATCCTCCTGAATCTCCCCATGTCGAGCTCTATTTCTCCTGCCCTAAGGAGGTTCCCCTCTCTGGTTAGGTGGCCTAGAATCGCTTTCTTCGGATCCACTTCCTCTAAGGCTACGCTGAGGATGTCGAGGGCATCGCTTCTAAGCTTCCAAAGCTCTGGTGAAGGCGAGTTCTCAAGCAGCTGGAGCCTATTCCTTATCTCCATTCCCATTATGTAAGGTTGGAGAGGCGGCCTGATAAAATAGTTATTTGGTGGAGTTTGTGGGTTTTCTACTCTTTCACGATGTACTCGCTGGCCTGCGGAGGTTCTGGTGGAAGTCCCTTCCTCTCCCTCACCTTTCTCACTATATCGTGGAGCATGTTGTCTGGTACTGGAGCCCAGTGGTCGAAGGTGCACTGCCAAAAGGCTCTCCCCGATGTGGCCGCCCTCATCTCGCTCGCAAGTCCGAGGGCCTCGGAGACGGGGATGAAGCCTGTCACAGCTATCAGGGGCCCTTTCTGCTCAACGCTGTATATGTTCCCCCTCTTTCTATTCAGCAGGGAGGTAACATTGCCGAGCTCCTCGGCTGGTAGGGTCACCTGTATCTTGTATATAGGCTCAAGGAGGGTAGGCCTCGCTGAGAGGAGGGCTGCGTATATCGCCTGCCTGGTGGCCGGCATTATCTGGGCAGGGCCTCGATGGACGGGATCCTCGTGGAGCTGAGCATCAACCAGCATGACCTGGACCCCTCTTACAGCCTCGCCGGCGAAGGGGCCTGACTCCATAGTCCAGTGGAAGCCTCCAGCTATGTGGTCTTTCACCTCTCTAAGATACTGGATTCCATAGGTAGCGTCCACGAGGATGTTGGCGTTCTGGTCCACTGCAACAACCTCCCTGGCGTCTCTAGATGACCATCCAGCCTTCTCAACTAGGACCTCCAGCCTCATCCTCCTCGAGAGGGCCTCGCTCAGGGCCCCCTCCCTTATCAGGTCGATGACCTTTGGGTCTAGGGGCTTCACCGTAAACCAGAGCTTGTTATGCTTGTTCGGGCTCTTCCCCATAAATGGGCCAGCCTCCTCCCTTATCGACTCCCTGTAAACCACGGTGGGCTCTGAGGCTGTCACCTCCACATTGTACTCCCTCGCAAGGTCCTTGAGGGCTATCTCTAGGTGGAGCTCCCCGGCGCCGGATAGGAGGTACTCCCCCGTCTCCTGGTTTATCACAGCAACCAGGTTTGGATCTTGGATGGTGAGCTTCGTCATCGCGTCTATCAATCTCGGCAGGTCCATTGGACGCTTGGGCTCGACGGCTATCGTGAGAACGGGCTCCGTGAAGTATTTGATCTGCTCGAAGCCGACGGCGCTATCCTTGTAGGCCGGGCTGACAATGGTCTCTCCGGCTCTGCCCGCGTCTATCCCGAGGAGGGCGACTATGTTCCCGCATGGTATGGCGTCGACCACCTCCCTGAACTGGCCCATGTATATACTGACCTGCTGGGCCTTGTAAGACCTGTTTGCCATCAGGAGGTAGATGTCATCCCCCTTCCTTATGGTTCCGGAGAAGATCCTGCCCGTGTTTATTATGCCCGCTTGGGGATCTATGATGACGTTAGTTACACATATCACCAATGGACCATCATCATCTAGTTTGAGCATAGCCTTTCCAATCTCGCTATCGAGGTCGCCGCGCCAAATCGCCTGGAGCCTGAAGGGCTGGGCCTCCAGAGGGCTGGGCAGGTGATGGACGACCATCTCCAGGATGGCCTCGTGGAGGGGGAGGAGCTTCTGGAGCTCCTCCACCTTTCCCTCTCTGTAGAACTCGACTATGTCGTTGAACTTCAGCCCCTTCCTCTTTAGCATGGGGAGGGTGAACCCCCACCTGTCAAGGGCGGAGCCGAATGCAACGGTCCCGTTGGCCGCGTTCACCGTCCACTTCTCCTTCACCTCATCTACGCCATAGGTCTGGACTATTGTGTTGAACTGGTTTATGATCCTCAGGAGCTTCTTCATGACGGCATCGGCGTCCATCTTCAGCTCCTTTATAAGGCGGTCGAACTTGTTGATGTAGAGGACAGGCCTAACCCTCTCCTCGAGGGCTGCCCTGAGCCTGACCTCGGTCATTATCTGGAACTCCTCCACCGCATCGACAAGGAGGATACATCCATCCAGGGCCCTTAAGGCTCTGGTAACCTTCCCTGAGAAGTCTACATGGCCAGGGGTGTCTATGAGGTTTATCACGTACTCCTTCCCATCCTCCTCATACAGGAGGCTGATGTTCGCCGTCTTTATCGTGATGCCCCTCCTCTGCTCCTCCTCAAGGTAGTCTAATGCCCTCGCCTCCCCCGCCCTGCTCGGAGCCAGTAGGCCGGCCATGGCTAGGAGGCTGTCGCTCATGGTCGTCTTTCCGTGATCTATGTGGGCTATTATCCCGATGTTCCTGATGCGCTCCTTGTTATGCATCAGCTTCAATATATCCTCGGTCTGTCTGAACCTAGGCATAGCTGATCCTAACCCTTCCCGACTTCGTATAGGAACGAACAGTTGCCTCTTTTAAACTATTCGTATTCTCGATGTCGGCGGGACCCATATTCAGTCTCACTTTCCACTTCGATTTAAAACCAGTTCGAGATTCAAGGGCATGCTTAACAGAATAATAAGAGGATCATAAAGTTCTCACCTCGAGAACAAGAAGAATATTGAGATGAAAGTAAAAATCTCAAGTTGAATGGTTTTAATATCTAGTTTATTAGCCCTTATAGAATCCTCCCCATCGAAGAGAAATCCCTTGTTGAAAAATATTTGGAGATATCTACTTGAGGCTTGAGTGTGGCTTCTTTATCTCTCCTCGTGGGTGAAGGCATAGGCCACGGGGGCTCCTGACTGAACCGCCTGGAGGCTTCCAGATGTTCCTAGGGATTGGCCGCATGGGTACGCCCATGTGTATCCGTCAACGGGCATTTCTATGACCTCCAGGACGTCACCGTAGAGGTCATAGACCTCGGCGAGGGCCTCACCCTTCCTTATGAACTCCCCTGGCTTCTTGAAGAATCTTATAAGGCCGCCTCTACCGGCCCTGATCATCCCGTAGAACCTGTTAACCCCGGGTACTATCGTGATTCCCTCCTGAGGCTCGACCTTACCGTCGATCATGTTGAAGGCCCTCATTATATTCAGGACTCCCCTAACGCCGACGCTTGTTGAAGGCTCGGAGATCCACCTGCCATCTATCAGCTCCTCTAGGATTACTGGGATCCCCTTCCTCGCAGCTAGGTTTCCAAGGGTTGGAGGCGAGTCCTCCTTGAGGGTCTCGTCTGAGTATATTGTGGTTACCCCGAAGGCCTCCGCCATCCTGATGAGCTTATCCCTGGTCTCCGGGTTCCCGATATTGATCCACTGGTAGATGAGGGAGTCCGGCCTCGTGTTGCAGTGGATGTTTACTATGAGGTCTGACTTGCTCCAAGCCTCCCTCCAAAGGGCATACGCCAGTCTCTCCGTGGTATTGCCATTAGGGTTGTCGGCCCTCACCCCTCCAACATCTAGGTTATCTATCCACGAGAGGTATTGATGGTGCATGAAGGCCAGGGGGTTCCCGACGGGTATCCCTATGACTGCACCCCTGAGTTCCCTGGGATCAAGCCTCTCCCTCATCACCCTCCTAATGACCTCTATCCCCTGTATTTCGATGCCGTGCTGGGTTGACATCAGGAGGAGGGTGGGGCCATCCTCTAGGCCATTCATCACCAATACAGGGATATCTATGCTAACCGTGTTCACAAGCTCCACACCCTTTATAACCCCCTTTTTCAGCTCCCCCCTCCCTGCCTTGACACTTCCCACCTCTATGACCTCGGGCATGGCAGATATCCTCCGAGATCGGGATTCCCCTATTGGATATATGAGCCTTTGTAAATGTAGAGCTGTTAGGCTCTGTCTTCGAAGACTGGTGTCACCCTAAATCCTAGAATTAGAGCAGAGCACAAGAATCATTGTTTTTGCCCTTAGTGGACCACGGATGGGCTCTAGGATTAGTCTATCTGGGTCTACATGATCCTTAATGAACTCTCTGAAACTCGTATGGCGTTTGACTTTCGCTGGTATGAGCACTCACCCTTTACCATCGATTTTAAGATATGGTTAACCATCCTACTATCCCGCCTAAGAGATATATCTAAACATAATAACTTTTTACAACTCCCATATCGACTGAGATTCTGAGGTATAGGATCCTACCTAATGATAGCATCAGTAATGAGGTAGGGCTAGAGGGTTAGGAACTTGGAGATTTCCAACTGCCAAGATTCAATTTTAAGATATTAAAATAGATGAACTTCCAAACATGGCTCTTCGAAATAATAATTGTAAACATGTAGTTATCTATATAAAATTATTGATAGATCTCAATCTATGAGTTCATATATTCTCCCATGCTCTTTTTCTCCCCTGAGGATGCGCCCCCTCATCTCTCTAGCCAGCATATTAGCTGTAGGTGTGGGATATTCTCCAGTTACGCATCCTAGGCAGAGATCCTCCATCTTCATCCCAGTCGCCCTTACATAGTCCTCTATTGGCTGGTAGTTTACGCTGTCGGCTCCAAGCTCCTTCGCTATCTCTTCCGGGGTCATCCGAGCCCCTATCAGCTCCCCATATGTGGCCATATCGACGCCATAGAAGCATGGGCCTACGATCCTTGGAAAGGTTATGAAGAGGTGGATCTCCCTAGCTCCAGCCTCCCTTAGGCGCCTCACAGCCGAGCGAGTCGTATCCCCCCTCACGATGCTATCGTCGACAACGGCGATCCTCTTTCCAGCTATTTTGGACTTAAGGATATTCACCTTCCTGTATATGATGTTCTTCCTATCCTCAGCTCCCATTATGAAGGCTCTCTGGGTTACATATCTATGTCTCCTGGTCGCCATCTCCCAGGGGAGGCCGGACTCCTCGTGGAATCCATAGGCTGCGTCGTTGGCTGTCTCGGGGATGGAGATCACCATATCACATCTGGAGGCGGTCTCGGAGTACCTTGAGGCTAGGTTAACCCCGAAGTCCCTCCTCACCTCATATACATATCTATCGTCGAATATGGAGTCGGGGCGGGCGAAGTAGGCGAACTCGAAGGCGCAGAAGGCTCTCCGCCTACATGGGATAAGCTGCTCCCTCGAGAGGGATGATCCGTTCACCATGAGGAGCTCCCCGGGCTGGATCTCCCCCACCCTCTCCATTCCGTTTATGTCGAGCCCCACGCTCTCGGAGCTGAAGGCATCGACATCCCCCCCTCCACCGTAGCATAAGGGCTTGAAGCCGTAGGGGTCCTTGAAGGCGAAGAGGGTGCCCTCGCCCGTCAGGCCGATTATGGAGAAGGAGCCCTCAGCCCTCTCCATGCACCTCCTGATCCCCTCCTCTAACGAGCCCTCCTCCTGGATTCCATAGAGTAGCATCCTGCATATTATATGGGCGTCCGATCCTGCGTTTCCGAACTCCTCTCGGAGGCTCTTTACATTGACTATATTCCCGTTAAAGGATATGGCGATGGAGTTTCCACCGTCGGAGGTGTGGATGGGCATCGCATCCCTTCTAAGGGAGGCCTCATCGCACGCCCCTGAAGTTGCATATCTCACGTTTCCTATCCCCACCCTCCCCGATAGCTCCCCTATCCCGGGTTTAGAGCTGAGATGCAATATCGGTGGGATGAGGCCAAGCTCCCTGAAGACCTTGATCCCGCCGTTGTAAACCGCGAATCCATAGCTTTGATGTCCTCTATGGTTCTGGGCCAGTAGACCCCAGTATAGGTAGGGGAGGGCATCCCCCTCTTTCACGCGAACCCCGTACACTCCGCATCCCTCCCACATCATCTCAGCCCCCTAGAGCCTCATCCAAGCTCTTCAACTCGAAGTCATTGAGGCTTTTTCTTCCCGTTAGGACCTCATATGAGGCGACGCACCTCTTTGAGATCTCACATACCACGGGCCACGGTATCTCCGGGGGCGGCCCCTCCCCAAGGTATCCTATCCTTCTGCAGTACTCTCTGAGGAACTCCTTGTCTAGGCTGTGGGCCTCTTGGGGGGCTCCAGCGTTGTAAAATCTCTCATCCCAGAACCGCGCCGAGTCGTGCGTGGGGGGCTCATCTATCTGGATGAGCAGATCCCGCAACCTTCCATACTCGAGCTTGAAGTCTGGTATTATAATACCTCTTCTCCTAGCCTCCGCTCTGTAAAACTCATAGAGCCTGTATGTGGCTTCCTCCAGCTCATCCCACTCATCCTTCCCGACTAGACCAGCCTCCAGTGCCTCTCTCCGCGATATCTCCCTGTCATGGCCCACCTCGCTCTTGGTGGTGGGGGTGAGGATGACCTCGGGTAGTTCCTCTCCCATGACCAGCCCATCTGGCAGTCTGACCCCGCTTATAACCCTTACACCATCCCTATACGCCCTCCAGGCCGAGCCGTAGAGGTATCCCCTGCATATCCACTCGATATCTATCCTATCAGCCTTCATCACCCTCATAGTCCTATTATCCACGGACTCTATGAAGTGATTTGGGAAGATCCCCTTAGTCCTCTCGAACCAGTATTCCGACAGGGCGTGGATGCTCATCCCTTTATGGGGGATGAGGGTTGGGAAGACCACATCGAAGGCGGATATCCTATCCGTCGTCACTATGAGCAGCTCCTCTCCCTGGTCGTAGATATCCCTCACCTTCCCCCTCCTAGGAGGCCTCGCCCCTCCGAAGAGGTCTGATGCCCCCAGCACCTCTGTATATCCTCCCCAAATGGGGTCAGGGACAAGCCTCTTCTCCATCGCCGACTCTCCCCCGAGAGATTAACATCCTTTAAACACCCCGTTTATATATTAAACATAGGTGATTGGGGATTCCCTCCATGGGTTGGATAGGGGGTTCCTGAGTTATGGTGAAGGTCATCATAGTTGGAGCGGGCCCTGCAGGCTTATTCGCCGCTCATGAACTCGCGGACTTCTGCGATGTCACCATCCTAGAGGAAAGGGATCACGTCGGTGGCTCGGGCCTATATTCCGACGGGAAGCTCAACTTCCATCCAAGGATAGGTGGAGATATCACACAATTTATTCCCGAGGATGATGCTTGGATGCTTATATCATACATCAAGCAGATCTTCTCGGGCCTCGGGGTGGAGCTACATCCTCCAGATGAGACGGGCGTGAGGGATCTAGAGGCCAAGGCCATTAAGGCTGGGATGAGGTTTGTGAGGATAGAGCAGAGCCACATCGGCTCCGACCATCTACCCTCGGTAATTGGTAGGATGAGGTCTAAGCTCGAGGAGAAGGGTGTCGATTTTAGGCTGAGAGTTAGGGTTAGGGACCTAATTCTTGAATCGGGAAGGATAAGGGGTGTGGAGACCGCTGAAGGGGTGTACCCCGCTGATGCCATCCTTCTGGCCCCCGGGCGGATAGGGTCGAATTGGCTTGTGGATCTCATGAAGAGGCTTGGGGTGGGAATGAGCTATAATCCACTGGATATCGGTGTGAGGGTTGAGGTTCCAAATGAGGTCTTTGAGGAGATGATACAGGGATATAGGTGCTGGGATCCAAAGTTCCATATACATACGCCGAGCTACGACGACTTCTCAAGGACCTTCTGCGTCTGTCCGAGGGGCTATGTCTTCAAGGAGGCCTACGATGAGGAGGTCTTCGGGGTGAATGGGCACTCTATGAGGGAGAAGGGGAGCCCTAACACGAACTTCGCCCTTTTGGTGAGAATAAGCCTAACGGAGCCCCTCGAGAACACGACCGAGTATGGGCGGAGGATCGCCCAGTTAGCCAACACCCTAGGCGGAAGGAGGCCAATCCTCCAGAGGCTTGGAGACCTGAGGGGGCACAGGCGCTCGACTTGGGAGAGGATCGAGAGGAGCTACGTCGAGCCCACTCTGAGGGATGTGACCCCCGGCGACATATCCATGGCCTACCCGAGCAGGATAGTCAGGGACCTATTAGAGGCCTTGGAGATCCTGGACAGAGTGGCACCTGGGGTGAACGCGGGATCGACGCTGATCTATGCTCCCGAGATCAAGTTCTACGCCATGCGCATAGAGACAGATAATCAGCTCAGGACGGCCATTCCAAACCTTTATGTTGCGGGTGATGGAGCTGGGGTTTCGAGGGGCATAGTGGGAGCGGCAGCTACGGGAGTCATAGCTGCAAGGGGGATAAAGGCCTCGTTCTCAGGAGCTTAATCGCTCTTATAAAGGGAGCATCCTTTAATTTGGAGGCTCGGGAGTTTACCTGTGGTCTCAGGAGGTCTTAAGGAGAGGTTCGAGAGGTGGATCGGCCCCAGGCTCAGCATCCTCACGGCCATAGGTGTCACCCCAAACCTCTTAACCCTGGTGGGCCTCATCCTCTCAGCCGCCTCAGCTTGGCTCTATATCAGCTGGAGCTCTAGTAGGCTGATGCCCCTGCTCGCAGCTGTCACACTCCTCCTCTCGGGTCTCCTGGACTCCATCGATGGGGTTCTAGCCCGCATGACCGGAAAAGCCTCACTCTTAGGAGGCTTCCTGGACTCCCTTTCCGATAGGTACTCGGATGCCATGGTCCTCGGGGCTATAACAGCCTCGGGCCTATGCGGCCTATCTTGGGGATTAGCAGCATTGGTGGGCTCGATGATGGTCAGCTATGTGAGGTCCCGAGCAGAGGCGTCAGGGGTGGATATGAGAGCTGTGGGCCTGGCGGAGAGGGCTGAGAGAATCCTAATCCTATCTACTGCCACCCTATTATCATATCTGAATAGGGAGGCCATAGGCTGGGGGGTGGCCCTACTCGCGCTTCTCTCACATATAACGGTTCTTCAGAGAGTCCTCCACTTCTATAAGAAGGTTAGGATCTAATTTTAGATAGAGAAAATTAATTTTAGATAGAGAAAATGGAAAATTTACCTTCTATGAGTTGCCTTGCTCATCCTCTCCTCCTTTCCCCTGACCTTCACGACCCCCCTGTGGACGGCGCAGCTAATGCACAAGTATTTGGTGGTTCTCTCCCTAGATATTCGAACTCCCTGCTGCTCAAGCTCCTTCATAAGCCTCGGATCCACTATAGAGGTCCATCTGGTGATCTTCTTGGCCTTATCCCTTGGGACGAGGGCGTTGCAGTAGCTGCACTGAACCATGCTCTCCCGCCCCTTGTCTCCCTTTGACCTGCCCCTGCTGATCCTCTTCTTCGGCATCCGATCCTCCTGAGAAGGGAGAGCCTTCTATAATATAAAGTATGTCAGTTCTCCATGTCTGATGGGCTTTCTCTCACGCTATCCTCTATACCTCTGATCTATTCTCATCCAACGCGTCCAATGAGGCCCCCGTAGTTCGGCATTTATCCCCCCTTCCGCAATCTTCAAGGATCTTCTCAAGCGCCTCGTAGTAGATGATGTTCGCCACCTTCATGTATCCGGCTTGGGATAGGTGAACCCCGTCGCTCGAAAAGGTCTCCCTGAGCCTTCCAGAATCGTCGGCCGTGGCTGAGAAGAGATCTGCCATCGGTATTCTGTGAGCCCTGCAGTGTCTCCTCAATAGATCGTTGAGCCTCTTTATCCTGGGTATAAGTTCATCATATCCTAGGACTGATGTAAGGGTGCAGGCTATGGGCTTTATATCACATTCCAGAGCCATCTCATAAATCCTCCTCAGGTTGTAATAGATCTCCTCAGGCTCCTCTAGGGAGAACAGGTCGTTTATGCCTCCCCAGACGATCACATAATCTGGCCTCAGTGGAGCAACCTGTGATTGGAGCCTTTGAAGCATTCTCCCGGTGGTATCGCCTGGAACGCCAAGATTTATGAAGGAGACCTCGAGATGATACAACCCCTTTCTTGGAAGCTCCCTATAGATTATGGCCTCTAGGAAAGACGTGTAGGGGAACTCCTCTCTCCCTGGTAGATATAACCCCGGAGGCTGGAATCCAACGGTCAGGCTGTCCCCTAGGGCGACGAACCTAAGCAAGATCCTCTCGGTCATGGTGAACCCGAATAGGGCACATCAACAATATTTGACCTTTCTGTCAAATCCCTTCAGCCATCATAAATCAGGAATAGCTGAATCTCATTTTATAGCATAACATACTTTGGATTTGTAATCTATAGCTCCGCCTTTAAATGCTTGGAGGAGGTCGATGGCAGCCGCTTTTGCTCCAATCTCCGCTGTTAAGGGGGTCTCTCCAGCTCCAATTATGATCACATCCTCTTCCTCCACATCAAACCCTTCCAGGAGCCTCGCCTGGATCTCGGTCGGGATTTTTATCTCTACCCCGGGCATCTGGAAGCCTCCACCTCTATATATGAGGGTTGTCGCCCCCCTGGCGCCGACCTTTATGGCCACATCTCGCTGCTCTACTCCACTCCTGATCAGCTCCGCCGCTCCCTTGACGAGGACTGCGTGGTTGTGGGGCCCGACTGTTATCTCGGTCTCGGGGAGCTCCATGGAGGATATGATGCTCTTGATGTCCATTAGAACTTGCAGGCCTCTCTCTGAGAGCCTCATACCCTCCCTTGAAACCTTCAGGAGCCCCTCCCCCCTCAGGCGCCTAACAAGGGTTCTGACCACTCCCTCCCCCAGCCCCATCAGCCTGGCAAGCTCCTGTCTTCCAACCGCATCTGAAGATCCCAGGATCTCCAGTGCCTTTAGTACGTGGGCCGTGGTGTAGATGGGGGCTCTACCAGCCGAGATCCTGGATGCAACCCTCTCCAAAGCCTCGAAGCCCAAACCCATAATCCCCTCAAGAGATTCGGGCTTATTAATCGTATCAGCTCTAGAAGGAAGTGTATATCCAGGCGACTATGGAGCCATTGCTCAGCTGCCACCTATCGCAGGCAACCGGCCCATAGATCCACTCCCCCTTTCCAGGGTCAAAGTGGAACCAGAGCCAGAAGCGGTTTGGCTCCCCCCCAACCCCGTTTATTCGAGTTACAAAGGCTCCATAATCTCCCATTATATATTCGACCTCGGCCACCCTCCTGGTAGCGTTGAGCAGGTTGGAATTTAATGGAAGACGAGTATTATTATACCAAACGACGCTTCCATTTCCATAGTCTATCTTCAGGTTGATGATGATTGTGAGGCTCTCAAGATCCCTAAGGAGGGCCTCGTAGCTCCTCCGGTAAGCCTCTGCTTGGCTGTAATAGTTAAAGGCGAACATTGAGGCTGCTAGAGTTGTGCAGAGCAGAACTCCAGCAATCCACATCCATCCACTTTTCGCGTTCATCCCTCATCCCTCCACCAGTTGGGATGGGTCTAAGCCCCCTAGGGGCAGGCGTCTGAGGGCTGTCAGAAGTGGGGAGGCCCCAACGAAGAAGAAGACCGTGTTCGAGAGTTCATGGATGAGGGCAAAGGGGATCCCGCCTAGCAGGACTACGGTTAAAGGCATCCCGACGACCAGGCCCGTGGCGATGTTTGTGAAGAGGTCGTAGATGAAGGTGAGGATGAAGCCTATGAAGGCGAACCTGGCATCCATAAACCAGAGCCGGCCTGTTCCCCCTCCAGGGAGCTTCAAGCCCCCAAGGAGGCCCCCAATTATTCCATATATGCTCTCCCCGATGGATGTAGCTAGGAGGATTGGAAAAGAGAAGCCGTAGGGGTTTATGGTCCCATACACAAGCCATGTCAAGAAACCCACAAGTCCACCTATTAGAGAGCCAAACCTGAAGCCCGAGCAGAAGACTATCAGATCCATAAACTTGACGTTAACAAAGCCTATCATAAGATAGTTGGTCGCCACACAGGTTGCCGTTAAGATGGCGATGAGGCCGACCGTTCTGGCATTACCCCGGCGAGGCTTCATCTGGATGGATTATCCATCCAAGCAGATATATTAACCTTACCTATACCTCATCAATTCACCGATGGTTCCAAGCCTTTCAGGGTCAGATGAACCAACATTATAAGCTCCCCTATGCATAGACATGGAAGATTTGAGGTAGGGTGACTAGACCGGGAAGTGGATCCTCCAAATGGGAATCAACTATCACCTCTTCCAAGATCCTCGGTATAGGCATTCATTCAGGCTATGTTCAAAAACGGAGGGGATGCCGCAACTTCAAAAGGGGCATCCATTGAATGCCTGTTCGAAAGCCTCACAACCACAATAGGGTTAATTCTCCCATGAGATCATGTGAGAGCAAAGGCGTGAGTTTAAAGATGTGACTGGGGATGAAGATCCAAACTAAGACTAGGAAGCCCCTCCCTCCAGAGGGATGGTAGCTCACAAATTGTTGGTCCCGCCCCCCGGAGTTGAACCGGGAACCCTCCGGTGTCTGCTCAATGGCTGGGTGCCTTCGCCCATTGGGCGAAAACTACAGCCGGATGCTCTACCATTGAGCTAGGGCGGGCTGATCTAATTGGGCGGATAGGATTGTTATAAATTTTAGGTTTATTTTTAAATTCTTTTGAGGGTTTGCTATCTCTTTGTGTGGCTAGGGAAGTACTCCTTGTTTCCCGGGATGTAGAGGGCGTTGGAGTACTCCTCTATGAACTCTACGTCGACCAGTAGGTCTATGTATACCATCTTCTCAGCTATCTCCTTGGCTTTCTCCCTCATCTCCATCGACATGAGGGCCGCATAGGCTCCGGCGAGGGATCCATTCCCTATGGGGTGAACCTTAGCGTTTGGGAGCTCTGGGAAGATTCCTATCCTCGTCGCGTTATCAATATCCGCGTAGTTTCCGAATGCTCCTGCTAGGTAGAGGTGCTTCACGTCGTATATGCTCAGCTTCAGCTTCCTCATGAGGACTGTTATGGCTCCGCAGGCAGCCGCCTTGGAGTCCATTATGTAGTCTAGATCCTGTTGGGTTAAGACTATGTCTCTGCCTATGGCGGTCTCCTCCGCCGGGACGACCACATACTCCAGGCCATAGGGCCCCTCCCTCACAAGCGGTGTCTTGCCCGGGATCAGTTTCCCCACGAAGTCTAGGAGGCCCACGTCGTAGAGGGAGGCTACGAGGTCTATTATCCCAGAGCCGCATATCCCCTTCGGTCGGGTTCCCCCTATAACGGAGATCTCGGCCCTATATGTATCAGGGTCTATCCTCACCCTCTCTATGCCCCCCTCCGCCCCCCTCATCCCGTATCTTATTCCTCCCCCCTCGAAGGCCGGCCCTGAGGCGCAGCTGCTTGAGAATAGCCAGCTATTATTACCGAATATGATCTCGCCGTTTGTCCCGAGGTCGACTAGGAGGGATATCTCTTCGGAGTCGTACATGCCTGAGGCTAGGACATCCCCCACAGCGTCTCCGCCTAGGAATCTGCTCACGTTTGGTAGGCAGTAGACATAGGCTTCTGGGTTCACCCTCAACCCTATCACTTTAGCCTTCCTCACTATTGGGGTTCTTGAGACCTCCACATTCGCCTCGTCGAGATATGTGGGGTCAAGCCCGTTTAGTAGGTGGTTCATCACGGTGTTCCCCCCCACGCAGACATCGCTTATCATGCGGGGGTCTATGCCTGTCTCTGAGGCGAGTCTATCCAGAATGGTGTTTATAGTCTCGACGACGGCTTTCTGAAGCTTTATGAGGCCATCCCTCTCCCCAGCCACCGCTATCCTGGTGACTAGCTCCTCACCGTAGGTTATCTGCCTGTTCATCTCCGATGCTCTGGCCATGATCCTCCCGGAGTTTAACTCCACTACTTCTCCCACCACTGTGGTTGTTCCTACGTCGAGGGCTAGGCCATAGTTGGATTCGGTGTCGTCTCCTGGTCTGAGGTTCACCACCTCTGGGAAGCCCCCTGTCCATGTTATGGTCGCGGTCATGGTCTCCACATGGGCGAATTCCCGAAGCCTATCGTACATCTCGTCCGTGATCATGGGATGGGGACCTCTGTAATTATCGAGCTGGAGCCTATAGTGTTCGATGGGAATGAGCGCACTCCTAACCCTCTGAACCCTCGCCAGATACTTTCTAGAGCCCGGGTTTGGGCTGGGGATCCTAAGCTCCGCCTCCAGCAGGATCTTGGGCTTCTCAACCCTGCTCTCCACGGGTATAGTGAAGGTGGAGTCGCTGAGGATTCTCGTCATGCAGGCAAGGTGATATCCCTGTCTCCGCTCCCCTTCTGTGAGGAGCTTCATCTCTGGCTCTTCGGAGACCTCCTCGATGCTCCCCTTCTCTAGGATGACTTTACACTTCCCGCACTTCCCCTTCCCCCCGCATATGCTCTCTATACTTATTCCCGCCTCCCTCAGCAGCTGAAGTAATATGGCTCCTTTCTCGGCCTCGATCACCCTGTTCAGCGGCTTCACGAGAACTCTGACCTTCAAGTCCTCAACTCAAGGAGGATCTGGGTTTAAAAAGGTTAGCGGACCCTGCTTTAACCCTTTAACCCCAGGAATCTAGGTATCGTCTCCGAGTATGGGGGCCTCAATACGCCGTTCTCGGTTATGAAGCCCGTTACATACCTTGCAGGGGTTATATCGAAGGAGGGGTTTCTCACAGGGGTATCCTTACCCATTATCAGGATCCTAGATAGCTCCCCCACCTCATTCAATCCATATATATATCTCACCTCTTCCTCGCTCCTCTCCTCCAACTCTATGTGATCCCCATCTTTGCAGTTTGGGTCGAAGGTCATCTTTGGGGCTGCGACGTAGAACGGGATCCCATTCTCTGCGGCTAGGACCGCTTTCTCATAGGTTCCTATCTTGTTGGCGAAGTCCCCGTTGAGGGCAACGCGGTCGGCTCCAACTATGACCATGTCCACCTCGCCCCGCCTCATATAATAGCCGGCTGCATTATCCACTATGACGGCGTAGGGGATGCCTTCCTGTTCAAGCTCCCAGGCTGTGAGCATGGCCCCCTGGAGCCTCGGCCTAGTCTCATCGACCAAGACTAGGATCCTCTTCCCCTGTTGATGGGCGAGCCTTATGGGGCTAAGGGCTGTTCCATAGTCTATGAAGGCCAGGGCTCCGGCGTTGCAGTGGGTCAGGATCCTAGCCCCATCCGGGATGAGAGGGTTGCCGAACTCTCCTATCCTTCTAGAGGCCTCGAGATCCTCCTCGGCTATGGCATCAGCCTCGGAGAGCACGCTCATAACGGGGTTCTCTAGGTGCCCTTCGGCCGCCCTGAGGCACCTATCGATGGAGTGGAATAGGTTCACAGCTGTAGGCCTTGTTCTTCTGAGGAGGGTGGCCGCTGACTCCAGATAGGTTCTGATATCCTCTTTGAGTTCCTCAGCCTCTAGGGCTGCTTGGGCCATGCCATAGGCCGCCGCTACCCCTATAGCTCCAGCACCTCTGACGATCATGCTCCTTATGGCCTCGGCTGTCTCCTCATGCCTCCATGTGGATACTATCTCGAACTTGTGGGGGAGCTTCCTCTGGTCGATCATGTGGACCAACCTCCCCTCTCTCCAGATGGTTCTGAACTCCTTTACCTCCCCTCCCACCTTCACCCTCATCCTCTCTCGCCCCCGACCCTCCTCCTAGATCTCGGAAGTTTAAAGGCCTGTGGCCCTCTCACCCTTAGGTTACTCTCATAGGCTGAGAGGATAAATCTATAGAGGACCATTACCCTAGCTTTAAAAGGAAGCCTTGAACCCATCCCTCGACGATGTCTGCTTTGCTTATGAGAACAGCACCGTGAGGCTCATAGCTACGAGGGATATACCCAGAATTGAGACTGCTGGGCTGGTGATAGAGGAGACCGCGGCGAACAGCGAGTTGAGGGTTAACCTATGGGTGGCGTGGGAGCTTGTGGAGGCAGGCCTAGCCCGCTTCGCGGATGGGGGCCTAAAATCGGATGAGCTGATCCAAGCCCATTATCGTGAGCGCCTCCAGCCCCTAGGGCAGCTATCCGCCCTGCCCGACAGATTTTATGCTCAAGCGTACATCACCTTCAATCAGCTGACTAGGGAGGCTAAGGGGGAGGAGGCCCGCTTGGCACACCTGAACAGGCTGAGGGGGATGTTCAGGGATATCCTTGAGAGCAGGCTAAATAAGATCGTTAGACTCGCCTCCTCAGAGATAGCCTCACCCCCGAAGGAACTCCAGAACGAGGAGGCTCAGCTCTTTAGGGAGCTGAATAGGAAGATCTCAGCCTGGAGGAGGATGCTGAGGAGGGTAGGAGAGAGGTGAACATAGAGGCACTCCAAGCCCAGCCAGAGGAGGCCTTCAAAGGGTTCATAGAGGAGTTCAGGGATCCTGAGGGGAGGCTGAAGTACGAGCAAGCCATCTCGGAGCTGGCTGTGAGGAGGCTAAAATCCCTAATTGTCGAGTTTAAGGACCTATACACCTTCGACTCCTCCTTGGCAAATAGCATATTAGAGGATCCCGAAAGCTATCTCCCCAGCCTTGAGGCCGCAGCCTTCTCAAAGCTCAGGATGAGGGATCCTGAGTACGCGAACAGGATTGGAGGCATCCACGTCAGGATAAGGGGCCTCCCGGTCGAGATCCCCCTCCGCAGGATAGGGGCGGACTGCATAGGGAGGCTTGTGATGGTTAGCGGCATCATAGTCAGAGCGACAACAGTCACCCCGGTCCTCATAAAGGCCGTATTCAGATGCGACTCCTGCGGTGAGCTGAACCACGTCGACCAGTCATCATCCACGAGCCAGTATATGAGGATGCCCCAGAAATGTGTTCACTGTGGGAGCCGAAGGGGCTTCGAACTCGAGCCTAGGGAGTCTATCTTCATAGATTCCCAGAGGATAACCCTACAGGAAAAGCCTGAGGAGCTCCCCCCCGGGCAGCTCCCTAGATCCTTGAACATAAGCCTCCTTGACGACTTAGTGGATATGGCTAGGCCCGGTGATAGAGTTCAGGTAACCGGGACCATTGAGCTTCTCCCTAGGCAGGGTAGGGGCGGCCCCCTCCGCTCCTTCGACTTCCTCCTGAAGGCGAACAACGTCGATGTGATCGGTAGAGAGCAGGAGATGCAAGAGATAACTCCAGAGGATGAGTCTAGAATTAAGGAGCTGGCGTCAGACCCATGGATCCATAGGAAGATACTCCAATCCATAGCTCCCTCGATCCACGGCTACGAGACTGTGAAGGAGGCGATTATGTACCTCCTATTTGGAGGGGTTCCAAAGGAGCTTCCAGACATAAGGATAAGGGGGGACATCAATGTCCTCTTGATCGGGGATCCCGGCACTGGGAAGAGCCAGATGCTTCAGTACGCGGCGAGGATCGCCCCTAGGGGGCTATACACTACGGGGAGGGGATCCACAGCGGCGGGCCTAACCGCGGCGGTTGTGAGGGAAGGCGGGACTGGGAGCTTCATCCTTGAGGCGGGGGCCCTGGTTCTAGGGGATATGGGGGTCTGCTGCATAGATGAGATGGACAAGATGAGGGAGGAGGATAGGAGCGCCATCCACCCAGCTATGGAGCAGCAGGTGGTCTCCATAGCTAAGGGGGGGATAGTGGCAACCCTTAACGCTAGATCCTCCATCTTGGCGGCGGCTAATCCAGCCCTTGGACGGTACAACCCGTATCAGACCGTGGCCCAGAATATCAACCTACCCGTGACCATTCTGAGCAGGTTCGACTTGATTTTCATACTCCAGGATAAGCCTGAGGCGGACAGGGACTCGAGGATGGCTGAGCACATACTGGACCTCCACAGGTCCATTGGAAACCCGAGGGTAGCCCCCATAGACCAGGAGACTTTGAAGAAGTACATCAGCTACTCGAAGAGGATAAGGCCGGTCCTGTCGGATGAGGCCTCCAGACGCCTGAGGGACTTCTATGTCAAGATGAGGGCAGCCTCCACCGAGGGGGGTGAGGCCTCGGCGATAAGCATAACCCCGAGGCAGCTCGAGTCGCTGATAAGGCTGGCCGAGGCTAGGGCCAGGGTCCACCTGAGGGGTGAGGTGACGGTGGAGGACGCCGAGGCCGTCATAGCCCTCATGCAGAGAAGCTTGGAGCAGGTGGGAATAGACCTGACCACTGGTAGGATCGACATAGACATAATCTACACAGGGAAGCCCAGAAGCCTCCAAGTCCAGCTCCAGAGGGTCCTGAGCCTCATAGCCGATATGGAGAGATCGACCGGTGTGGTGAGGGATGAGGATCTATACAACGCTCTCCAGGAAGAGCACCAGATAGGCAGGGCTGAGGCTGCTAAGCTGATAGGGATCCTGATGAGGGATGGAACCATATACTCCCCCAGGCCAGGTTTCTACAAGAGAACGGCCTAGCCCACTAAGATAAAAATGTGTAATGGTCTTGGGGTTGTGGGTCTTTTAACGCCTCCTAGGTTTGGTTATTATCTCCTGAACCCTAAGGTCGAAGATGTCGCTTAGATGGGCTGGCTTTATCACTACGGCGGTGTCCGCGCCCCGCCCGGTTCCGGCTATGGCTATGACCTCTTTATCCACCGGGATAAGGCCGGCGTCCGCGGCCATCGCCGTGATCTCGACGCAGACCTTCATACCCTCACAGAAGAGCCTTAAGGTATTAGCCATAAGCTCAGCGGGCCCTAAGGTGTTGAACTTCTTCCTTATAGCTCTGCTCACACCGGCGAAGGCATGGCTCGCTGTAAGGATCTTACCCCCTCCCTTTCTTATCTTCTCGGCCGCCTCCTCCTCGAGCTCCAGCTTCCCGGGCTCCCTGAACCCCGCTGAATGGGTGACCACGATGACGTTGAAGCCCTTGAATGTCTCCACTGCCTTCACCCCAGTGGAGCCCCGGGTGGACGCCACAACGATGTCCTTTATCCCGAGCTCCTCAGCCCTCCTCTTGGCAGCCTCTAGAGTCTCAGCGGTGTTGTTCTCTCCAGGCTCGAGGAAATAGGTTATAGATTTAACCTCAGACATACGACCACAACTATGGAGGCAGCCCTTCACAATTATTAATATTTCCATTTCTTTACGATTCTGAGGGGCTCATTGAGGATCGCCGAGCTCGAGATACCAGACGAGGTCAAGGAGGTTCTCTCGAAGAAGGGGTATGTGGAGCTCTACCCGCCTCAGGAGGATGCCATCAGGAGGGGGGTTCTAGATGGGAAGAACCTGGTCATGGCAAGCCCAACCGCGAGCGGTAAAACCCTCATCGCCGAGCTCTGCGCATTGAAACACGTCCTCGAGAGGGGCGGAAAGGCCCTCTATCTAACACCCCTAAGGGCCCTAGCCTGGGAGAAATACGAGACCTTCCAGGCCTACTCCGGGATAGTGAAGAGGGATGGAGGTGGGATAAAGATCGGGATAAGCACCGGCGACTATGACAGCTCCACCCCATGGCTTGAGAACTATGACATAATAATAACAACCAATGAGAAGTGCGACTCCCTCCTGCGCCATAAGGCTCCCTGGCTGGGCTCGGTCACCCTGGTGATAGCCGACGAGGTCCACCTGATAGGGGATGAGAGGGGTCCAACCCTAGAGGTTGCCCTCGCCAGGCTCAGGCAGATGAGGCCGGATGTTCAGGTCATCGCTCTAAGCGCAACCATAAGGAATGCGGAGGATGTGGCTGAGTGGTTGAAGGCTGAGGCTGTAACCACGGAATGGAGGCCCGTCGACCTTAGGGAAGGGGTGCTATATAGGGATGCAATAACCTTCAAGGATGGGAGCCTGAAGAGTTTAAAGAGGCTCCATAGGGTGGATGCCCTGAACATAGCCCTCAACACGGTTCTGGAAGGGGATCAGGCCCTGATATTCGTGGAGAGCAGGTTGAGGTCCATGAGCCTAGCTAGGGAGGCCGCCAACGCCCTCGAGGGGATGGAGGGGGTCCTCCAACAGAGGTTGAGGAAGGAGCTGGAGAAGGTCTCAGATGAGATCCTTTCTTATGGGGAGAGGACCCGCCTCTCCGACGAACTGGCTTCATATGTCCTTAGAGGCGCGGCCTTCCACCACGCGGGGCTTAGGGCTGAGCATAGGAGGATCGTTGAGGACTCCTTCAGGTCTGGAAGGATAAAGATCCTCGTGGCGACCCCCACTCTCGCCGCCGGGGTCAACCTGCCCGCTAAGACCGTTATCATAGGAAGCTATCATAGGTTCACCCCTGGATATGGCATGACCAGGATCTCCATCTTAGAGTATAAGCAGATGAGTGGGAGGGCTGGCAGGCCTCAGTATGATGCCTATGGAGAGGCCACCCTAATAGCCTCTTCCCAGGATGAGGCTGAGGAGCTTATGGAGTCTTACATTCTCTCCAAGCCTGAGCCCTTATACAGCAGGCTTGCCTCAGAGTCAGCCCTTAGAGGCCATACCCTCGCCGCCATAGCCTCGGACTATGCCCACACCGATGAGGGCCTCTTGGACTTCTTCGGGGGCACCTTCTACGGATATCACTACGGCCCCCTAGGCCTGAGGGGCCCCATCAGCTCCATTTTGAGATAC
This sequence comes from uncultured archaeon, assembly GCA_938048735.1. Taxonomy (GTDB): domain Archaea; phylum Thermoproteota; class Bathyarchaeia; order TCS64; family TCS64; genus JAGTRB01. The sequence continues at coordinate 90,469 of CALIUM010000011.1, forward strand.
CTGGAGAGGGAGGGGATGATCATCAGGAAGGGGGGATACATATACGCATCCGACTTCGGGAGGAGGGTCTCAGAACTCTACATAGACCCCCTATCCGCCGTGATCATCAGGGATGGGTTGAGGCTTGGAGCGAAGACGGTCACCGATTTCACGTGGTTGCACCTCATCTGCAGAACCCCTGACATGCACCCCCTCCTGAGGCCGAGGAGGCGTGAATATGAGGAGGTCGAATCCTTCGCCATGGAGCATGAGGAGGAGTTCGCCTGTGAGATCCCGGACTACGACGACATGATAGAGTTCGAGCAGTTCCTGGGAGAGGTGAAGACGGCGGTCGTCCTCAAGGCATGGATAGAGGAGGTCTCCGAAAGCGATCTCCTCGAGAGGTTCTCCGTTGAGCCCGGGGACAGGTACAGCGCCATCCTGAATGCGGAGTGGCTTCTCTACGCCTCCCAGGAGCTGGCTAAGGTTATGGGCATCAAAGGCTACACTCGGCATCTGTCACAGCTCACCGAGAGGGTTAGGCATGGGGTTAAGGCCGAGCTCCTCCCACTGGTCAAGCTCAGGGGTATAGGTAGGGTCAGGGCTAGGATGCTCTACAACGCGGGCTTCAGGACCGTAGAGAGCCTGAAGAGGGCTCCGATCAGCAGGCTCGCTGGGGTTCCCCTGATAGGGGGGAAGCTGGCTAGGCTGATAAAGGAGCAGGTCGGAGGGGTCGTGGAAGAGGAGGAGTGGAGGCGCCTGGAGGAGCTCGAGGCGGAGCAGAAGGCCCTGACAACCTTCATAGAGGAGGAGCCCGAAGAGGATAAAGAGATAAATTAAAGTGCCAGCTATATCTTAGATATGAAATCATCTGATGAATATGAGAGCTATGGTTATATCCTGAGAATAGCTACGGATGAGTGGCTTGAACAGGTCTACAGGCTTAAAAAGTACTACCCTGGGCTGAATAGGAGATGGGATGAGGGGACGGTCATCCTCCTGGCGAAGAAGGCCGAGGCTGGAGACTCCTTCATAGGATATGGCATCGTGGAGAGGGTGATGAGGCTCGAGGAGCTGCCCCCGGATGAGAGGGCCTACTGTGAAGAACATGGATGGAAGTCCGCCATAGTCTTCAAGGAACTATACAGGTTCGACCCCCCATACCCAATCAAGGAATCCATCCTCAAAGATGATCCAAGGAGGGGGAGACCTCTTCACGGGGTTCGCCTCACGGTGGAGGAGGTGAACTCCATCATAGAATCTGCGAAGAATTACACTAGATCATAGAAAATATTTTAAACTCAAATCAGGTGGATCCTCTAATTGATGGGCTTAACGGATGAACAGAAGGCTATACTGAGGGCTTTGAGCCTCATGAAGGAGCCCGCTGGATGCAAGGAGATTGGGGAAAAGGCTGGGATACCCTGGAGAACTGTGATGGCTAGATTGAGGGGGTTGAAGGCTGAGGGATACGTGGAGACGCCCGTGGAAGGGAAGTACTCAATAACCGATAAGGGTAGGAAGGCGATCTCATAATCCCATTTTTCTATTTTTAGAATAGATTTTTATCAGATGAAGATCTGAGATGGGCTTCTTAGCCGCTCTTCTAAGCAGGTCTGGTGAGGATGTCTCTGAAAGGCTTTTGAGAATGATGAGTGTATCCTCAACCAGCATAGGAGACTCCTATGGATTTGCAACTCATGACAGTTCCATCATCCTCCCAGATCTGCCTGATAGATTAGAGATATCCTCTGATGCGATGCTGGGCCACAAGCTGTCTAAAACGATGCCTCTAGATGGGCCTCAGCCCATAAGCCAGCACGGATATTCCATGATCTTGGAGGGTAGGCTATGGGACGGGCTACTTCTATCGGATCTAGAGGAGGCAGCGGAAGGGCTTTCCTTTGAGCCATTGGAAGGCCTCAGGAGGCTTGTAGGGTGCAGGGAGGGATCATTCGCCGCGGCCATCCTGATGGAGGATAGAATCCTGATAGGAAGGGATCCCATCGGCCTAGTCCCTGTCTATTATGGAGATTCTGGGGGCTTCATCGCAGCGGCTTCGAACAGGAAGATGCTGTGGAGGATAGGCATAGAGGAGCAGCCCCTTCCACCCGGCCACATTGCTGAGATATCCAAGGTAGGGATCCGGCTCATGGAGGTGAAGAGGATGAGGAGACCCGAGATTAAAAGAATTAGCCTCGAGGATTCCGTTATGGAGCTTGACAGGCTCATGATGGAGGCGGTTGAGAAGCGGTCAAGGGGCCTGTTCAACGCCTTTCTGGGGTTCTCAGGCGGGATAGACAGCTCCCTCTTGGCGTATTATCTGGATCTCTCAGGGGTTAGGGTGCATCTAATATCCGTGGGGCTTGAGGGCTCAGAGGATATTAGATTCGCGGCTGAGGTTGCTGATGAGCTAGGCCTCCCCATAACCTTGGTCTCCATCGAAGAGGAGAGGGTGGAGGCGGATCTGGATGATGTCCTCCTCAGCGTGGAGGGCTGCAATCCATTACAGGTGGAGGTGGGCCTACCATTATACTGGGCTGTGAAGGCGACAGTTGAGTTCGGTGGCAACATATTCTTCTCGGGTTGTGGAAGCGACGAGCTATTCGGAGGTTATGCTAGATATGTTAGAGAGGGTATCTCTAGGAATTCTGCGGTGGAGATGATGTTCAGAGATGTGGCTCATGCGTATGATGTTAACTATGAGAGGGATCACAAGATCTGCGCGGATTTAGGGGTTGAGCTGAGAGCCCCATTCACGGACATCAAGCTGATCGAGTTCGGCCTATCCCTGCCTCCGGAGTTAAGGCTCCCACCAGAGGGAACCACTCTGAGGAAGCCCCTCCTGAGGGCCTTGGCGAGGAGGCTGGGCCTGCCGGGATCGGTCATCGATAGGCAGAAGAGGGCGATCCAGTACTCTACCGGGGTAGCGGGAGTTCTGAGAAAGATCTCAAGGAGGAGGGAAAGAAGCGTATCAGCATACCTATCGGAGAGATTTGAGCGTTTAAAGAGAGGGCTAGAAAACCAGTCATCTTCGGGCTAACCGAGGATATTCCTAGGTTCAAGCTTCCTCATCTATATGAACACGATGGCGATAGCGTCTCTGGCTATGGTCTCATCGATTCAGCCCCTAATCTCCTGGCTGCCTCTGAGACCCTTCTCAAACATTCAAGGGCGCAGTCGTAGGTTGGGAATCCTCTCAAGCCGCACTCCGGCCCGGCGAAGGGTATATTCTCCGTTCCGAAGCGCTTAATGAGGGCCTTAAGCCTCCTGTATATGAGCTCCGGATCCTCTAAGAACTTGGTCGGGTCGAGCCCTCCAGACCTTATCCTGGACCAAGCCTTCCCTATGTTCTGTGGGGTGGCCTCGACGCCTAGCCTATCAGCTATGAGGGTGTCGAACTCGGTTTTACAGATGCTCGCCTTGATCCTCTTACCGGTCTCTCTGATCCTCCTTAGGGTTGCCTCTGAGGTGTATAGTATGTCGTCAACGTGGGAATCCACAATACTCAGGTGCTCGACGCCCCAGAATAGGCCGTCGGAGGTGTTGTGGAGGTGGATGCCCACTTCAACCCCCTTTGAGGATGCTGCCCTGCATATATCCTCCCATCCCTCGAGGAGGGCCTCCCGCCCCTCTGAGCCGTAGTCTATGAGGGGATCGTTGAGGAAGCCGAAGGTGGGCTCGTCTATGAAAAGGATGGCTGCCTCCCCCCTCTTCGCCCTGAATATCGTGTTGGAGGTTATCTCGGAGATGGCCCTTCCAAGCATTCTGAGAAGCTCATCATCTCTGTCTTGGAAGAGGGAGGAGAGGGTATAAGGTCCTGTAACGCATATCTTGAACTCGAACCTCTCCAGTCCAGCGGCCTCGGCGATCCTTGAAGCGTTCCTCTTTATGGCTTCCACCTCCGGGATGACGGCGAAGGGCTTTGCCATGACCCTGGATAGGACCCTGTAACCGTCACCTCTTCTCTCAACTCCCCTGATGAGCTCTAGGAACATCTCGTTCATATCCCTGAGCTGTGGGTAGTTGGGGACATCTATTCCCGCGGTCAGCTTATCGATGAAGGAGTTGACGATCTCCTCCTCGAAAATATTAGTGTCCTCTAATTCCCCGACGCCCATGTATGGAAGCAGAGTGGAGTATCTTCTGCCCCCTTTACGGATGATATCTTGGCCTATCCTTAGGGGGAGGCTCCCCACGTCGTAGGTTTTCACCATAATGAATCAACTATATGATCTTCAACTTCCCATATGCTAGGTCCATGCAGAACTCCGGGAGATGCTCGAACTCCCCCTCCACAACCTCCTCGATCTCCCCCGATATCTCCTCTATCCTTACCCCCTTCTCGAGTATCACTTGGACTGAGGTGACCAAGGGCTGGTCGATGGACTGGCCTATCTTGCTCAGGAGCCAGACATATGCCTCCCTCACCCCAGCCACGTTTCTAGATATCTCCTCCGCGATCCTGTAGCTGAGGGCGTTGTATATCTTGCCGACGTGGCTGACTGGGTTCTTCCCCGCCGCCGCCTCAGATGAGGTGGGCCTGTTCAGGGGGATAACCCCGTTCACGTTGTTTCCCCTCCCGACTTGGCCCGAGTCCCCGCTATCGGCGGATGTGCCAAGAACCGTCAGGTAGAGGCCCCCTATACCCCTCCCCCTGGCATCTAGGACGTTGAGTTCGACGTTGTAGGAGTCGAGGTCGTAGTTTGAGTTGATGAACTCCCTGATGGATTCCTCCACCTCCCCTTTGCTCCTGAAGTAGCTCTCCTCAGATTCTATGAATCGGTCTACGAAGGCTATGGAGACCAAGAGGTCGACGCTCCTCTTCCTCCTCAAGCCCATTATCTTGATGTCCTCCCCAGTCTCCGGAAACTCCTTCTTGAAGGATGGGGAGTTGAGGTACCGCTCTAGGTTTAGCACCAGGGTCTCGAGTTCGGACATGGGGGCATAGCCAACGGCGGCCGAGGTGTCGTTAGCCCCGAGGAATCTTCCGCCCCTATGGAATATGTCCTGGAGGGAGATGGCTCCTGGCTTTATCTCGCTCTGATACCTGACGTGGAGCTCGGGGTCTATGAATCGCATGTTGTTTTTGAGCCACCTCTTGGTGCTGTTGAAGGCGATCTCGTTGACGGGGATGCTCTCCCCTCCAGCCTCGAAGGTGGCCCTATCTCCATAAACTATGAGTATCGGCTTTATTACCTCCCCTCCCCCAAACCTAACGATGCTCTCACCAGCCGCGAGGAGGCCTTTATCTAGGTTATGATGGAGGATGGTTCCAAATCTCCTCAGATACTCCTTAGATAGTTCAACGGAGACCTCGTTCATGATCGCGTCGCAGATGGAGTCTGGATGTCCAAGCCCCTTCCGCTCGCAGATCTCCAATGGCTGCTCCTCGAGGGGCTGGCTCTTCAACTCAAGGATGACTAGGTTCTTCAAGGCCTTCGCCTTCAGATTTCCATGACTAAAAGAATAAAATCTTATAAAGATTTCATGTTTTAAAAGGCCTCATTTATTCCTAAAGGAATATCTAACCATGCTCGCTTTCTGAGAGGCCCCTGGGGAAATTGGACTCTAGGTGGTGAGATGTATGGAGGGGAAAAGGCTAAATTCGTTCCTCCATCGTTAGCCTTGTGATGGGCTATGAGAGACGAGACCCTTGGGGTTCTTATCATCATAGGGAGCCTCATATGTATGGTCGGATACTTCATATGGGCCTTCGGCCCCTATATAGGGTTATCCCATCTCATCTCTAGGGAGTTGAGCGAGTGGGCCTTCAAGATACCGATGGTCCTGGCGATCTACGCCCTCCTAGCTATAATCCTGTGGATAGGTTACACTATGGCGACTACTCCTCCTCCCCTCCCACTGGAGAGGCCCCTGGAGTTTGAGAGGGAGGAGGTCAGCGTGAAGAGAGAGGATGATGAGCAACAGGGTTGTTAATAGAGGATCCTCGCGTCTACCCTTACCTTCCAAACCCTTGGACTATATTGGGAGACCCTCACCTCCTCAAGGAATTCGGCCCTCCTACCAAACCTCTCAGAGGCTGTTGAGAGGATCTCCTTAGCCTGGGAGAATAGGTCCGGCTCCCTCGCCCAGTGATAGAAGTGGATGACCCCCCCGCAGTTTAGTAGGGGGATCGCCAGGTCTAGGAATTGGTAAGCCCCCTTCGGGAGGGGCATCACTATCCTGTCGAAGGTGGAGCCAAGCTTTGGACAGATTTCCCTGACATCACCAAGCAATGCGATGACTTTATCCTGAACCCTGTTAAGATGTATGTTCTCCACACAATAGTTGTGGGCGTATAGGTTTGACTCCACGGCTATGATTTTCACCCTCTCATGATGCCTCGCTATTATTATGGGGTAGGGGCAGACCCCGCTGAACATCACTAGGATCTTCTCACCATCTCGAACCTTCTCAGCTATCCTCTTCCTCTCGATCCCCTCCCTGGGGGAGAAATAGACCTTCTGGGGATCGAGTTTGAAGAGGCATCCATCCTCCCTATGGACGACCTCGGTATCTGGATCTCCCGCTAGCACCCTATATCTCCGGATCCTATATTCTTCAAGCCTCTCAGACTCTTTAACGAGGACGCTTTTAACATTCTTGTGCCTCTCCATGATCGCCTTGGCCACCTCCCCCTCAAGATCCCTGAGGTCTGGGGGGATCTCGACGATCGCGACGGCCTTCTCCCTAGAACCTATTATATCGAAGGAGCGGGGTATGAGCCTCATCGGTTCCATCGGGAGGGGGCCCCTCAACTCTCTGACTTCCTGTGGCGATTTTAAAAAATATGCTGTGGTAAATAATCCTTATGTCTCTAGAATATTGTCTTTTCACCAATTTTTCTAGTTATTTTTGACCTCACTCTTATCTCTTCGACAGTGAACTCCTCAGGCTCCACATCTTCTCTGGTCTTCCTTTTAATGGTCAGCCCGCATATTCCATTATCTAGGAGTCTTCTCTTATAGCATGCCGCGTAGTTACAGCTCTTGAGGTCGCACGGCTCATTGGTCCAGTTGCACCAGGCCTGGCTTCCCCTATAACTCAGGGCATTTTTGACGCATTTAAAATCCCTGCATCTTGGAGAACACATCTTCGTATCAGACAATGTATAAACCCCTTGGCTCATAACCGAGTAACTTTCAATATTTTCCCAACAAGGATAAATTTAAATTTTTATCAGGCTTCGAGCCAGGGCTGAAAATTTCATGGGTCTGCAATTGAAACCATTGACTGAGGAAGCACCCAAACCCAGACCAGAGTTTTAGATAGCTGATGAAAAGCGATTAAAATGGGGTCTTAGGGGTTTCAAGTGAGTACTTTGAAAGAAATTGGGTTTTAAATATTGAATATCGCCTCGATTATGTCTCTGTTAAGTTTCTCATACTTCTCCGTGGAGCCTACATCGTACCAGAAGTCCTCCGTGAGATAGGCCTCCACCCTCCTCCCCTCTTTGATGAGGTGTGGTATGAGATCCCCCATAATATCCAGTTCCTCCCTACCGGCGGCTAGCTCCTTAAGGTCTCCAATTACTTGGGTGTTGAAAGCCACTATGCCTATCCCGGCGTATATGTCCAGTCTAGGCTTCTCCACCCACCTCCTTATACTCCTACCATCCAGCTCTGCCACCCCCACCGGCACCTCGAACCCCCTGGCTAGGGCGAGGGTGGATGACGCGCGGGATTCTAGGTGTTGGCGGAGCATCCCTGAGAGGTCGATGTTGGACAGGATATCGCCGTAGTATACCAGCAAGGTCTCAGCCCCATCGAAGGCTCCCCTATTGGCAGCGTTCAGGAGGGCCCCTCCAGAGCCTCTAAGGGAAGGGTCATCCAGGAAATACTCTATTCTCATTCCGAACCTGCTGCCATCATCGAAGTAGTTCTTGATCTGCTCATGTTTATATCCCACTAAAAGCCTAATATCGGCTATGCGATGGCGTTTAAGGTGATGGAGGATATACTCCAATAGAGGCTTCTGGCGGGTCCCTATCGGTATCATGCACTTCTGGAAGTAGTAGGTGAGGGGGCGGAGCCTCTTCCCCTCCCCCCCGGCGAGCACAACGCCCAATATTCTCCCATCTCTAGGAGGAGACATTGACGATCCCTTTGTTATTCTACCGTTTGAATCTTTTCGTTTTAATAGATGAATCTGATGTTAGGAAAAGTTTTATCCTTCCAAGCAAACACCTTCTTGTCCGGTATGCGGGTTAAAGAGATCATGGTTAGGAACCCCGTGATAGTGGGTCCAATGACGCCCGTGAGGGAGGTGGCTAGATTGATGAGGGATAAGCAGATCTCCTCCGTAATCTTGACGAGGAACGAAAGGCCTATCGGAATAATAACCGAGAGGGATCTCGTCTGGAGGGTTCTAGCTCCGGGTAGGGATCCCGATTCCCTGACAGCCTTCGATGTATGCAGTAAACCGGTTGCCGCGGTCTCAGAGCTTGCGGATGTTGAGGACGCTGTGGAGGTTATGAGAGCCAATAAGATAAGGAGGGTTGTCGTCGTCGATGAGAACGACCGGGTTGTAGGTATACTTACAACCGACGACCTAGGATACAATTTGAAGAGGATGTCTGAGGAGTTAGCTATAAAATATATAACTATGATTAAAAGATCTAAATAGGGTGTAAAGTAACTCAAAAACTATGGAGAAAAATTAATTTGATTTTGATGTTACCATCCATTTCTCTTAGGAGAAAAGAAGGATTTCCAGAAAATAATCGCTGTAGGTACTCTAAATATATAGTAATAAGGTAAAGCCGAAAATATTTTTCTAATTGGAAGCCTTATCTTTAAACCTTGATAAATAGAAACCAGTGTTATTATAGAAACATCGATTAATAATAGGATTAAAGATGGAATAATCATCCCTGAAATTAAGAAGTACAGTAGTAGTCCCATCCATAAAACATAGCCTATACTTTCTGCCAACATCCAGGAGATCAAAATCTTTAGGCCGTTAGTCATTCTCTTGGAATGTTTCTCTAAAACAGGCCTCCAAGAGAACCATCGTCTTATCTGCCTAATATACCTTTTAAAGTTCTCGGGCTCTTCAGTGTATGCCAATGCCTCTGGGACATAGGCGATCTTCCCTCCCTCTATCTGTGCCTCCCATGTGAGGTCCATGTCCTCTACAACAGTCTCTTTCGGGATCCCGTTCTTCTTGATCCACTCGGTTTTCCAGACGCTACAGCATCCAGGACATACGAAGACTGCTCCCATGTTTATCTGAATCTTTTTATAGGTTGATTGGCTGTGAAGATATTCTATCAATCTGGACTTGGATATTTTCCCTCTGTCCTCTGCTGGTAGTACGGTTCCTGAGGCACCTACGACCCCCTTAATGAAGGAACCAAGTATATATTTGAAGTAATCTCTATCTAGATATGTATCTGAGTCAATGATAGCTACATATGGTGAATGAACATGTTCTAATCCTCTCTCAACAGAGGCGGCCTTACCGAGATTTTTCTCGTTCCTAATGACCTTTAGATTCGATATCCTTTCGGATAGCCTCCCGAGTATGAAGGATGTTTTATCCGTGCTATAATCATCCACAACTATTATCTCGAAGGGCCTTAGGCTCTGATTCTTCACCGAGTTTATACATGCTTCTATGGTTCTCTCCCCATTATGTACAGGGATTATTACCGAGACTGTTGTACCTGGGATCGTCGCCGTTACTGTGCTCCCCCTTAAGAGTAAACCCACCAGGGAGAAGGGAGCGAAGACGGATCCCAGGTACATGTTTACCCCTCCTTATGTCAATATCTGATTCGGCGATTGGACTGTTGATACGGGTAGACCGCCATCCTGTCTGGAAATCCAGATGTCTTTGGAGCCTCCATTGATGAGACAAGCTCCCCATATTGTTGTAGGAAGAGAACCCCCCTCTGGGATGTGATATATGTTCCATCCTCTATTGCCTCTAGAAATCCATGAAGCACAAAGCTCCTGATGTATCTCTCAACGATCTTGAAGTTGAGGTTTGCCTGGTACACAATCCTGGTCTTCCTAGCTCCCTGCCCCGCGGCCTTGAGTATATCGGCGAATATGTCGAGGTTGTTCCTCATCACGGATCTCACCTTATCTGGGCTTTTTCTTAAAATTATTCAGATATAAGTCTTCTCTGTCAAATTAAGGAAATATTTTCCATTTATGGGAAATAAAACGCATTTTTTCCCATTTATGGGAAACATTCCCCAAAAATGGGAAACGGCTCAGATGTCTATAATTATGGTATCGAGGAGGGGCTGTGGGGGCCAAGCCCCTACGCTATAACTCCTTGACATCCCCGCAGGTCTTCAAAACTCTAATAAACAACTCCTGTTTTGGAACATATCCCCGCCCAGGGTGGGACCATCATCCATTGATATCCCTATTTTTGAATTGCAGAGGTAATCTTCTGAGATTGGAAATGCGTGTCTCTGAGGTCATGATTAGGAACCCCGTTATAGTTGATTCAACGATCTCTGTTAGGGGAGTTAGCAAGATTGATGGGGGAGATAAAGATCTCCTCGATCATCCTACTAGGAATGAGAGGCCTGTTGGGATCGTCACCAAGTGGAATTAGTCTGGAGGGTCCTCGCGTCGAGGATGATCCCGACTCGCTGACGGCCTTCGATGTCAGCAGCAAGCCTATAATAGGGATCCCAGAGTAGCAGATGTCAAGGATGTTTTAGAGTTGAGGCACGAGATAATGAGTTGTGGTGGTCGACAATCAGAATAAGGATTTTGTGGATTCTCACAACGGACGATCTTGGATATGACCTCAGGGGGATATCAGAGGAGCTTGCGACAATATACATAACCATGATTAGAAGATCTAAAGAATTGAAAAGATTCAAAGAAAACAAGATGCGTGATTGAACTGTTCATCTGTATGTTCGGCGCGAGGCTAGGGTTCTGGGCCATCTTCTCACTTCGAGATCCATCCTGCTCGATCTCCCACTCTGCCCTCCGGTGAGGTAGAGGAGGAAAAGGACGAAGAGCAGGATAAGAGGCAAAAGGGCCATAAGCAAGAAGGGATTAAAGATGGAGAGGTTAAATATGGATTCCAAGTTCATCTCCTTCCCCCTCCTCCGTTTAAGTGAGTGCTGGGCCCTCGGGCATTCTGGGCGGTCATCATCTCTTCACCGATGTCGGTATGCCTTAACGGGGCCTCGGGCATGAGGGATAGTAGCTCCTCATACCGCTTGATGAAGCCGTTCCCCTTAAGGGTCGTTAAATAGACTCCATTCCCATTTGTCTCCAGGTATCCTCTCAGGATCAGGTTTTTTAGGTACTTTTCAACGATTTTGAAGTTAAGGTTCGCCTGGTAGACTATTCTAGTCTTCTTAGCTCCCCCCCTCGCCGCCCTCAGGATATCCGCATAGATATCGAGGTTATTTCTCCTCATATATCTCACCTTCTCTGGGCTTTTTCTTAAAATTATTCAGATATAAGTCTTCTCTGTCAAATTAAGGAAATATTTTCCATTTATGGGAAACATTCCCCAAAAATGGAAAACGTTTCTCAAAAATGGGAAACGGCTCAGATGTCTATAATTATGGTATCGAGGAGGGGCTTGGGGGCCTCTCTAATCCTCTCAATGGTATTCTATCTCAGAGGGCCGGGGTAGGTGAGATGGGGATGGGGTTAAACAGGATATGTATCGCCGAGCTTTTAGGGAGGTTCGAATAGTTGAAGAGTGGGTGGCTGGCCCTTGTGGGGTCGAAGATGGATCTCGGAGGCTGAGGCTCGCCTATCCCTGCTGGAGGGGAGGGCGGGTATGCTGAGGGGGAGGATGGAGGAGTTGAGGGGAGTTTTAGATTCACTGAGGGCTGAGAGGAGCCGGCTGAACGAGTCTGTTAGGCTTCTGCGCGCCGAGGCCTTGAGGTGGCGGGAGGAGAGGGATAGGGCCAATCTCGAGGCCGCAGAGATCAGAGGCAGTCTGAAGCTCCGCTACGAAGAGCTGAAGGAGAGGCGGAGTAGGCTTGAGGAGCTTGAGGCCATGTTGAGGGAGAGGAGGAGAAGGGTTCGACCCAAGAGGGAGATAAGGAGCATGATCACACGCCTGGAATGGGAGGTCTCCACAACCCCGACCCTTGAGATGCTGCCCAGGGAGAGGGAGCTTCTGGAGAGGGCGAGGGCTCTCTACGAGGAGTTCAGGGAGTGCGAGGAGCTGGAGGGGCAGAGGAACATGGCATTAATGCTGCTATCGGAGATAAAGGCCATCGAGATAAAGATCAGAGAATATAAAGAAAAATTAGTTAAGTTAAGAGAAGTAAGTAAAGAGAGACATGAAAAGATGATTCTAATATATGGGAAAGCAGAGGAGGAGAAGAAAAGGGCCGACAATATTCATTCAAAAATTCTTGAAAATATTTCGGAGATGAAGAAAGTTAGAGAAGAACTCAAAAAAGTATTGAAGGAAATAAGTATGGTTAAAAAGGAAATTAGAGAGAAAAATTTGACTTTTGAGGCAGAGAAAAAAATTTTAATGGAAGAAAGAAAAAAAGAGATAGCTGAAAAAGCTAGAAGAAAATTGGAGTCTGGAGGAAAAATAAGCCTCGAAGAGTTGAAGATTTTATTTGAAGAGAAGGAAGAAGATGAGGATGAAGATTGAAAAATAGCAGGTAAATTAAATCCAAAATTATCTCAATGGATCATCACTAAAGAAATTTCAAGATTTATATTAGAGTTCTCCTATAAATATGGTACTCTATAAAAGCTCTTGTATAATCTAAGGTGGAGGGATCGCCCTCGAGGTTTTGATTCGATAGAGCTATAATAGAGTTGAAGGATCTCTAATTGGGTGTTACCTTGGTTAATCTGAGGATAAGCGTTGATGAGTATAGGAGGCGCATAAAAAGGGCTCGGGAAGAGATGGAGAAAAGGGGGCTCGACGCCCTGCTTCTAGTCGGCGAGAAGGCGATCTTCTACCTCTCGGGCTTCACCCACATAACTACAGAGCGGCCTGCTGCGCTTCTGGTTCCCCCTGATGGAGACCTAGTCTTCATGGGGCCCCTCCTCGAGGCCGACCACCTCAGGCATCAGACCAGGCTGATAGGGGAGGTTAGAACCTACCTAGATTACCCTGGGGAGAGGCACCCGATAGAGCTCTTCGCGGACTGGCTCAAGGATATGGGTTATGGGAAAGCGAGGATAGGCGCTGACAACCCCGCCGGGGCTACCGGGGCCTATGGGTACACGGGGCCTCCTTTGAACGAGGTCTTGAGGGATGCGACCTTCATCAGGGCGGGCGACATGATCTGGGAGATGAGGCTCATCAAGTCGGAGGAGGAGGTTGGGCTTATAAGGGAGAGCGCTAAGTGGGGGAACCTCGCCCACAGGCTCCTCCAGGAGTACGCGGCTCCTGGGATGTGGGATGAGGAGGTCTCCCTCATGGCCTCGCTCGAGGCCTCCTCGATAATGAAGAAGGCCTTGGGGCCGGACTATGAGAAGCTCAGGGGAGGGCCGCCGGCCTCCGCCGGCTTCAGGGGCCAGGTGGGCTGGAAGTCGGCCATGCCCCACTCCATAAGCACAGGCAGGACTATTAGGGAGGGGGATGTCCTGGTGACGGGCGCTGATGCGGATGTCGGGGGTTACCACAGCGAGCTTGAGAGGACCATGATCGTGGGGGAGCCGAGCCCGAAGCAGAGGAGGTACTTCGAGGTCATGCTGAGGGCTCAGGAGGCAGCCATGAAGGCTATGGGCCCCGGGGTCAGATGCAGCGAGGTGGATAGGGCTGCCAACCGGGTGATCATTGACGCGGGATATGAGGGGCTGATCCGGCATCATACAGGGCACGGGATAGGGCTGGAGGGGCATGAGCCCCCATGGCTGGATGTGGGGAACAACGTTGAGCTGAGGCCGGGGATGGTGGTGAGCTGTGAGCCCGGGATCTACGAGCTCGGGTTCGGGGGCTTCCGCCACTCTGACACCCTTCTGATAACAGAGGATGGGGCTGAGGTCATAACCTACTATCCAAGGGAGATAGAAGAGCTCACGATAAGGTGATCCTTCCCAGAGCTCCGCAATATATTAATCCCCTTTTATCGTAACATATCAGGTACTGGGTTGCCTAAGCGTATCTCCAAACGCCTTAAGGTTCTGAACAATGTCTGGCTTAGGGAGCTGGCCTCATCGGACCCGAGGCTGGGCGTCGACCTGGACTTCTCCCCTGAGCAGCTGAGGCTCAAGGCCCCTCCCGGGAGCCCCTGCATCGTCTGTAAGGGATCCAGGCTCCTCTGCGGGAAGGCTAGCTGCCCAGTCATAGCCCGCCTTGCCTCTCAGCTTAGGGTGTGGAAGAGCATAAGGGGGCTGACCATAGAGGGCTCCTCCCCACCGAGCGTCTTCGTGGGCCGCTTCGGCTATCCATATGTCTACATAAGCCCCATGGCTCCCCCCTACGGGGGAGACACCTCCATCCTAGACTCCCCGGAGAGCTGGTTTGGTAGGAGCATTATGGAGATAATAGGGTTCAGAACCCAGCTGGTGAGGGGTATGTACAGGGCGCATGTCAGAAGCCCCATCAAGCCTGACAGGATACTGGAGAGGACTAGGGAGGTGGCCCTATCTGATAGCTATGTGGAGACTGAATTGAGGCTTAGGAGGCCTCCCCAGAGCGGGTTCTACCTAGATGATGATGTTCAACCCCTCGGCCCCTCAGCACCCCTAGAGGGGATAGAGATAGGGGATCTGAGGTGGAATAGGTATATGGAGAAGGCCTACTACGATACGGACCTGAGGGCCTCGGAGGCCATAATTGGGCTTTACAGCTCTGATGTGCCCCTGACCAAGATCCAGAGGGCCTTCAGCCTGGGGAGCTTTGGAGTAGAGAAGAACAGGAGGCTTGTCCCTACCCGTTGGAGTATAACGGCCATAGATGACATGGTCTCCAAGGAGTTGGCCAGGAGGGTTAAGGAGTACCCCCTCCTCAACCAGTTTGAGGTCTATGAGTCTAACTATCTAGGAAACAGGTTTATAGTCATCCTTATGCCCGATGCTTGGGGCTATGAGGCCTATGAGGCCTGGTATCCCCAGACCCTTTGGAACCCATCCTCCGACCATGTGGCCATAGTTACAGACTGGGAGGGCTACTCTGGGAGGAGGAGCTACGCCTCCATGGGGGGGTGCTACTATGCGGGTAGGCTTGCTGTTCTTGAGCACCTATTGAGGGTTAGGAGGCAGGCCAGGGCCTTCATCCTGAGGGAGGCCTACCCAGACTATATCCTCCCAGTCGGGGTCTGGCAGGTGAGGGAGAATGTGAGGAACGCGATGAGGCAGCCTCCCATGAGGTTCAACTCCTTAGATGAAGCCCTGAGGCATGCCATGGGGAGGCTGACCATACCCCTAGAGCACTGGTTGAACTCAGGCTTCCTCCTGAGGAATACCCTGAAGCAGAGGAAGCTCACGGGGTTCCTATGAAGATTTTAAAGGGTCTTTAGCCCTCTTAGTGGTACTCGGTGAGGGCCTTGGATCCCAAGCTGTTGGCTTCAAGCCTGCACGAGAATGAGAGGAGGATAATGAGGGTTCTCAATGAAAGGGGGGCTGCCACCTTCGAGGAGTTGAGCCTCGCCCTGGATTTGAACAGGGATGCTGTGGAGAAGGCCTGCGCCTGGGCTGAGTCGAAGGGCATGATAGAGGTGGAGAGGAGGAGCCGAAGGTTCTATCAACTATCTGATGAGGGGGCCCTATACGCGGAGGAGGGCCTCCCTGAGAAGAGGCTGGTGAGGTTGGTGATGGAGGGCTTTAACGAGGTTGAGGCCCTCAAGGAGTTATTCCCCCAAATTAACATAGCCCTGATATGGGTTAGGAGGAATGGATGGGCCGACGTAAAGAATGGTAGGGTAGAGCTGACGGAGGAGGGGGTTGAGGCCTCGGCCAGGGAGACTGTGGATGAGAGGATCATAAAGAGGCTGAGTTTGAGCCCTGCTGGGGAGGAGGAGATGGGGGATCTGATGGATAGGGTCAGCCTCCTCCTCAGGAGGGGCCTGATCCAGAGGTCTGAGAGGGTGGAGAAGGTGGCCAGGCTGACGGAGTTGGGTGCAAGCCTAATCCCATTCCTCGAGGAGGTTGAGGTGATCGCCCAGCTCACCCCTGAACACCTCCGCACCCGCTCCTGGACGAAGGCGACCTTCCAGAGATACGATGTTAGGCTCCCAGCTCCCAGGATCTACCCAGGTAAGAGGCACTTCGTCAGCCAGGTCATAGACTATATACGCCGATTCTGGGTTGAGCTGGGGTTCAGGGAGATGAAGGGGCCCATCGTGGAGCTTGCCTTCTGGAACTTCGACGCTCTCTTCCAGCCCCAGGACCACCCGGCCAGAGACCTGGCTGACACCTTCTACATGAAGACGCCGAGGAGTGGGAGGCTTCCAGACCCCGAGCTCGTGAGGAGGGTCAAGGAGACCCATGAGAACGGGTGGACCACAGGCTCCACGGGTTGGGGCTACAGTTGGGATCCTGAGCTTGCCAGGAGGTGCTGTCTCAGAACCCACACCACCAGCCTATCAGCCCTCGCAATATCTAAGCTGAGGGAGGAGGATCTCCCGGCGAAGTTCTTCTCCGTCGGGAGGGTCTTCAGAAATGAGACCATTGACTGGAACCACCTGATAGAGTTCTACCAGACCGATGGGATTGTGGTGGGGGATGGGGTCACCTTCCGCCATATGCTCGGATACCTCAAGGAGTACCTGGAGAGGATGGGGGTGGAGAGGTTCAGGTTCAGGCCTGGGTACTTCCCCTACACGGAGATGTCCCTCGAGGCAGAGATCTGGGTTGAGGAGAAGCAGTCCTGGATGGAGCTCTTCGGCGCCGGCATGTTCAGGCCGGAGGTTGTCAAGCCCCTCTTCGGGAGGGAGGTCCCAGTCCTCGCCTGGGGCCCTGGATTCGACAGGATCGTTATGAGGCATTACGGGATAAACGACCTGAGGAGGCTCTACAGCAACGACCTGGGGCAGCTCAGGGAGGCGAAGATCTGGCTTAGGTGAGTTGGGATGCCCGTAATAGAGGTGAAACTCGCCGACTTCCTGGAGATGCTCGGGAAGGAGTTAAAGCTGGAGGAGATCAGGGATACC
This sequence comes from uncultured archaeon, assembly GCA_938048735.1. Taxonomy (GTDB): domain Archaea; phylum Thermoproteota; class Bathyarchaeia; order TCS64; family TCS64; genus JAGTRB01. Next base: position 107,516 of record CALIUM010000011.1, read on the forward strand.
CTGCCCATGATGGGGGTCTCCTGGGAGGGGGAGACCGAGGACGGCTTCATGATAGAGGTCTTCCCGAACAGGCCTGACATGCTATCTGTTGAGGGTCTAGCTAGGGCCTACTCATCCTTCATAGGGCTGAGGAGGGGGCTTAGAATCTATGAGGCCAAGCCCTCCGATTACACCGTCATCGTTGATAGGAAGGTCGAGGCCGTTAGGCCCTACTTCGCCTCAGCGGTCCTCAAGGGGATAGAGTTCGACGACGCCCTCATAAGGTCGATAATCCAGATGCAGGAGAAGCTCCACATAACTCATGGGAGGAAGAGGAGGAAGGTCTCAATAGGCCTCCACAACCTCGAGCCGATAAGGTTTCCAGTCACCTATACGACCCGCCCAAGGGACTTCAGGTTCAGGCCTTTGGGCGAGATCAGGGTGATGAGCCTTGAGGAGATCCTGAAGGGCACATCTAAGGGGTTGGAGTATGGCTGGATCCTTGAGGGGAAGGAGGAGTACCCGATACTCATAGACTCTAAGGGTATGGTCCTATCGATGCCACCCATAATCAACTCGGAGCATACCAGGATAGATGAGGCCACTAAGAACATCTTCGTGGACATAACCTCCACGGACTGGAGGGCTATGAACGAGGTGTTGAACATCATAGTGACGACCTTCGCGGACCATGGCGCCGAGATCTACACCGTCCATAACAGGTATTATGACAGGGTGGTGGAGACCCCAGACCTCTCACCGAGGGAGATGGAGCTGGACCCAGAGTATGTCAACGAGCTCCTGGGCCTGGAGCTCGGGCAGGAGGAGATCGCCTCATACCTGGAGTCGATGGGCCACGGCGTCAAGTTGGGGAACCCGTTGGTGGTCCTCGTGCCATGCTATAGGACTGATGTGATGCACCCAATGGATCTGGTTGAGGATGTGGCTATAGCCTATGGCTATGACAGGTTCATACCGGAGATACCGTCGATCTCATCTCCAGCTGGTGAAGACCCCTTGGAGGTCTTCTGCAGGCGCCTTAGGGATTTCATGGTGGGCTTCGGCCTCCTGGAGACCATGACCTTCATGATGACTAATAGGAGGAACCTGTTCGAGAGGATGTGCATGCCCCCTGAGCCCGTCGCTGAGACCGAGAACCCTAAGACGGAGGAGTACAACATCCTGAGGAATAGGCTTCTACCAAGCCTCATGGAGGTCCTCAGCGGGAATAAACATAACCCATACCCCCAGAACATCTTCGAGGTGGGCGAGGTCATCCTGCTGGATGAGAGGGAGGATACGGGGGCTAGGACCGCTAAGAGGCTGGCAGCAGCCCTATGCCACTCCAGGGCCAACTTCTCAGAGATAAAGGCCCTTATGGAGTCCATCCTCAGCAACCTAGGCCTCCATGAGGTTGAGCTCGAGCCCTCAAGCCTGCCCTGCTTCATCGAGGGCAGGGGGGTGGAGGCGAGGATAGGCGGCAGGCTTGTCTGCTGGGCTGGCGAGATTAGGCCTGAGGTGCTCGAGAGCTGGGGCTTAGAGATGCCTGTTGCGGGCCTGGAGATGGATGTAGAGATCCTCTATGAGCTTGCCCTAAACATGGGGGGATGATCCCCTCCCTATGCCCCTCCCTGAAGGGCTGAAGGCTGGCGTTCACCCCACCCCCCTCGGCTGGAGGCCTATCCCATGAGCCGAGGGCCTAAGGTGCCCCCCAAGGCTATCCTCGCCGTAAGTATAGCCGCGGTCTCAACGGCCTCTATCCTCATAAGGATGAGCTCGGCTCATCCCCTGGCCATAGCCGCTTACCGCATGATAATATCCACCCTCATCCTGGCACCCCTCCTCATCCTCGGCGAGCCCGATGGGTTGAGGGGTCTGGATCGGAATCTGCTCCTTAAGTTGGTGGGCGTCGGGTTTTTCCTAGCCCTGCACTTCGCCAGCTGGATCAGCAGCCTCAGCCTCACCTCAGTCGCCAGCTCGGTGGTCCTGGTCCACCTCGACCCCATAATCGTCGCCTCCCTATCCCACCTCATCCTCGGGGAGAGGATGACCAGGCGGATGCTCCTAGGCATCATGATGGCCATATCTGGAGCGGCCATCATAGCCCTGGGGGATATGGGCCTGGGCGGGGCGAATCTACAGGGCGACCTGCTGGCCTTCATAGGGTCTCTTATGCTGGGCCTTTACATCCTTAGCGGGAGGAGGTTGAGGCAGTCTTTGAGCCTGCTCCCCTATGTTGTCCCGGTCTACGCCACAGCCGCCGCGATATTGACCCTGGTCTGCCTAATAGCGGGGGTTCCACTCATCTACCAATTGAGGGAATACATCATCTTCACAGCTATAGCGTTGGTTCCGATGATCTTCGGCCACACCCTTTACAACTGGGCTCTGAGATACCTCAAGGCCTCGATAGTCTCGACGAGCCTCTTGGGAGAGCCCGTAGGGGCCTCGATCCTCGCCTTCCTGATACTCGGGGAGAGGCCCACGCCCCCGGTCCTCCTCGGGGCTCTAATAACGCTCATAGGGATTTACATCTGTATTAGAGGCGCTGAAAATTAGAGAGCATCATGAAGATGTTCCATGATGATCTTTCAACTCCTCCATTAGATCTTCATTATGCCTCATTTTAGGGCTTAGGGTTGGATAGATTCGATATATTTTAGCGTTTTATTATGCGTTTAAAGCTGTCGAGGGGCCCCTCCTCCTTGAATCTATATCCACAGTTTCGGCAGACCTTGGCCCCTTGGGGGTTGGAGGTTCCACAGGCTGGGCAGTATTTTGGGGCTTCCCCTACCTGTGCCTGCTGGGTGGGCTGCTCAGATGGTGCGGGGGTTGCGGGGTGTGTCGGGGGGTGGGCCTCGGCGGTGGCCTCGGTTGACATCTCATCCTCGGCTATCTTGAGGATGATGTCCCCGATGGCCTTTATGGTGCTCATGGGTATGATCCTCTCCTCCCCATCCCTTTTCACCACCAGGGCTGTTCCACCCCTCTCGTCGAAGGCGAAGTCGTCGACAACTCCGAGGATCCGGGCTTTAGTGTCTATGACCTGCTTCCCTACTAGTTCACTCCTTTTCCAGAATTTACTACTCATATGGAAAGATTGTTTTGACGATTTTGAAATATTTTACGGTCTTCTTCGAGCCCGGCTTTTGTGGGGGGAGGCTGGCTGAGGAGGAGGGTTGCTGGGTGATCATCATAGATTGCTCCCTGGAATAGCTCCATTTGGGGTTGTCGTTACAAGGCCGGGTCAAGTACCCCGGATCTGAACTCTGCAAATTTTTGCATTTAAAGGTGGAGCCCTTAATGTGCGGAGAGAAAGATATTGAAATTTTAAGTTCGAGGTTCTAGAAGCTATGAAAATTTATTGAGTGGGGTCGATGTTGGTTGGTGGTTGATCATCTTTGGGCAACGAATAAATTATGAAGGTTGGATTTGAAGAAAGCTTATCATATGAGAAGATTTAAGAGAATATGACTTGGGTGAACTTTATTGATTGATTTAAATTTATAGATGCCTCTTTATCTCTCGCTCCAGCATGTTTTTAGGTAATGCGCCCACTATTCTATCTACAAGTTTTCCATTTTTAAAAACTAGGAATGTTGGGATGCTCATTATGTTATACCTTAAACTGATTAATTTATTATCGTCAACATTAAGTTTCCCAAACAATATTCTTCCATTGTATTCTTTAGCCAGTTCCTCAACTATAGGTGCAACAATTCTACATGGCCCACACCAGGAAGCCCAGAAGTCAACGACGACGAGGGGGTTTCGGCGGATCACCTCATCGAAATTTTCTTCATTCATCTCAATTGGATTTTCCAATGAGGCTCCATTTTTATTAAACCTAATTTTCTCCATCATTTTTTTCAATTTTTCTCTTCTAATTTTTTCCAATTCATCCTGATAATCCAACTAAAACACCGTTTTCCTGATCATCAATTGAAATCTATAAATATTTCCCTTGTGTTCCTGCCCAGATCATCCCGTCTGTCTTCAGGTTTTGGGGGCGGTTCAGCCTCCGGCTAGGATCTTCAGCCATAGTCTCATCTTGGCTTCAGGGGTTAGGGTGAGGATGGCCCTCCCTCTCAGCCTCTCTATCATTCTCCCCGCGCCCCTCAGCCAGGTGAGGCGGGGGTGCTTCAGGAATTCGACGCAGAGGTTGAAGGCATCCCTATACTCCCCGAGCATCCCTTGGACCCTGGCCTCAAAGCTCTCGGGGTAATCCCCTCTCTCGAGGCTCTCATAGAGCCAGTTGGCGGTCTCTAATGATGGGATTATCCCTTCCCCGGTCATTGGGAAGACCGCCCCTGCGGCCTCCCCGATGGAGGCCACCATCCCCCTATGGATCATGATCTGGGGGTTTCGGCTTAGGTCGGCGACGGATATCGCCCTCCCACAGGAGCATATGGTCTCCTTAACCCTGATCCCATAGCTCCTCATCAACCGGTCTATCAGAGGCTGGGGGTTCGCGTTTACGCATCCAGCCCCTATATGGAACCAGCGGCCCTCCTCATCTAGGGGGAAGGCCCAGGAGTAGCCTCCAATCCCCGGTTTGACGCTCAGGTAGGCGTTCCCCGCCTCCAGGCCTGAGGCCCTCGCCCTTACCTGTCTAGTCCATATATGTCTGTGCGCTCCCAGGATTCTCGAGGAGGCATTAACCGCTAGGGCTCCCTCCCCACCCCTCCTGGAGAGCTCCTCCGGGATCCTCAGGTTCTCCTTGATGACTCCGTCTCCGGGATAGATCTCCTCTATCATCCTTGGCTTATCTATGGATATCATGTCTCTAACCTCCAGCTCCACGCCGTTCAAGAGGAGGGCCCTCATATGGCACAGGGTGAAATCCTCCAACTCTAGGCCGATGCGCCTCAGGATGGGCTTGAGGAGGGAGCTGAATGAGATGTAGGCGCAGCGGTGTCCCCTGAGGGGGTTCCCATCATAGACCTCCACCCTGAACCCTCCCCCAACCAAAAGCCTGGCCAGGTAGCTCCCGGATACCCCAGCCCCGCAGATCAGGACATCTGGCTCAGGGGACAACCCAGCATTCAAGATGATTTGCGAGGGTTTAAGTTATATTGTATAGCCTGAAGTGAAATGAGGCCTCCTGCTTGTGGGTTCCCATAGAAATGGTCTTATAAAGGTTTAAATTTTTCTAACTAAAGTTATACTTTGGCTACCATGGTTGAATTTAGGGTGAAGGTAGGCAGCAAGGGGCAGATACTCATCCCGAAGGTCTTCAGGGATAGGTATGGGATTGAGGAGGGCCGTCTGGTCATAATAGAGCCCATCGCTGAGGGGATATTGGTGAAGGGGAGGCCGCCTCCAGAGTTGATAATGAGCAGACTTGAGGAGCACGCGAAGAAGGTTAGGGATATGGGGGTGAGGGGCCCAAGCCTAGGCGAACTGAAAGAGGCCTACCTCGAAGCGGAGTTCGAGGGGAGAGGGGGTTGAAGATATTCCTTGACTCAAGCCTCCTCATCTATATGAACACGATGACGAGTGATGAGAGGAGGCACATCGACAAGCTCTTCAGGGAACTCCTCGAAGAAGAGCTCCTCATAAACATGCTAGTCTTAGATGAAGTAATTTATATATCTAGAAAGTATGGGATTCCATACGATGCCACATTGATCTTCCTCAGAAATATCATACTACCATACACTGAGATAATACCTATCGAGGAAGAAGATATAAAACCCTTCGAAAAGTATCTCATAAAATATGATCTAAGACCCTCCGACGCAATACATCTCGCCACAATGGAGAAGGTTGGATCCAAACACATAGTAACCGAAGATGAAGAATTCGACAGAGTTAAAGAGGTTGAGAGAATCTGGCTCAACAAGGGCCTCGATCTTTAAATTTTCCAGATAGCAAACGGAATCCATTTATCGATGGATGTTGAGATGTTCATAATTTTATGGTTTGATATCTATGACTGGGTTAAATATTGAGGAAAATAGATCCTGATATCCTATCCATGCACTTTACAACGAGAGCCCAGCACATCCACATGCCTGGAGGGTTTTGGAGAAAGGCCTGCTAGGAGAGCTCGAACTTCATTTAACTATACCACGATCCTTGAGGCCTACAACGTACTATTCTGGTTTTATAGAGTAAGACTCATGAAGAGACTCCTAGAGAAGCTGATGCTCACAACCAGTGGGTTAAAAGTCCTCGAGACCTCCCTAATGGGCTTCAACATCTCCTTAGAAGATAATATACCCTCAGGCGATGCCTTTTTAATAGCCACAGCCCTAAAGCACCGCATACCAATCATCGTCTCAAACGACTCACATATAATGAGCAAAGTTCCTGAGCACGGCTTAATGGCTTAAAACCCTATACCAAGAGATGTGAGGAAAAACTAGCAGAGAAGATACCAGAAACGAGTTGTTAACATCAACAGACAGAGATGCATCGATATCTGCAGAAAACTAAAATCTCAGATCCACCCCTTTGTTGGGATTTTCTCTATGCATC
>CALIUM010000012.1 GCA_938048735.1 uncultured archaeon
GACGGTAAGAGCACTGTGGACTATCTTCGCCGGTACTTTAACCTTGACTTCGTCTTCAGCTCTGAGGAGCCTGTTGTATGGAGTAGAGGGTTCACTCCTGAGAGGAGGGCGGTCATCTCCTTCACCTCCGGTAAGGACAGCCTCCTCACCCTTGCGGTGTGTATGGAGCTTGGCCTGGAGCCCATTCTCGTGAATGTGGTAGAGCCCTCCAACACTTATGAGCACAGGCATAAGCTCGGCATCCTCCAGGGCCTCAACGAGGAGTTTGGGGTCCAATACTATGTCGTCCCTCATGAGGTTGGCCTTCTACATGACTCGAAGCATCTGGGGTATGAGGAGTCCTCCCTCGGCTGGGGAAACCAGTTATTCTACTATATGTTCCTACACCTCCCCTTCGTCCTCCATCACAGGGCCAGATACCTCTTCTACGGGAACGAGTACAGCTGTGACAGGGAGATGGTCGACCCTGAGGGGTTCAGGGCCAACTTCTGCTATGACCAGAGCAGCCACTGGACCATCCAGATGGACACGGCCCTCAGAATACTGACCCAGAACTCATCGAGGGTTGGGAGCCTGGTGGGGCCCCTGAACGAGATAGCTATAATAAAGCTCCTCCATCGAGCCTATCCTGAGATTGGTAAATATCAGATGTCATGCTTCTGCGATGAGCCTGCGGCGAGGGAGCATAGGTGGTGCTGCAACTGCTCCAAGTGCGCGAGGAACTACGCCTTCCTAAGGGCCGTTGGCGTGGATCCCAAGGAGGTGGGGTTCTGGAAGGACCTCTTCACGACCGAGAGCATGAAGCTCTTCTCAGTCTTCGATGGGGATGAGACCTACGGGTTTGACAGGAGCGGCCTTGGCAGGGAGGAGCAGGAGTTCGCACTCTACCTGGCATACATGAACTCGCCGGAAAACGAATTCCTGAAGGAGTTCAGTAAGAGGTCCAAGTACACCCAGCACGGGGACTGCGAAGGGGATGACCTGGAGCCTTTAAAGAAAGATCATGAGCACTACTTCGGAGTCCATGAATACCCCGCCATCCCAAAGGAGTTGAGAGAGGATGTTTACAGGCTTTACAGGAGCCTCCTGAACACCTTGAAGGAGTGAGGGCTGACAGCGCCCCTATATGGGGCGAACTCAATGGAATTGAAATGCCGGGTACCTACAAATAAATTAGATGATTTATAATAATTCCCATAGAATTGAAGCCATCCTTACGGGGGTCTCAATAGTAAGGATACTTCAAAACAATTAATTTTTGAGATTCATTTTGAATTTTTAATTCCTTGAATTAAAAATTTGAGTTCTTCTCCATCTTTTTGATTAATCGTATATTCCAAAGCCTTACTATATAGTTCTATTATCAAGCTCTCTCTATCTAATTTAACATCCTCCTTTTCATATATATAACCTAAATCAGTCAAATTTTCAGCCATTTTTTCAGCTATTTTTTCAATCTCCACCCTAGACAAGAGTTCTTCTTTATATTCATCCCCCTTCAAATATTTGATGAGGGCTAAGACTCCCCTAACACGCTCTATGTGGATCTGGAGCAGCCTCTTTCTATATTTTTCGGGGATGGATCTATAATCCTCTATGAATAGGCGGGCCGCTGGCTCGTAGTACTTCTCCTGGATGCCGTGCTCCTCTATCTCGGTTCTCTGTATCCTTATCAGGCCGAGCCTTGAGAGGAGGTTTAGGTGGTAGGCTATGGCGGAGGGGCTTGTATCCAGCTCCTCGGCCAGCTGGCTCTGGGTGAGGGGCTTGTCCACCAGCTTCCTAAGGATCTCCCTCCTCAGGGGGTCGGCGAGGGCCTTTATCTGTTTGGGGTTGTTTAGGATCTTCACCGCTTGGGTCTTCAACATCCATCAAGTCTCCCTAAACACCTTTAAACCCTTTATCAAATGAGCGCGGAGTAAATACTTAAATGTTTTGAAACGAAACAAATATTAGTTCCAATGCAAGGTTTTAGTTATCGAGGTTGAGAGGAATGGGCGTAAGGGTTGCAATAGCCGGGGTGGGAAACTGCGCCTCGGCTCTCGTCCAGGGGGTCGAGTACTACAGGAGGGCCAAGGAGGATGTTCCGGGGTTGATGCACGCCTATTTCGGGGAGTACCATATAAGCGACATTGAGTTCGTCGCAGCCTTCGACGTGAACAGGAGGAAGATAGGGAAGGACCTTAGCGAGGCGATCTTTGAGGAGCCGAACTGTTGTATGAGGTTCGCTGAGGTTCCAAGGCTTGGAGTTGAGGTCCAACCCGGACCCATACTGGACGGAGTAGCCCCCCACATGAGGAACTCTTTCCACGTCTACGAGGAGGACGTCGAGGTAGATGTCGCCGGAATCCTAAAAGCGGCTGGGGCGGATATGCTGGTGAACTTCCTCCCCGTGGGTAGCTATCAGGCGACGAGGTTCTACGCAGAGGAGTGCCTTAAAGCCGGATGTGCCTTTGTGAACTGCATCCCCGAGTTCATAGCCAGCGACCCAGCCTGGGCCCAGAGGTTCGAGGAGAGGGGTCTCCCCATAGCTGGGGATGATATTAAGAGCCAGGTCGGAGCCACCATCATACATAGGGCCCTAATCGACCTCCTGGTCTCTAGGGGGGTGAAGATCGAGAGGACATATCAGCTGAATGTGGGGGGGAACACCGACTTCGAGAACATGCAGTACTTAGAGAGGCTTGAGACCAAGAAGGAGAGCAAGACCGGGGCGGTGGAGAGCCTCATACCCTACAGGGCGGATGTCTGGGCCGGCCCGAGCGGGTATATAGGCTTCCTAAAGGACAACAAGGTCTGCTATATCCGAATAGAGGGGAGGAAGTTCGGCGACACCCCGGTGGAGATAGACCTCAGGCTCTCCGTTCAGGACTCCCCTAACAGCGCGGGCATTCTCATCGACGTGATCAGGGCGACCAAGATAGCCCTAGACAGGAGGGTTGCAGGGCCCCTGACGAGCATCTCAGCCTACGCCTTCAAGCACCCACCGGAGCAGGCTCCCGACCATGTCGCGAGGACATGGGTGGAGGAGTTCATAGCGGGTAAGAGGGAGAGGTGAGGAGCAGAGGAGTTAGAGAGGACGGTGGGTGGGGTTGAAGGCGGTGATTCTAGCCGCGGGGAGGGGGGAAAGGCTCTCACCCCAAACAGACGAGATCCCTAAGCCCCTCCTCCCCCTACGAGGCAAACCCCTCATCACGCATCTCCTATCGGGATTTGTGAGGGCTGGAGTAACGGAGTTCATTATCGTCATCGGATACCTTGGGGATGTTGTTAGGAGAGGATTATCCTCTTTGAAGGATCTGGGAATAGATGTGAAGTGGGTGGTGAATCCAAACTATTTATTGGGAAATGCATATTCTTTATTGTGCGCTGAAAGATCTCTTTTAAAAGATGATTTTTTCCTCCTTTCAATGTCAGATCATCTATATGAAGGCTCTATAATAAATAAGATTTTGAAGGATTTTGATGAGGAGCCCTTGATCAGCGTCGATAGGAACCCCAGATACCTACTCGACCTCGGAGAGGCCACCAAGGTGAAGATCTGCGACGAGGGTTATGTGAGGGATATAGGGAAGGAGATACCCGACTGGGACGCCGTGGACATGGGCCTCTTCATCCTAGACAGGAGCCTATTCAGGGTGATAAGGAGGTTCGAGGGGATGCCTGCCACTCTGAGCCACTGCATGAAGAATTGGATAGGCGAAGCCAGGTTGAGGGCCTGCGACTCAACTGGGAGGGCCTGGCTCGATGTGGACACCACTGAGGACCTCAAGCACGCGGAGATGATCTTGGAGAGTTGGGCCTAGAGAAGAAGCTCGAGAAGGAGAAGGGGGCCTCAGACCTCCTCGCCCACTATGTCCACAGGCCCCTGGAGAACATGATAGTTAAGCGCCTCATCCACACAAGGGTAACGCCGAATCAGTTGACCATCCTCACCAACATCGTCGCCTACTCAGCCACCGCCCTCTTCTACCTGGGGCACCTCCTACCAGCCTCCTCCTTGACCTTCCTCGTCGGATTGATGGACGGGCTGGATGGGAAATTGGCGAGGGCTAAAGACATGGCGACAAGGCTAGGGAAGATGGAGCACGCCTTCGACCTCCTCTTCGAGTTCTCATGGATCGCAGCCCTCTCGATCCACCTGAGCCAGGCCTCAGGAAGCACCACCCCACTAGTCTTGGCCATCCTCACCATCACCCTCATAGCCTTCTATAGATACTGCTACGACACCTTCGGAAGGGTGATGAACAAGAGCCTAGACATCTACGGCCCCTTCGAGAGGATCTTCAGAAGGGTCGCCGGGAGGAGAAACCTATACAACATCCATATCTTGGTCGCCATACTCGCGGGGGTCCCCATCCACGCCCTCTACTCCATCACCATCCACGCATCACTCACCGCCATCATATATGCCTGGAGAACGGCCATCCACCTCCACGCCGCTGACAGTGCCCCGCAGAGGGCCCTCCCTGGAGAGGATGGCTCGATAATATAGATGGATGAAGTGGCGTGTTGAAATGGCCTCCGAGCTACTGGAACTACTCAAGAGCCTTCACCCCGAGACACCCCGCTTAGCTCTGATCCTGATGGCTGCCACAGCTATTGGTTATTAGAATACTAAGCCGCGCCACCTCTAGGGCAGGAAGGAGATTGGAGCTCAACGCTCATGTACAGAATGCACAGAGTCTCACCCTCCTCATACCCAACACCCAGGTTATGAACTGCAGGATCCTCAATCTCACCCACGAGGGCCTCATAAAATACACATTCACCATGACCTTCCCCCATTGTTTATCGAACGGGGAATTCTTGGAGAGGTGCATAATCCCCGCCATAGATGAGTTCCAAGGGAGGCACAGGGACAGGATATCTAGGAGGCCCGAGGTATACCTCGAGGCAGTGGCGGGGGAATCCGAACATATAGGATCAGGATATTCATCCCAAGGGGGAGGCGAAAACCCTCTATACCCTACAGCCGGAGTTCGCGGGGATGATAGCCAACCTCTGGGCCTCGACGAGGAGGTGAATGTCGATGGGATCCTCAAGGCCCGGAGTTATGAGGTGAAGATAAATGGTTAGAGTTGCTTTCCTCTCGAGCTGGAATGCCCCCTGCGGGGTCTCCATCCACGCCGAACTCTTAGGGAGAGCCTTCCTCAGAATGGGCCACAACCTCCTCGTCTACGCCCCAAGGGAGTATGAGGACGGCGTCACGCATCTATACCATGTCATGGATGAAGACTTCGTTGTCAGGAGCTACTCATTCCTGAGATACGACGACCGATATACCGATGAGAATCTTATCGACTCTCTATATTTCGATCCGAAGCCCTTGCTGGAGGGGGAAGAGGAGGAGGAAGAAGACAGGAGGTCGAAGACCTCCCTCATGTAGGAAGCCCCATGAGGGAGGATGCCTGAGAACCCCTACTTCAAACATCTCCAATGGGATAGCGTCGTCGTCTTCGACGAGAGGTTCAAGCACCTCTTCTCCCCCATCTACGGCAAGATCTCCATATAGTCTCCTTCCCATGTCACCCCCTGACTCCCGAGATAAGCACGAGGCAAGAAAAGGTCTCGGCCTCAGTGATGAAGCCCACATCGTCTTCAGCTTCGGGAGGAAGCCCCACGAGCCGAGCTCCTCCTAGGTTCTATCGAGGGGTTAATGGAGGATTATCCCAACCTTCTCCTCCTATTTCTAGCGGGTGATCTGGATACCTACAGGGCGATGAAGTCGATGAGGCAAAGGTACGGGTTTCTCGAGGTGAGGTTCGGTAGGCCCCCAACCCACGATCTCTACGACTACCTAAGGGCAGCCGACGCCATCGTATTCGAGAGGGGCCCACCACCCAAAGGACACCTAGCCGTCTCCAGCTCTGTCCACCTCTGCCTTGGGGCTCTAACCCCCATAATCTGCTCAGACGTCCCCTACTTCGACACCTTCGATGGAGAGGTTATGAAATACCGGGATTCGAGGATGCTGAAGGAGAACCTGAGAAGGGCCCTCGAAGGGGAGGTGGAGGACATGCTGGAGAGGGCAAAGAGTTTTGTCAGGGAACGTTCCTCAGACATCATAGCAGAGAGACTTCTGAATATTGGCCTATCTTAGAATTCACAGGTAGTCTTGAAGGATGAAGGTTGTGAAAGGTAGCATCCAATCACTCAAAGCTTCAGGTCAACGCGCATTAGAATTTGATAGCTGACTTTTTTCCCTTCTCTATCGAACTAGCCTCCTCCAACGCCCCTCTGTATACATCTACAGATAGCCAAAAACCAAGAGAGATTAATCGATCTAAACATTCCTTGAACTCATTAAAGGTCAGTTGATCCCTGGCTAGGGCGAGTAGCAACACCGCTATGGTGCCTATAGGCCTAACCCCAAATATTTGGGCCGTCGCGGACCCTTCTCTCTCATCGATGATAAGCTCTGTCTCCAACCTCTGGGCTAGAAGGATGGCCTCTGCCTCGCCTAAATGTATACCAGACCTCTCGGCAAGGAGGCTAGATCCCTCCATCTCCTCCTCGGAGACCTTCAACCATCCGTCCCTAACGGCTTCGCTGATCAGGATAGAATCGACAGAGCGCTCATTTGTTGTCGCCTCAAAGTATACCCTTCTGGGAACAACGACCTCTCCGAAGAGGGTCTTCAAGAGCCCCAGCCTACCAATCTTAGCTAGCCAAATTAAAGGGCTGCTATTATTCACCACCTGTTTTCCGCCTGACATGCTCTATGTCACGTCTAAGATCATCTAATGTATATGGTACAGGTATCTGCTTCATCTTCGCCAGCTCCATCATCTCCCGAAGCGAGGTACCCGCCATCTCCGCAGCCCTCCAAAGGGTTACCGATCCATCACGGTAGGCCTCTAGGGCTCTCTCTATCCTCTTCTGTCGGAGCGCAAAATCTAATAATCGCCTTATCAACTCGGAGCGGTCGACCTTCTCCTTTTCCGCTAACCTCTCAACCTCATTGAGCATCTCTCTTGGAAGCCTCGTCGTAACCGCCTCAAGGGACATCAGAACCACGTATACGGAAGAATCTCTCGCACACACATAAACCTATCTAAATGAAACAGCGAATAGGAAGCCCCTCTTAGACCCCCTATGAAGGATTTGAGAAGCTTCTTTTAAGGGCATCAAAGGAAACCACTGGATAACCCCTCCCCCGCAGTTTTCTGTATTGAGTCTCCTCATCCACCGTTATACAAACTGTTTTCTTAATCTCCCACTAAGGCAACAGGCAGGGCATCGTAAATGGTGGCTTCTCTATCATTATGCCAGGTCTGCAACCTTTGCGAGAAGCTCTTTGGTTAGAGGCGGAAGAGTTGGCCTATCGCGTTTTTCAATCTGTCCGACTTTGCGGACAGATTGATCGATTCTGCAGCCCTCGACATCTCTTCTCTACGAATGACCTCCTCGAAGGCCCTTCTGGGAATTTCACTCCAGTTAACGTGCCTCATCTGTTCCATCCGAACCTTCAATTCCTTAGGAACCCTTATCGTTATATTGCTCACATGTATCTCCCCCCCCCACAGAAATCAAATAAATACGCTCCTCTCCCAAAAATAAATGGTTTTTTAATAGATGCCGAGAATTATGTTCCTATCCCTCGCATAGACCAAGCTGTTATGAAGGGATTTCGCTCAAACCCATTTATAACGAACATTAGTAAATCTACGGCATGTTGTTTGCTTTTAACTCTTTTCTGGAGTGGGCACCCTTCTTCATACACTAGACTACGGTAGTAGAAAAGTAAATCACCCGTTCCTAAGAGAAGTCAATAGACAAGAATGGCTTCTCCGGAGTTTCAAATACGAGGATGAACATATTTATTTCTTAACTTCCCTACGAATCTGGCATGTAGTCTAGTGTTGGAACAATACATCTGTTTACGGTTGAGGGTTCAGGGCTGGATGGATAAAAGGTAAGTATTCATTCCTTTCTAATAACTCTCTATGTATGGAAAGACTGAAAATCAAAACCTTAGAGGTAGTCCCTTGCTTAATATATATGGCTAGGCCATATACATTATGTCTCATTTTAATAACAAATTATTTAAGGACAAATTATAATCTTAGACTTCTCCATTTATTATGTTTGAATATTTATGATTCCATAATTTGATAAGAGAAACATTATATATAGAAGAAGCAGTAAACTTCCCTCTTTTAATCCTAGCTTTTCACTTGATAGGAAATACCAGAGGAACATATTCACCATCGCCGAGAATATTGCCGTGTTTGAGTAGGCGGTCATATTGACCTGGAAGGGTGATGTGACCAGTGTCACACCCAGGATACATGTGAGGTTTATGAATCCACTACCTATAATGTTTCCGAAGGCGAGCTCGAGGTGGCCCCTTCTAGTGGCCTGGATGCTCGTGGCCAGCTCGGGGAGGGTGGTTCCTAAGGCAACTATTGTTGCCCCTATGACGAGACTTGGAACACCAAGAGCAGAGGCAATATAGGATGCTGATTCTACTATGAAGTAGGAGCTTCCTATAACTCCCCCAATGCCAACTAGAACCCAAATGCAATTCCATAACACCCTCCTATTAGTTTTACCTTTAGCTCCTTCCCCGTCTTCTCTCTTAATCTCAGTTTCAACATTGTTTTTATTTTCTACAAGAGTTTTAGGTATAACCTCTTCTTTTATGATTCTAGCTTTTGATAGTTGGTGCATGTAGATGAAGAATAAAGCGAGAAGAATTATCCCTACCAACTTGCTTGCATAGCCGATATATGTCAGAAAAAGCGGTATGAGGGAGGCGGCGAACAGACCGAAGTAGAGGGTTTCCACCTCCCTTGTGCCTCCTAGCTCCTCCTTTGTTATACATGGAGTGAAATCCAATCTGCAATCCTTTCTTAAAGAGGCTATGATTATGCACACTCCAAGTATAAAAGCCACATTACATATGTTGGCGCCAAGGACATTGCCTAACGCTATTCCTATCTTTCCAACTCCAAGGGCTGCGAAAATTGATACAAGTAACTCAGGGAGAGATGTGGAGAATGCTACTAGGACGAAGCCGATTGTCGTCTTCCCTATGCCAGTGGCATCCGCAACCTTCACAGTATTCTCGATGGCCAGATAGCTAGACCTACCCAAAACTATCAGAGATATCACGAGGACTAAAGAGTTGACTAAGATCCCTTCGAACAACACTCGAACTTCAAACCAGTCAGGAGTTTATAAAAATTTCTCAGGCGGAGGCACAAAATTGGATGTGAAGAATAAACCATCTACAAATCCAACAACTTGATGAACGATTATTTCTGGATTAAATTGGCGCTTCATTTTCTTCTTTTGATCTGAAACGAGTCTCCTCGGGGTTCTGAGTCGTAGGTAAGCTTTATGTTATCTTACCTACCTCCTACGAGGCTCGTATATGGCTAGTTTATCGAGAGGCTCGAATGTACATTTTTATATAAGGGGTTTTATACTCCCAGGATTATAAAATGCATATTCAACTTAATCGTCGTCGATGTCATGCCCACATATCTGGGGGTAGTTGATGAGAGTCCTAGTGCCCAGGTTCAGGTGGATTCTTGTTCTTGAAGCGCTCTTAGCGGGGATATACACCTCTTTAACAAGGGGCCTATTCGTGGTCTATCTGGTCTCTGTGGGATATGCTGTCGAGAGTATCTCTCTCGTGGTCATGGTCTCCTCCACCGCCTCAACCCTCCTGGGGGTATTTCTCTACAGGAGACCAACATTCATCATGAGGAGATCTAAGATTAAACTGATCCTTTTTCACGCATTTGAGAGGATTACCTGGATTTTGATCTCCCTTGTGAATCATACTCTGCTCATCTCTATTCTCTATTCTGCTTATATGATCTCCTCTTCCCTTATCAGCATCCTGATAGCCTTCACGATATATGGCTCTCTCGACGAGGAGGGGGTGCGAGATGTCACTGGGAAGAGGTCTGCCGCCAGCGGAGTCTCCAGCGTCTTAGGATATGCCTTGGGGGCCCTCCTGCTGGCCCTCCTCCCCGCCGATGAGAAATTCTCTTACATATTTCCCCTTGGGTCTCTCATCGGACTGGTCTCAACCCTCCTTGTCTCGCTCCTAGAACTCTCCCACCTCGAGGAGGCGAGCATCCCAGTAGGGGTCGAGCAGCCCGAGAGGATATTCTCAACCTCCTCCTTCTTCATGGTCTTCTTGGCCTCGGGGAATTTCGGGGGAATCATCTGGACGCCTTACGTGATGAACCGTCTCGGAGGGCCCGCCTTCATACCCGCGTTGATGAGCCTCTTCGGCTCCATTTCCAGTATCACCGCATCCCTCTTCTGGAAGGGTAGATCCTTCACAATCCTCAGGGTGGGCCTTCTTCTCAACGCCCTAGGGCCCCTTGTAATCTGGATGACCCCTCACCCAGCCCTCCACGTCCTGATAAACGTATATACCTCTTTCACCTATACCGCTGGGAACTTCATAGGCTCCTTCCTCTTTGCTAGGTACAAGGAATGGTTCGGGGCTGTTAAGTCTAGTGTGCTGTTGGGGTTATTAGGGAGTATCGCCCAGCTGGTGGCTTCACCCCTCGGGATGCTCATCGGTGAGAACTACCTCCAAGGTTTCACTGTCATGTTAACGTTAAAGGCATTGGCTAACCTTCTTGCCTTTCTCACCATACCAGAGGTCGCCATTGTCCCTGAGGAGGTTGCCAGGACTTACTCCCGCATCCTCTACAGCAGCAGCCTTACAAGCTACCAGTACGCCTTTGAGGTCTCAAAGGAGACGATACTGGTGACCCTTAAACTAATAATGTTCTCAATGGTCATAATCGCATTGTACATCATATATAGAGTGTTATGGATTCTGATGACCTAAGAGAATTTTTATGAGTCGCATCGATATCGGGAAAGGGGATGAGCTTTGACCGCCCAGGAACTGTTAGGGATTCTCGGCGAAGTCCTCTTCCAGATAGTGAACGAGGTCGTCAGGCTGCTCCCGAGATTGCTGGCGGCCCTAGTGATAATAGCCCTCACCCTAGTGGGGATCAGGGTTGTGAACCTCTCATTCAGGAAGCTCCTCGCCCTCGCAAGGCTAGATGAGATGTTCAAACAACTATCTGGCTTCTCCCTCCCCTTCTCAATAGACAGCCTCATAATCTTCCTAGCTGATCTAGGTATATCTCTCATCTCCCTCTACGCAGTGGTAGGCCTCTTTTTACCACCCCAGCACCTACATCTAGTGAATGAGGGATTGGCCTATGGGGCGAGGGTCCTCAGCGTCATACTCCTCGCCGTGATCCTGCTAGCTATATTCAACTCTATAGTTGGAAGGATCAGGGTCGAGGCTCGGCTAAGGAGCTACGCCATGTTCATAGTCCTCCTCCTGGTGACGGCGATGCTGATAGACATCACCGCCCTGAGCGAACAGGTTAAGAACGAGCTCATAGGAGGCCTCTCCCTCGGCGTAGGGATCTCCATCGGCGTCTTCGCCATATGGTTCTTCTTCCACGAGTACTTCGACGAGTTCATCAGGAAAAGGCAGGCCCCTTCTAGAGGCGTGAAAGAGTAGAACCTTCAATCCCCCTAATTAGCTGTAGAGACTCGAAGGGTAACCCCCACTTCGACATGGCCCAATAGTAGAGGGAGACAATAGCAGATCCAGCCTTCAATGGCCAGGAGCTTTACGAGGTAGGGAGATGAAGCTCTACTAGCGCACCAAGATCCTTAAGTCTCTAGGATCCCTTTAACTCATAGACTTTTATTGGGAAGTTTTACAACTCGACCCACATCGTTTATATATTCTTTCACCTTTTTCAACTCCCTTTCAAGCATTTCAACATCTATAATTCCATCATAAAAGGTCATTTCGTGCAGATATCTCTCCCTTGCACCATACCTATCCCTTAACCCTAACTTCTCAATCTCGGGATTCAAATCCTCCAGCTTATCGAGGAGCTTCCTACGTTCCTAGTGGCTGGCTGGGATTACGTCTAGATGGCTGAGCAAGAGGGCATTTGTGGCGTTTATGATGGCATTCCAAAGCTTCTCGGCGGCATCACGGATTCTAATGGGATCATTGAGCTTAATGGCTTCTCTTAGCTCCCTGAGGCCCCGCTCAAAAAATTCCCTAGCATCTTCTAGGAATATTTCGACCCTTCCAGCCTTTACAGAT
>CALIUM010000013.1 GCA_938048735.1 uncultured archaeon
CCTTCTAGGCCGAGCTTCCTTATCTCCTCCATGGCTTCGTCTACGGTCGCGTATTTTGCGAGGGCTTCCTCAACACGCTTTATCCTATCCTCTGGGAAGCCCAGAAGCTTAACCATATCAATTATCTGCCTCTTCCTGAGCTCCTCTGCTGAAGCCATCTGCGGGAAGAAGACTATCCTCGTATATTTTTTTCTAAGCTCCTCGACCCTCGTATAGTCGTAGTATGCATCCTGGCTCCCCGGGAGGATGTGGCCCATGAGAAACTCCTGATCCTTTAAGTCTAATCCGCTATTCCTCATGGCGGCTTCAAAGGCCTTCCTGAGGCAGTGGGGATAGATGTCCCTCCACCTCTTCACTCCAGCCTTTCTCGCCGCACGCTTCACGAGCTCTGTTAAGGATCTCCTCTTAACAGGCGTGAATCTACGCCTTTCAGCCGGGACATTCGTGGTTGTCGAGATGAATAGAGGCTCATCGTCTCCTATACTCCCATATACACCTCGCCTCTCTTCAAGGTACTCCCTCAATGCCCGTGTCGCCTCAGCCGAGATGAAGGAGTAGTATGGTATGTTGCCCTTACACGCCCCGGCGTCGACCCTCTTCATCTCAGGGTAGACCGGAACCTTCAAAACCTCAAAACCCCCTTCAACCTCCTCCTTAACATCCCTGTAGAGCAGCGCCCTCATCGTCGAGTTCCTCAAGCCACTCGTGTAAAGAGCCAGGATCATGGCCTTATTCCTTAAGGAGCCTGAAGCGTGGGCCATAGCCCAGATCTCCTCAGGCATAGGCACATACTCGGGCCTCTTCCTATACCTCGAAGGCTGATGATAACGCTCCACCTCAAGCTCAGATCCGCCCTTAAACCCGTTCACCCTAAAGAAGACCTTCAAATAGGCCAAGGTAACATTAACAGTCCTAATGCTATAACCCCTCGAAGCAAGCATATCGATATAGGACTGGAGAAGACCCGAAGCCTCATCCCTACCAAGACCAACAAGCCCATCAGGATCCAGGCCCGCAAACCTGCAGAGACCCATAAGGGCATAACAGGCCTGATCCTTGGTACGCTCACTCCCAACCTTACGCCTGAAATGCCTCAAATACCTCGAGACGCTCTCATACTCGCTCTCCCAACCACTAACCCTGAGGAAGGGCTCCCAAGCCCTCAAACAGCTCCACCCAAACTAAACGGGAGCGGGCAATTAAAAAAGTTATGGTTCCCCTAACGGGGGAACAAATCCTGGCTAGGAAACCCCGGCCTATTTTTGGAAGACCCCGACGGGTTTTCGGAGACCCCGGGGGGCTTTCATAGGTTGTTATACGCGCTTCCTGAAAAACATTAGCCCATCCTTCTCGCATACATAGACGAATCCCGTCTCTAGGAGCTGTTTTATCTCCTCTGGTTTGCTGGCGACGCTATGATCATGAAGGCCTCGCTATGTGAGGGTAGGTCTCATATATGAAGTAGAGCCTAACTTTCTCGTCATCCGATGGTGAGGTGGTTGACCTGATATAAAGCGTCCTAATGAGGGCGTAGGTGTTGTTTGTGATGCTCCATCTGTTAGAGCTCCAACTTGAAGACAGTGTTCGCAGGCGTCTTATCAGTTATGGATTGGACATCGACCCTACATTACCAGTTCCTCTTGGGCATCCCTTTCGAGGTTGGGGGTGCTTGATGGCATCGTGATTGGGGACGATTCATTTGTCTTGGCAGAGGTCAAGTTGGAGCTAGCCCCCATCCATTCACCTTTAAATAAATGGATTTATGAATCATATATTTTAAGCCATCAATTCTGAGCTTCTGTTATCATCCAGATTCAAAAACCTCCTTTTCAAATTTAATATGATATTTTTTAATTAATAATATTTAATTTACTATTTTTTTGCCATATATTATTCGTATTTTTCCAAAATTATTAGAGAATGATGTGGGGCTTACTAATAAGCTCAACATACATTTTAATAATGTATTTGAGGTTGAAAAATTTTTTCTTACTTTCGTTATCACTTCTTTAGTTATTTTTATTGGGTTGTAGTGATATATAGAGCATGAATAGTTGTGGTTCTTCAGCCACTTTTCGATGAGGTCTTGGGTTCCATGGGTCTCCACGCAGATCTCCCTGGCCTTGACAAGCCGTCTCGAGCCGATGCAGTAGGCCTCAGCCCCCTCAATATCGATTTTAACCACGTCTGGCACAACCCCCAGCTCCTCCAAAAGCTCGTCTACCGTGGTCGTTCTGCATGGGATCCCCCTGCTGGATAGGTGGCTGGATAAAAACTCCTGGGTCAGGTGGCCATACCCGGATCTCCCGGCGATCGCCTTGTTCACCAAGACCACATTTTCGAGTCTGTTGAGCTTCACATTCCTTCTGAGGTTGAGGAAGTTCCGTGGCAGGGGCTCCACTGCTATAACCTTCCTGGCCCTCCTGGCGGCATAGACCGTGAAGAAGCCTATATGGGCACCTAGGTCTAGAACGGTGTCGCCCTCTCTGATGATGAGGGGGTACTCCCCTGCAAAGAATATCTCGTAGTATGGAAAGCAGTCCCTCACATCTTCTGATATGAACAGGAACCCGTCATGCCTTAGGGTGATGAACCTGTCCATGAATTTGACGCTTCTGATTAACCGTTTTGGTCCTCCAGGAGAAAGCCCCGTCGGGTGGGCTCTCTCCATCCACAACCGGGTGAGATCGAGCTCGGATTCATTTCGACCCGAGATCTACCTCTAGAACTCCCTATAGGCTTCAGCTAGGGGGTGGCCTATACAGGTGAGGGTGAAGGCCTTATACCAGCCGAAGGGGGACCTATGAACCTCGATCCCTTCCCCCGCCAACACCTTCTCCATCCTTGTTAGAAACTCCTTGGCTAGGCGGGGTGAGCCGAGGCTCTTGGAGAGGTGGGCGTATGGGTATAGGAGCACCCTGCGGCATCCTATCCTCTCCGTGTCCACCCTCAAACCCTCTAGGAACCTTCCCTCTATCTCCTCCATCCTATTCTCATCCTGCTTTTCGAAACATATGAAGCAGACCAAGACATTCTCAAGCCTCTCACTCCTGGGGTTTGGGGGCTGCTCCGCCACAGGCGTCTCCCTTCTAACCTCATACTGGAACTCTGAGCAGTGGATCTGGAGAACCCTCATCCAGATTTAGATGTTCGACCTAGTATTAGAGATTTATCTTTTGGCGCCGCGGGAGACCCGCAACATGTAAGGGTGGCCCCTTGAATCGGCAGATATGATCAGAACCCGAAGCCATATGGGCAGCTCACATTTATCAGCCTAACATGGAGAGGATCACCGGGGCATAGGTCAGGATGGCCCCCCCAGCCGCCACCGAGGCTATCTGGCCCCCCATGTTTATAGCCAGGGCGTAGGGTAGGAGCCAGTTGTTCGGGTCCTCCCTCCTCCCAAGGAGGTGGGCCGTCCTAGCGGCGATTGGGAAGGCCGATATACCACAGGCCCCCAGGAGGGGATTGAACCTGCCCCCCGTGAGGTGATAGAGGATCTTCCCGATAAGCAGGCCTAGGATTATGGAGGAGGTGAAGGCGGCTAGGCCCAGGGCGAAGACCATCACCGTCGTCGGGTTGAGGAAGGCCCCGGCCTCCATGGTTCCTCCGATCGAGAGGCCCAAGAGCAGCAGGACAATATCCTCAAGCTCCTTCTCGGCGGTCTCGTGGAGCCTCTTGACGACGCCGCACTCCTTCATCAGGTTCCCCAGCATGAGGCAGCCCATCAGGAGGGTTCCCTGGGAGGCGATGAGGCTCGAGGCGAGGAAGACGGCTATGGGGAAGATCACCCTGAGCCTGCTCGGGGGCTCTTCCCCAGGGAGTTCCATCCTGGCTAGACGCTCCCCTCTGGTGGTGATGAGGCGGGATAGAGGTGCTTGGAGGAGGGGGACCATCGACATGTAGGAGTAGGCCGAGACGGCGACAGGCCCCAATAGGTGGGGGGCGAACCTCTTCGTTACTATTATGGCTGTGGGCCCATCCATGGCCCCTATCACGGAGATGCTGCTCGCCTCCAGGGGGCTGAAGCCCAGGAGGAGGGCGAGGTTCAAGGCCACGAATATGCCCAGCTGGCCGGCGAAGGCTAGGGCCAGTAGGCCTGGATGAGCTATCAGGCCTGAGAAGTCGCACATGGCACCTATGCCGACGAATAGGAGGGCTGGGAGGATCTCGGTCTCTATGCCATACACCCTGAGGAGTTGGAGGAGGCCCCCCGGCGAGGCGAGCCCCCCATGAGGTATATTAGCCAGGAGGGCCCCGAAGCCTATCGGGAGGAGAAGCAGTGGTTCATAGCCCTTGGCAATCGCCAGATATATTAGGACGAGTCCAACCCCCATCATGAGGAGGTTTCCGGCCAGTTGCCACAAACCCATCAGCCCTTAAGCTCAGGAGATGAGGAGGAGCCTCTCCCCCCTCCCAACCCTTGCGCCAGCCTCCACATAGACCTCCTTCACCACTCCGTCTAGGGGGGCGAAGATCTCGTTCTCCATCTTCATGGCCTCGAGGACCAGGAGGGGGGCGCCGGCCTTCACCGCATCCCCTACCTTAACCCTCACCTCAGTGACCACCCCTGGCACAGGAGCCACAACAAGCCCATCAGAGGAGGGGGTTCTTATTGGACGCTCCGATACGGGTATGGGTCTAATCTGTGGGAGCCCTGCCTCCTCTCTGATCTCCTCAACCTCGACTATGAAGGTTTCATCATCTATCCTCACCCTGAATTTTCTCTTCATCCTTGATCCTCCTGAAAGGTTCTGAGGGATTCCAGCCTAGCTGATATAGACCAAGACGAGGTCTCTGAGAGGATCATCTTAGGGCTCGGGGCCCCCCCATCTAATAGGCAGTATATGGCTGAGACAGCCGCAGCCAGCTTCAGGGTTTCACCCCTCCTCTCCATGGTGATCTCGACCTTGCGTGCGAGGCCCCTCTTCAATATCTCGATCGAGACCACTACGGCCGATAATGTTAAAAGAACAGCGGTCAAGCCAACTATGGTCGTGTAGATCCCGAAGGATGTGAACATCTCAGGTTCAAACTAATCAATGGTCGAACCCATATAAGCGTTAGATCGAGTTTCACCATTACACTTATGAATTTCTAATCTCATTGTTTCAAAAAGGAGGGTTCTTAACCCCCTTGTTGAGGTGTTCAGGGTACGACTAGCGCCAGCACCGCCTTCTCAGTGTGCATCCTGTTCTCAGCCTGGTCCCAGACGGCGCTCTGGGGCCCCTCAATAACCTCGTCGGTCATCTCCTCCCCCCGGTATCCCGGGAGGCAGTGCATGAAGATGGCGTCAGGCTTTGCCCAGCTCAAAGTCTCACTGTTTATCTGGTAGCCCGCGAAGGCCTTCTTCCTCTCCTCGATATCCTTGTGTCCCATGCTGTGGAAGGTGTTGGCATATACAACATCGGCACTCTCCAAGGCTTCCCTCAGGTCCTCGGTAACAACGATCTCACAACCATGTCTCTCGGAGTTCTCCTCCGCGAACTCCGATATCCTCTTATTCGGGCTCCATCCTCTCGGTAGGGCTATGTACATGTTCATCCCCATGAGGCTGCTCGCCACCATCAGGGAGTGGCAGACATTCCATGGATCCCCAACATAGGCCAGCTTCAACCCCCTTATCCTCCCCTTATACTCCCTGATGGTCATGAGGTCAGCGAGGGCCTGACATGGGTGGACGAGGTCTGTTAATGCGTTTATCACGGGGTTCCTCATGTATCTGGCGTACTCCTCCACGATCTCCTGCCCATAGGTCCTTATCACTAGGGCGTCACAGTAACGGTCTATAACCCTGGCCGTATCCTTTATGGGCTCCCCACGGGCCAGCTGCATAGTCTCTGGGGTAGCGTAGAAGCTCTGGGCGCCCAGGTGGGCTATCCCGGCTTGGAAGCTGAAGCGGGTTCTCGTGCTGTGCTTCTCGAAGATCATCGCAATGGTTCTACCCCTCAGGTACTCGTGGGGCTCCCTCCTCGCCCATTTACGCTTCAGGTCTGCGGCGACCTCCAGGATCACCTCAATCTCCTTTGGGCTGTAATCCATCAGTGTCAGGAAGTCCCTACCTCTAAAACTGGCTCTCAAACTCAAACCGAGCACCGGATCTAAGGATAAACCCCCTACATGATAAACTATACGGTTATACTCCAGCCCCTGATCTTAGGGTAACTGCCGATGATAATGGAGTGTTTACCATACAGCTATCCTCCAGCTGTCCGAATTTAGATAAGGATACATTTTACCCTTTAACTAATTATGTTTCTGGGGTTCAGCCTCCTGATCAATCTCCGCTGAGGAATTGGGAATGGTCACCAATCTCCCCCAAGAGGCTAAGAACAAGTGGAATGAGGTGGCCCAGACCAAGAACCCTGAGGAGAGGCTCAGGTTGATGCAGGAGTTTCTCTCCCTAGTCCCAAAGCATAAGGGGACTGAGAAGCTGTGCGCCCATGTCAGGACCCAGATCTCCCAGCTGAGGGAGGAGATAGAGAGGAGGAAGCAGATGAAGAGGGGGACAGCCCCCTCATATTTCATAGAGAAGCAGGGTGCAGCCCAGATAGTCATCCTTGGGCCCACAAATGTTGGGAGGAGCAGCCTCCTGAGAGCCGTGACGGGATCCACCCCAGATGTGGCGCCATACCCCTTCACGACCAGGCTTCCAGTCCCGGGGATGCTCCCATACAGGGATATCCAGTTCCAGCTCATCGAGGCCCCCCCAATCCTCCGGGGCGCCTCAGAGGGGAGGGGGGACGGAAACAGGATCTTGAGCCTGGCGAGGAACGCCGACGGGCTGATCATAATGGTGGACCTCACCCAAGACCCGGTCGAGAGCTACTTTACCGTGGCCGGGGAGCTTGAGAGGGCGAGGATCCAGATCGTGAAGCCGGAGGGCTATGTGGAGATCAGAAGGAGGGGCCACGGCTCAGAGATACAGTTCATATGGGAGGGGGAGCTTGTCGGGACGACCCCGGAGGAGGTGGTGGCCCTCCTCAAAGAGTACAGGATAACCTCAGCCCTCGTCAGGATTAAGGGGCGGGTCACCATCGACCTAGTGGAGGACGCCGTCTTCGGGAGCACCGTATATAGGCCCACCATAATCCTGGCCAATAAGGTTGATATCGCCCCGAGCCTGGATGGCCTCAACCATCTGAGGGAGGCCGCGAGACCCCTCGAGGTTCTAGCCATCTCGGTCCAAAAGACCCAGAACCTCCCAGAATTGCTGGGGAGGAAACTATTCGAGATGCTCGGGATAATCAGGATATACACTAAAGAGCCTGGGAGGAGGCCCTCCCCCACCCCCATAGTTGGGAGGGGGAGGATGACCGTAGCCGAGGTTGCTAAAGCGCTGCACACAGACTTCTATAAAAGTTTCAAGTACGCAAGGCTCTGGGGGCCGAGCTCAAAGTTCCCAGGGGAGAAGGTAGGCCTAGACAGAGAACTATCCGACGGTGACATCATAGAGTTCCACATATAAAGTGCAGGAGGCACCGGCATTAAACCAAATAAACAATTTCCTATATTTCATCTCTATCACTCAACTATTAAGCAATTCCTCAACGCCAGATTATCCGCCCATTCTTAACCCGAGAACCTTAATAGTCCTCTAAGCCTTAAAACACGTGGCTCACATATACATGAACTATCAGAATAATTTAAACTCATTTTATTTTATGAAGGTGTTCGGGATTTATAAAGTCTACATATAATAGAATAAACCAAATTAAAGGTTACAAAAACACTTTATAAATGATAAATCACTCAAACCTCTACGTGGTCCCTAGAATAATTAGGAGGCAGGCTGCACAAAGAATAAATTTTCCTTATGAGAATCTAGGGGATAGAGCCAGGGGCCGATAGTTCAGTGGTATGAACGCCGGCTTCGCAAGTCGGAAGTCGCGGGTTCAAATCCCGCTCGGTCCACCATCTCTTGGTCCGAAAACTCTCCCCTTTCTGAAAATAAGTTGATTTTAAGATTTTTATAATCCGTTTTATAGAATACTCGAGGAGATCTGTTGAAATCGCGACAAGCCGGTTCCACGACCAGTTCCCCTTCCCATTCTTCACATTCCAATCCATATTATGATTTCAAATCGAGGAGCCTCTCCACCTTGGGCTCGGTTAATGCGTGGAGCCCATCATCTGTCAGCTCTATATACCTAACCCTTTGGAGGAGTATATCGGTCTAGGCCTCCTCAAGAGGCTTGTTCAGGCAGAGTAGGGTTGAAATAGCAAGCTTCATCTAGGTTCCGCATCCATTTACGATTCTTCTAAAGATCCTTCATAAATCCTTATCTTTACCATCCGACCAGTTCATCTGAGACAAGGATGATCGAAGTTAAGCCCGGCATATTCTGGGTCGGGGCTATCGACTGGAATGTCCGTAACTTCCATGGTTACCTGACCCAAAGGGGTACAACCTATAATTCGTATCTCATCCTCGATGACCTGATAGCCCTCGTTGATACCGTCAAGGAGTCCTTCTTCCCAGAGATGATGAGAAGGATAGAGGAGGTGATAGATCCAGGAAGCATAGACCTGGTGGTCGTCAATCATATAGAGCCCGATCATGCCGGAGCTATAGCTCGACTTAGGAGGAAGATAGGGAACGCAGAGTTCATAGTCTCTGAGAGGGGAGTGGAGGGGCTTAAGAGGTATCATGGAGGCGACCTAAACCTTTTCACCATTAAGGAGAAGCCAAGCGTCAGCCTGGGAAGGAGGAGTCTCCAATTCCTAGCTACGCCCATGCTCCACTGGCCTGACTCTATGATAACCTATATCCAGGAGGAGAGACTCCTCCTCTCAAACGATGCCTTTGGGCAGCACCTCGCCACCTCTGAGAGGTTCGATGATGAGGCCGACCTTTCTGTGGTGATGAGGGAGGCAGCCAAGTACTACGCCAACATAGTCATGCCATATTGGAAGGTTGTTCTTAGGGTTCTAGAGTCCTTGTCCAACCTTGAGATAGAGATGATAGCCCCAAGCCATGGGGTTATCTGGAGGAAACACCCGGATAGGATAGTTGAGGCATATAGGAGGTGGGCTGAGGGAGCCTCCGAGGAGAGGGTCGTTATAGTCTATGACACCATGTGGGGGAGCACAGAATTGATCGCTAGAGCCATAGAGGAGGGGGCCGTAAGCGAGGGTGTGATGGTTCAGGCTCACAGGCTCAGCATGAGCCACTACAGCGATGTGGTCGCCGATATTCTAGAGGCCAAGGCTATCCTAGTGGGCTCTCCAGCTCTAAATGCAACACTTTTTCCGACAGTCGCCGCTTTCCTAGCATATCTTAAGGGTTTGAGGCCTAGAAACAAGTTTGCAGCAGCCTTCGGATCCTATGGATGGGGAGGAGGGGCCAAGAAGGATGCGGAAGAGGAGCTGAGAAGGGCCGGGTTTGAGGTGATCGAAAGCGACCTTCACTTCCAATTCAAGCCTTCAACTGAGGAACTGAGTAAGGCAACAGCTTTCGGCGTCGAGATAGCTAGAAGAGTTAAGAAGAACTCACCCACAAAGGGTTGAAAAGCCAGCAAATGTGACCTCATCATCGCCGATATATAGTCGAGATTATTAGGGCGCCGGATGCAAAACCTTTAGGCTTTGAAAAGCGCTAACAAGGAAACCATTATACCCTAAGGATCCGGGATGAGCATCTACCACCGGAAAGTAGAGGCATTACAATCCCTCAGAACATATATTAAAGGTTAGAAGGGCATCCGAGGAAGAAGCTATCACTATAAAATCTGAACCGGGAAAGCATCTATCCTGAAAGGATAGGAGAAGATCGTGGAAGATCCGGGGGGCTGAGAAATCTTAAGCTCCCCTCTTCTCCCAAAATTTCATTCAAATATTTTTAGTTCAAGAGCGAAAAAATTAATATTCAGAGTTTCTGATATCTATAATGGAAGCCTACATCCTCCTCTCTACCATACTGGTGAGCATACCCTCTCTTCTAGGGGCCTCTGTACTCACAATCAGGGAGGAGACCCTCCACAGAGTCCTTATTTTCCTCATCGCCTTCTCTGCTGGCGCCATAATGGGAGCCGTTTACTTCGACCTCCTTCCAGAAGCCATAGAGCAGCTGGAGTCTCAAGTGGCACTTGATTATATCGCTTTAGGGTTCATAATATTCTTCATCCTAGAGCGGCTCATCTACTGGTACCACGGACACGGTCACAGGGAGGATTTAGATTCAACGGCCTCGGAGGTGACCAGCATTAGAGGGTTCGTCTATCTAAACCTCTTGGGAGACGCGATCCACAACTTTCTGGATGGGTTGATAATAGCCGCGTCCTACACGATCAGCTTTGACCTTGGTATCCCAACAAACCTAGCAGTTACCTTCCACGAGTTCCCACAGGAGATGGGCGATTATGGACTTCTCGTCTACGGGGGCCTAAGCAGATTTAAGGCCCTCCTATTAAACTTCTTCATCGCCTTGATATCTGTGCTGGGGAGCATCACCGGCATACTTCTGACGGGCAGATTCGGGGGGATAAGTGGCATTCTCGTCGCTCTTGCTGCGGGAGGTTTCATATACCTCGGGGCTTCAGAGCTGATCCCTGAGATTAAGAGGGAGAGGAGCATCTCTAAGTCCCTGGGACAGCTATCCTCCTTCATTCTAGGAGTTACCTTCATCAGGTTTCTGGAACTCGTTTCTTAATCATTGGAGGGATGACCCATTAACTGCTGGTTTTGTAGGATAGAAGTATCCAGATCATCTTAAACAAGTTTCCATCCCGGTTTTATAATGGAATATGGGTTGGAGAGCTTATGATGTTAAGGATTCTATCAGGCTTCAAATCAGAGGGGGGATGGGACT
The DNA here is from genome assembly GCA_938048735.1 of uncultured archaeon. GTDB lineage: Archaea > Thermoproteota > Bathyarchaeia > TCS64 > TCS64 > JAGTRB01. The sequence goes on from CALIUM010000013.1 coordinate 10,811, forward strand.
CCGGGTAAGTCCACGATGTTATAAAGGTTGATTCATCAATTTATTTGAAGGTCACATCGAGGGTCTTCTTTCCCGTGAGCCCCTCTATCATAATACATCCCACCGGGGCTCGTTCGAAGGTTCCATTCTTCATCCATTCCTCAAGCCTCTTTGGTGAAGAACTTGGTTTCTTATCCCGATGTCTAATCATGAGCCTCAGGGCGAAGAACTCCCGTATCTGAGATGAATCGAACTCTCCTAGAGAACATTACCGAGGGGTATAGGTGGTTGCACTCTCCATAGGGATGAACTCCTCCCTAGGAGCTCTCATCATGGCCTCTATGATGACCCTCGAGTTTAGAAAACCCTCCTCCATGAGCCGTCTAATCCTCTCAACTCTCTCCCTCAGGAGCTGCTCCCGCGTCTTTGTAGGTTTCCTGGGTGGAGGATTATACCATCCCATTGCTTCCATTAATAATCTCTAAAATTCTAATCTAAGCATAATATATTAATTTTGTTTTTTTATTTAGTTTTAAAACTAGTTTTTAATTACTTCATTTACATTTTTTGGAAATAATCTTTAATTCATCCTAATCTTATAAAATTTTAATCTTTAAGGTTTTGTTTGCATGATTCTCTCCGAGGAGATCATCCGAACTAAGAGATTGGGGAAACCATCATATAGTTCTTCATGGTACCCCTCTTGAGTGGAGATGCTTAACAAGTCAGAGGAGGAGGTTTTGAGGGAGATATCCCCCGAAGAGGCCTGGGGCCATGTTGAGTATCTCTCAACGCTTGATAAGACCTCGGGCACGGAGGGGGAGAGGAAGGCCCACGAGTATGTTAGGGAGAGGCTCAGGGAGTATGGCATCCCTTTCAAAACTTACGAGTTCGACTCCCTGATCAGCCATCCCAAGAAGGCCTCCCTGAGAGTTGTCTCCCCATCCACCATGGAGTTGGAGTGTATAACTCACTCCTTCTCAGGACAGACTCCCGAAGGGGGCTTGGAGGCGGACCTGATACATGTTGGGGTTCCCCCGGGAACCCTCCATAGAGGGTTGGAGGGACTGGTGGAGGAGTATGAGAAGGTGGGGGCTAAGGGTAATGCTGTCGTTGTTTGGGGTGTGGCGAGTCCGGCCACGGTATGGGCAGCCCAGCTCTCAGGAGCCCTTGCTCAGATCAACATAAGTGGAGAGGACATACTCCACGAGATGATAGTCACCTCTGTTTGGGGAACCCCCACCCCTGAGTCCTCCTTGAGGATTCCGAGAATACCTGTAGTCTCGGTAAAGAGGACGGATGGAGAGCGCCTCCTCCAATTACTCAAAGGCGGTGATGTCCGGGTCAAGCTAGAGGCGAGGGTTGAGACGAGGTGGAGGAGGATCCCGATAACCGTTGCCGAGATATTAGGTGGTGAGGAGCCTGAGAGGTTTATGCTCGTCCATGGACACATGGATTCATGGTATCTAGGGGCTACCGACAACTGTACAGGCAACGCCGCCTGCCTCGAGCTGGCCAGGGTTTTGTGGAAGCATAGGAATAGGCTCAAGAGGAGTGTTAGAATAGCTTGGTGGTCGGGCCACTCCACGGGTAGATACTCAGCCTCTACTTGGTACGCAGACAACAACTTTGAAGACCTTGATGAGAACTGCTTCCTAACAATGAACGTGGACTCTCCGGGGGTTAAGGGCGCATCAAAGATAATCGGAGGAGGCCTGATGGGCACCCTCCGCTTCGTGGAGGAGATCATTAAGGACTCGGTGGGAGTTGAGGAGGTTGAGGTCAGATCCTACGCGATGAGGGCTGGAGACCAGTCCTTCTACGGGATAGGAATCCCCTCCATAGCCGTGGGAGCAGCTATACCTGAGGGCAGTCCTCTAAGGGGTGCCTGGATAGGTGGGAGCGGGGGAGGCTGGTGGTGGCACAGCGTCTACGATACAATAGACAAGGCTGATAGGGAGAACCTCAACCGAGATCTAAGGATGATCACCCTAGCTGTCCTCAGGTCCGTCAACCTTCCAATCCTCCCCTTCGACTTCTCCATGGTTGCCGAAGAGTATGAGAGGGCGATCGCGGAGATCCAAACCAGAACAGCATCTGGCACCTTCAGCCTACTCCCCCTCTTAGATAGGGTGAGGGAGCTTAGAGCCCGTGCTGAGAGGTTGATGGAGGCCGCCGGCCAACTCTGCGAGGCTGATAGGGAAGCGGCAAAGGGGGTCAATAGGTATTTGATGAGAGCCTCGAGGCTTCTAATCTCAACCCTGTATACATACAAGGGAAGATACGACCAGGACCCCGCATATGGCATCCCAGTCCTCCCGGCATTGAGGGAGGCAGAGAAGCTCTCGATACTAGATCCAGAGAGCAGCGAGGCCAGGTTCCTGAAGACTATGCTGGTAAGGAACATGAACCTGGTTAGAGATAAGCTCAGGGAGGCGATTGAAGCCTTAGATGAAGCATATAGAAAGGCCTCCCGAGCTGGAAAAGAAAAAATGGGTTTTATGAAAAGCTAGTCTCTGAAGGCCGGAGGAACCGGAACCGTCTTCCAGACCCTTATGAACTCTGAGAGGAAGTTGGCCCTCTCCTCGAACCTCTTCCTCGCCTCCTCCACATCCGCCGTCCTAGGGTCATTAATCCCGTAGATCCCGCTTGACGTGAAGTCATCTGTGTCGGGCTCCATACAGGCCGCCCTGACCTGGCTCACAAGCTCATAATCTGGACGGCTGGGATCCATGAACTCCATGAGCCTCGGATCCGTCTTCAGAGTCGGCTTCCAGTCCTCCAGTCTCCACATCTCGACGAGCTCCGGGAAGAGGAGGAGGGCTGTGGATGTCTCCGTGGGCCCTGAGTGGACATCCCAGTAGCGCTTCTGCCTCTCCGCTATCCTCTTTGCCAGCTCCGTGTCGCTCGGGCCGGTGGGGGCTGCCACCATGACCTTGCTATACCTCTTGCACAGCTGAACCGCAAGGTTTATGATGTTCGTGTTCCCCCCATGGGCGTTCACGAGGAGGAACCTCTTAACGCCATGCTGGGCTAGGCTCTCTATGGTGTCCATGAGGATTGAGAGCAGGGTCTCCTCACTGAAGGTTATGGTGCCCTTGAAGCCCATATGGTGGGGCGAGTATCCAGGCCAGCATGGGTGGACGCAGACGCTGTTGGTCCTCTTAGCAACCTCATGGATGAGGGCCCTGACGTACAATGAGTCCATCCCCAGCGGCAGGTGGGGGCCATGCTGCTCTATAGAGCCCATACCAATTATCACTACGGGCTCAGGCTCGTTCTCCAGCCAGTCCTCGAAGTCGGGCCTGGTGAGCTCTTGTATCCAGAACCTCTTAAGCTTACCCTTCTCGGACAAGTCTCAACCCTTTGAATACACCCTAATTAGGTATATCAAGCTATTGAAACATTGAATATTCAATTCGATCTCCCCAGGAGAGGTCACTTATAACTCGATTCCAGAGGGTTTATGGGGATAAACATCGAAAGATATCTCAAGAAGCCCCTTCGAAGGCCTAAACCTGACCTTAATCAGCCTGATACCTCCTATTTCCCCAGTAGATCTGGTATGCCTCTCCTTACATGCATTCACATTCCAGTCTTTTATATAGAGGATTTTCAGCTTCTTGACTGAGGATGGTACAGGGAAGAGGTCGTAAATGGCGTCCCCAAACCTCTCCTCAGCCTCAGCTTTATCCATCTCCAGCTCCTCTACTGGAGCATCCTCCCTGATCTTCCTGTTAGTCTCCTCCTCCACAAGAGCTATCTCGTCATCTGTCGGCCTCCTGTCAATCTTTACGGTCAGCCTCCCGTGGGAATCCTCCACATGAACCCCCGCGGTCCACTTTGCTCCAAGAACCCTCTGTACCGCACCCTTCAAGACGTGAAGAGCTGTATGGGTTTTTACCTCTATGGACATGGAAACCACCTAGGCGTAATACCTCGTATTGATTCTTTAACCATAGTGGCGAGGCTTGATGTGTGTGGCAACATGTTCTGCGTTCGAGCATATTTTCTCTGCTCCGAACATGATATCAGAAATTGGAACGTGCTTTAAATTTTCGGTCGGGATGGAAAACACCAAGTTCTTCTATTCATATCATATACTGGATTAGCTTTTATTTTTCCTAGGCTTAATTCCATAGGGGCAGACATAGACACATAGTCCGCAGAGCCCCTCTCCGATGAGGCGGCCCCTCTTCTCAGAGTAGTCGTTACATAGATGAGCCCTCAACCTCAAGTCTCTGGCCTCTCTGGGGTTAAAGGGGCGGCCAGTTATGGCATTGACGGGGCAGGCCTCCACGCATCTCCTGCACTCTCCGCAGCCATCGGGGATAGGCTTCCCTGCCTCCAGAGGAGCGTCTGTGAGAACCGTAGCGAGCCTAACCCTAGGCCCATATTCTGGTGTGATTAGGAGGCAGTTCTTCCCAATCCATCCAAGGCCTGCCAAGTAAGCTGCAAGCTTGTGGGAGAATGCCCCCTCGAGCCTCCTAGGGTCGATGATCTGGGAGGCGGGGATAGGATATGCTCTGAACCCCTCCCTCTGGAGCCTTCTGGCTATAAGGAGGGAGGCCCTGTCTAGGTTCTGATTGACGGAGTTGTAAAGCCCCCTATATGAGAAGATGGCCGAAGGGTTCTCGTGGAGATGAAGCTCGTCCACAACCGCATCTATGAGCCTCATCCCCAGACTCACGGCTAAAGGATAAGATGCTAGGTGCTCTCCACCTTGGGCTCTTATGAAGCCCGAGGCTGATGTGAGATCGGCAACCCCTAGAAGATCCAAGCCTAGACCCTCCACCATATCCCTGAGTTCTAGATTCAGTGATCTCATCAGGACTGGTTTGATCAACTACCCTAAAAAGGGTTGGTAGTATGGGCGTGATCCGGTTCAGGTTCTTGTGGCTCTCCTCTCAAGTTTTACTCGGCACTCTCCGCAGAAGCCCTCCTCGATGAGGCTTGAGCCGTTCAGCAACCCCACATACATTAAATCGATGGGTTCGGGATGGTGTGGTAGACCCTGACTATGGCCGAGGCCATGGGCTGCTATCCTAACTGAGATCTCCTCATCGAGCTTGAAGAGTGATAGGATTCCCAGATCCTCACACATATAATCTCTCACTAAATTGTTTATCCTCTTAAAACCCCCCTTTTCAAACCTGTAATGTGATACTATGACCGGTTCGCAGGTTAAAGCTACAAGGAGGTTCGCTATTTCAAATATCTTTTTAAATATTCTAACTTTTTCTATTAAATTTTTTAATAAGAATGCTCCATAACTCTCTCCTCTAAAACTTATCTTAAAATCGTAACCGATATTTATATTTCCAACATAGTTTATTCCGTCCCACAATTCATCTGGAAAATATCTTAATGCATTCCACATAACTTCAACCAAATTCTCCTCCCCAAAATCACGATTAATAGTTAAAAGATCTATGTATCTCATTATATCCCAAGATATTAAAAGAGCTTGGACTTTTATATCTTTCTTAGCCCTTGAAATAAAGCCCCAGGCTAATGTTTATGGAGCAACCTGCTCTTCACGTCTCGGCTGAGTTTGAGGTGAGTTTTTGTTTTCTGAATATCATGTAGAAGATGGCTGTTGAGGCTAAGTAGATGACTGTGCTGATGTAGCCAGGAAGCTCTATGTTGAAGGCCATCAGGGTGCCCCCTAATGCAGTTCCAAGCCCTCCGGAAGCCATGGAAACAAGGGAGATGAAGCTGTTCACCATGGCCCTCTCCCTATCAACCGTCATCCTCGTCATTAAGGAGCTGAGGAGGGTCATGGATAGGTTCATAACGCTGGTGCGGGCGATATAGGAAGCAGCGGCTATAGGGGATGTGGGCGCCACAGCTACAGATAGATGGAGTGCGAGGACCATCATCAGACTGGCGATTATTCCTCCAGATGTTCCTAGTCGTCTTGAGACCTTCGGAACGGCCATGTTGGCCAGGGCTCCTGAGATGCTTGTAGTGAAGTAGAGCATGCCGATTGATGCGGACTCCACTTTGAACTTAACGCTGAGGAAGTAGGTAGCCAGCTCTATGAACATCCCGGCTGCGAGGCCTATGAGGATGTTAAGGAGGCCGAACCTGTATAGGGTTCCTTTAGACTCTAACCCTCGATTAAATGATCTACCTATTGGCTTATCCGGCCTGACCATCAAAAATGCAGCCAGAGCTAGGTACAAGAGGAAGGAGCTCCATGCTATGGTGGCTTAGTAGGCCTCAGCCAGTGAGAGGCTTTGGAAGCTCATCAAGGCCGGAGGGATATAGCCGAGCAGGCTACCTAATGCGTTAGAGGCTAGGCTGACGAAGCCCATGACGCCGAAGGCCCTATCCATCTCCTTCCCCTTGAAGTGTGAGGCGTATAATGGTTGAAGGAGGATGCTGAAAGAAGAGCTCCCCACACCTAGGAGGATGAAGGATGCGAGAAGGAGGGGGAACTCCCTGAAGGCTAGAAGCAGCATCACCGATGCGAATATGGATATACAACCTAAAAGCATAGAGTTTCTCATCCCAAACCTGTCACCGAGAAGCCCGAAGGGTATTGAGAGGGCCATACAGCAGAGGATGTTCGCCATCGCCAACAGGCCCTGGCCCTAGAATCGAAACCTATAGCCTTCAGATAGAGCTGGACTAGGTATCCAAATAGTCCTCCGAATATGCTTCTGGCCGAGATGAAGATTAGCAGCCATCTCACATCTCTTCCGAAGCCCAAAAAAGGATGTCCAAATTTTTCACCGTTATTCAGATCCCTTCACCTTCTCCTTGACAAATATCAAGGTCAAAAATGCGGGGGGGATCGCCAGTATCGGCTGGAGGATGAAGGGAAGCCTGTGCGAGACCCTGTCGTAGAGGGATCCCCCGATGAGCATGCCGAGGGATGAGGAGATAAGGTTGAAGAAGTTGCTGAAGCCTGAGACCTTCCCCCGCTCCATAGTTGGAACGAGGTCTGCAATTAGGGCTGAGGAGGCGGACCTCCCCAGAACTATCACGAGGCCCCAGAGGGGGAGAGCCAGGAATAGCCTTGCGAGATCTCCATACAAGACTAGGAGGGCGGCTGGAGCCACGGTAAGATATGATAGGAGGAGAGGCCCCCTCTTACCCACCTTATCTATGAGTTTACCCCCTGGTATCGCCAGGACAATCATCACTATGAAGAGGAAGGTTGCCAGTAACGCCCATTCACCTGGGCTTATTCCAAGGTCATGGACTATGTAAAGCAATAGAACTGGTTCGATCATTGAGAAGGAGAACATGTTCATCACGTTCACCATAAATATTGCAAACGCGGACCTAGGAACTCTGCTCCAGACCCAGATACTCTCAACCACAGAGTTCGGGATGGTTCTCAAGAGCTCCGACCAACTCATCTTAACAGGGTCTCTCAGGGTCTCCTCCAACCTTATCCTAAAAACAGCCGCTGAGGCGAATAGAAGGAAGGCTAGGGTGTATCCTAGCCTTAGGCTTGTCACTAGGCCGAACCTTGCGTATAGGAGGCCGGCGACCAGGGGAGCTGGGGTGGTGGAGACGGCCTCGATAAGGAATATTATGCCGAAGCCTGTGCCCCTCCTCTCCTCTGGGATGGAGTCCATGACCATGGCGTTGAGGGCCGGGATGTATATCCTGCATAGGCTTCCTATGACAGCCCCAACGAGGATGAAGTGCCAGCTCGGGGCCAATGCATAGAAGAGCCAAGCGAAGGCCGCTGCGAAGGTCATCGTAACTATGAGCCTCCTTCTTCCTATCTTGTCTGCAAGGTATCCTCCAGGAAACTGGACCAGGGCTTGGGAGGTGGTGGAGGCGGCTCCTATAAGGCCTAGAGTGGAAGCCGTTCCTCCGAGAGCCTGGACATATAGAGGATAATAGGTTCCGGGGAGTTCCCTCGCGAAATCGAGGATTATCCAGCTAACGACCAGGATAAAGAAGTTTCCCCTAACGAAGGAGAATTCCAATGAAAGGCGGGTTAAAAACCCCTCCCGCCTTTTTTCACGCTCATGAACATCTTTGGAAGACAGGTTTCATCTCCCCCATCCCTTTAAAAGCCGACCTCATCAAGGGCCCTTCATCCGATCTTAGAGACTTGGTTAGGCCCTGGGATCATTTAAAGCAGAGTTCAGTACCTGAGGGTCCAGCCATCTCATTCTCCCCCCTCGTTTATCTGATTGACCAGCTGGCTCGCCATCCTGTATGCTATCCTCCCAGGTATGGTTATCAGGTATCGCCCCCTCTCCTTCTCCTGGACCACAAGCCCGGCTGCCTTTAGAACATCGAGGTGGTTTGAGATGGTTCCAGCGCTCATCCCGGGGAATAGTTCAAGGAGTTCCCCGAGATATCGCCCTCCACTTGTAAGCTCCTCGAGTATTCTGATCCTATGCTCGTTTCCTAAAGCGCTCATAACCTCAGCCGCCCTCTTGGGATCGGCTCTGGAGGGCCTATCAACTCTATCCTTCTTTGCTACAAATATTCCCTTAGGCCCTATGAATATCGACCTGTCAAGCTCGCCCTTGATACCGGCCATCACATTCTCCAGGATGCTGGAGACATACTCGCCTATCGCCTCCCCAAGGTCGATCCTCAGGTGGCCCCTCCCAGCCTCCTCAGGTGGCCTCGCCCCTCCCTCTCTGAGCCTTCCGGACACCTCCCTAAGCTCCCTCTTGAGTTCCTCTATCTCCTCCCTGAGCCTCCTGAGCTCCTCCCCCTCTTCGCTATTCATAGAATCAAATTTGAAAAAAATCAAACTAATATTTATTTTTTTCGATTTTAGTTCGACTACCAACACCGCCCCGAAGTAAAGACTTTTAATCACCACATTTTCAAAATATGCCGGGCGGCCGCTGTGGTGTAACGGTAGCATACAGGCCTGTGGAGCCTTCGGCCCGGGTTCGACTCCCGGCAGCGGCCCTCCCAGAACCTCCACAAAACCTCCTAACTCCGTCTCCTCTAACGCGCACCAGGCTTGACCAACAGGTAATTCAGGATATAAGTGTCTTCCCCCAACATCAATTCAACATCAATTCTGAATGGGGTCATCTAAGAGCTAGATAAGGATGCACTGGAGAATCCTGCTGCACAATGGGATTTATTCCTGGGGAAAAAGGGAGGGCCCTGAGACGCCTCCACCGAGGGCTCAAAAGACAAATTTAAAATCTCCCTTCAACAATCCGATCCATGAGCGGAGGTTGCCAAGCCAGGTCAAAGGCGCAGCCCTGAGGCGGCTGTCCCGAAGGGGTTCGTGGGTTCGAATCCCACCCTCCGCACCTTTTGGAGACTGAGGCTCCTCACCGACCTTATACTTCTCAGTCGGCGGAATTGAGGCCTCAGCAAAATGACAATTTCATGTGAAATAATAAAAGAGTAACGAACTGATTTCTCCAAAAGGCATGATCTTGTTAGTGGCTCTGAAAAACTTGTTCTCCAAAAGGCATGCTAAATTTTTATACACTTTATTGCTCAATTGATTTTTGAAATCTCATCTAAAACTTCTTTCACCACTCTAGGTATAATTCTTTTAATTTTAGGGCTTAGCCTATTGCTAAATTCTTTAGGCTCTATTATTCCAATAAGAATTAAAATAACTTTTTCGGGAGTTTCTTCTGGAGAAAGCCTTCTAATAATTTTTATCGCCGATTGGAGGCTAAGGTTGTGAAGCGTGTATGAATACTCATATCGCTCATCTGACCCTTTAAGATCAAACTTAAAGATCCTTCCAACTAACTTTTCCTCATTTACAACTGCAGTATCAATTAATATGACTTTATCATAATCCACCATCTTTTCAGCTATGGTTAGCCAATCTAAGCTAGATTCCTCGATAACAACCTCGATCTTCAATTTTTTTCTGGAGATCTCCTCTCTAAGCTCCCTCGCAACATAAAGGCCTAAGGCATCATCTCCGAGGGTTGGGTTCCCCACACCTAAAACTAGGACCTTCAACACAGCCTCACACTTAATGGCAAGTTTCAGTATACTGAGGTTTGAGTATTATAATAAAAGTTTGAACTGAAGAACCTATGGTCTTATGATTGTTTTATAGATTTCTCCATCTGCCTTGCGGATGTTCAATTCTAGAGGCATTTGACCTATTAATGAATGGGTTGCGCACCCAATACATGGATCATATGCCCTTACAGCCATCTCGACCATGTTTAGGATCTCATCGCTAACTTTCCACTCCCTTATGAGATTGCTTGCGGCCTTCTTAACTGATAGGCTCATGGCCGCATTGTTTTGAACAGTTGCGACGATGAGGTTTACACTTTGAACTATGCCCTTATCATCTGTCACATAATGGTGATATAATGTTCCCCTTGGAGCCTCTACTACACCTACCCCCTCTCCTACTGGCCTCGCTACATCCGTCCTAATATCCTGACCCGTAATCTCGGGGTCCGCCAAAAGCTCTAGGCCCCTCTCAGCTGCGTATAACGTCTCTATCAATCTACCCCAGTGAAATGCTAGGGTTGCGTGGACCGGTTTCTCTCCAAAAAACTCGTACATTTTCTCGTAGGCCTCTTGAGCCAGAGGGGTTGCCATCCCCTCAGAGACATTTAACCTCGCGAGGCTGTTGACCCTGTAAACCCCGCTCCCCTCTCCATTGATGATGCCTCTCCATCCGATATTCTTCAAAAATGGGAATTTGAGATAGCTCCACGGCTCTACATGTTCCCCTATAAAGTCTAGATATTCTATGGGCTTGAACCTTGCGGCCTCCCTCCCCTTGGGATCTACGGCTTTGATCTCTCCTTCATAGAAGTTCACCTTGTTGTTTCTATCAACCATCGCCATATAGTATGTTTCAAGGTAGTAAGCGTCGCTTTTAAGAAGGTAGACACGGTCCTCTTCCTTCAATATCGAGTCTTCCCATAGGCTCAGGCCCATCCTCGCAAAATCAAGTATAGACTTGAACATCTCTTCAATGGTGCCCTTCTCCTCCCTCCTCAACGGCTTTGAGACTCCTCCGGGAAGGCCGAAGACGGGGTGGGTGGCCTTACCACCCATCAATTCCTGAACTCTTTGGGCGTACCTCCTATTCGCGATGATCTGCCTCCCGAATTCCATTCCAAGCTTCTTAAAAACGCCAAAAATGTTTCTTTCCGTGGGATCTCCCGCAGGTCCAACTAGGAGATCAGGCCCTGCCAATACATAAAAGTGGGCCATATGGGAGTGGATGATGTGGGCGCAATAGAAGAGCTCCCTAAGCTTCTTTGCCGTCTCGGTCGGCTCGACGCCATAGACGGCATCAGCGGCCTTAGCTGAGGCCATGTGGTGGGCGCCTGGGCATACGCCGCATATCCTCGGCATGATCCTCGGGAGCTCCTCAACGAGCCTCCCCTGGCAGAACCTTTCAAAACCCCTCAATTCCACGATTTGAAGGTATGCATCCCTCACATTTCCATGATCATTTAGGATTATTTCGATCTTTGCATGGCCCTCAAGCCTAGTGACTGGCGAGATCGTCACAATCTTTCCTCGTTCAAGGGATGTCCCCATCTCATTCACTCCTTTTCATCCTCTTGTTTAGAATTGAGGATGGTAATGTGAATCTGTAGAACATTCCCAGTGGATCTTTAATCATCTCCGTTAGCTTCTCTGGCGGGATTTCTGGAATCATTACCGATGCTAGTGCACTGATCATCCTCGCTCCCTGGTCCTCAACCTCATCGGGAGGCCCCATACACCCTCGACAGGGCATGTTAACATTTAAGCACTTTCCCCCCTCCTCGCCCGCGCATCCAGCCCTCGTTGCGGGTCCTAGGCAGATGTATCCTTGGTCTAAGAAGCATATCTCGGGGTCAGGTACACCCTCCTGAATCCCTTTGATAAGTTTAATCTTTATCTTCTCATCCCTCTTCCTCTTACAGACTTCACAGAGGGTATACCTTGGACCTATAACCGAGCCCCTAGGGGGAAGCCTGTTGATTCTTATGGCCTCGATCGCCTGCCATATCAGCTCAACGGGTGGAGGGCAGCCTGGGATATAATAATCAACATCTACAACCATGTTTAAGGGTTTTACAAAATCAAAAAATTCAGGCAATGTTAGCGTTACATCGTCGATTTTTAGGCTTGTGGTTGGAAGGGTGTTCTGGGGATTTACCGTTGAAGGGGTTTCCCTGTAGACTATCCTGAAGATCTCATCTCTTTCCGAGATGTTGGCTAACCCTGGTATTCCACCGTAACATGCACATGTGCCGAAGGCGATCAGGATCTTTGACCTCTCCCTCAAAACCTTGGCCAGGTGTTCATGCTCGGAGTTCCTCACAGACCCATTATAGAAAGCTACCTCTATACCTCTCCCACCTATGGCCTCCAGATCCTTGTACTTGAAGTCCATGGCGATGGGCCAGAAGACTATGTCGGCGATTTCTATGACCTCCAGGATCCTCTCCGCGAGGTCTAGCATCGCAACATCGCAACCACCGCAGGTCGAAGCCCAGTAGAACGCAAACTTTAACCTTTCACCCATATCGCCCCACCTCCCCTCCTTTGAACTCCTTCATGGGGTTTGGCCCAAGTCCTTTTAACTCCCCTACGAAGGATGAGACAACTTCGGCGAATTTACTCCCCTCCGAGGCCGAGATCCATTCAAGCCTCAGCCTCTCAGGCTCTATACCAAGGGGTCTTAAAACCTCCTTCACCAATGCAACCTTGAAGGCAGCTTTGTAATTCCCATCGATGTAGTGGCAGTCACCTGGGTGGCAGCCCCCGACGAGGACCCCGTCGGCTCCGAGCTTGAAGGCTTTTAATATAAATTCAGGTTCAACTCTGCCTGAGCACATTAATCGGATGATTCTAATGTTCGTTGGATATTGGAGCCTACTCGTGCCTGCGAGGTCTGCCCCAGCAAATGCGCACCAGTTGCACGTAAAGGCTATTATGACCGGTCTGAAATCGTTCATCAGTCCATCTCTCCATCTATGCCATAAGGAGCGCCTCAACTTGGGCTAGGATCTGTTCCTTCGTAAATCCACGCATTGTTATCGCTCCAGATGGACAGGCTGCTCCACAAGTACCACAACCCCTGCAGAGCGCCTCGTTCACCTTAGCCTTCCTGCCCACGGCTGTCTCCTCAACCCTCACCGCACCATAGGGGCATACACTTTCACATATCCTACAACCACCGCAGATCTCTTCATCAACATATGCTACCGTGGGCTCTGAAATGATCTCACCGGCCAACAATGGAATTGCCGCTTGGGCTGCAGCTGCACTCGCCTGGGCCACGGTGTCAGGGATATCCTTCGGCCCCTGAGCACAGCCGCAGAGGTAGATTCCCAGGCTATGCGTCTCGACAGGTCTAAGCTTTGGATGGACTTCAAGGAAGAAGTTATCAGGGCTTCTTGAAAGCTTCAAAATCCTCTGGACATCCTCGGAGTCTATCCTCGGAACCAGTCCTGTGGCTAAGACTATCAGGTCAAACTCCATCTCCATAACTTTCCCAAGAAGTGTGTCCTCAAATCTTACTACGAGGCTCTTCGCCTCTGGCCTCCCGTAAATCTCTGCCCTCCCTCTAACAAGTATCACGCCCCCCCGCTGAACCCTCTCAAGAAACTCTTCACAACCCTTACCAAAGGTCCTTAAATCCATATAGAAGATATAGACCTCAGCTTCAGGGATCTTCTCCTTCACTTGGTAGGCATGCTTTATAGAAGCCATGCAACATATTCTTGAGCAGTATATATTCCCCGTTCTAAAATCCCTAGAGCCTACACACTGGATGAATCCAACCCTCTTTGGCTCTTTACCATCCGATGGCCTAAGTATTCTCCCACCAGTCGGCCCCGCGGCATTAACCATCCTCTCAAACTCTAGATTTGTAATAACATCCTCGTATCTCCCATAGCCATATTCAGCCAACTCCCGCGCGTCGTATAGGTCGTATCCTGTTGCTACGATGATGGTTCCAACCTGGAGGTGTAGCTCCTCCTCCCTCATCTCGAGGTCTATGGCGTTCCTCCCCTGGAGCTTGCATGCCTCAACGCAGCTCATGCACTCTATGCAGGCCCTCCTGTCTATGGTGTACTTCGCCGGGATGGCCTGCGGGAAGGGTATGTATATCGCCTTCCTGAACCCTAAACCCTCATCGAACTCGTTGGGAACCTCAACAGGGCAGACCTTG
>CALIUM010000014.1 GCA_938048735.1 uncultured archaeon
TTCTTCTCTCATGATAACGATCTATTAGCTAAAAACTATAGAATTAGGTAAACAGTGGCGGATATGAAGCCCATAATGTTTATAACGCACTTTAAGCCTTGTAGAAGCGGATACGCATCATATGCGTATAACCTGATTAACATAGTAAACATAAGAGACGGGATCCTCCAGAGATAGACAGAACAAAAGGGGAATGAAACCGATGAAAAACAGAGGGGCAAGAAGCAGGACCATCCCACTCTACATACTACCATTATTGATCCTCCTCCTCTTCCCATCAGTCATGGCCGAGGTCCAGGATGCAGAGGAGGTTAGGAACTACGTGAGGCTCGTGTACCAGAAGCTCGTGGAGGCTGAGAGGAGAGGGGCCGATGTGGAGGAGGCCGCCATAAGGCTCAACAGGGCCCTAAGCCTGATCAGGGAGGCTGAGGCTGAGACCAACACATCGAGAAGGGGAAAAAGCCTAACCGAGGCCTACAACCTCGTGAGGGATGTCGAGGCCTCCATAGATAGGCTTGTGGAGGAGGGGAGGGCCAGGATTAATCTGAGGAACTGGACCCTATCCTCAGCGGCCATCCTCACAGCTGTGGGCTGTATCCTCGGATATATCTATTCGCCTAGGATCTTCTGGAGCCTCTGGCTGAGGCTAAGGAGGGGGTGGAGGGTGAGGAGGGCTTGATAGATGAGGAGGTGAGGGCCGTTATCCTGGCATTGGCCCTGGTGGCGGGCGTATTCGCAGCCTCCCAAACCCTCCAGTCCGGGAGGGTTGTGGAGCCTTTCTCTGAGATAGGCCTATTAGGCCCTGGGATGAAGATAGGGGACTACCCAAGGAACGTCCTGGTCAACGAGACCTTCAGGTTATACCTCTACCTTGGGAACCATGAGGGGAGGGTGATGTACTACACCGTCCTGGTAAAGCTTGGAGATGGGTCAACCCTGATAAACGAGACGACCCACGCTGAGGCACCGGTCATAGATGAGTATGAGGCCATCCTCCCCCACGGCCAAAACATAACCATCCCAGTAGACCTGAGACTCCCCAAGCCAGCCGCCAATGCCAGGCTCATATTCGAGTTGTGGAGGCTTGAGGAGGGCGAGTTGAGGTATCATGGGAGGTGGCTCCAGCTTTGGATGAACGTGACGGCTCCCAAGGCTCCATAGAGCTGGATAAGGCAGCCAAGGGGATCCTTAGGCTGCTGGAGGGTGGAGAGACCACCCTAGGGGAGCTCGTCGAGGAGGCATCTAGGAGGCTTGGCCTGAGGAGGCATGAGGCTGCCAGGGCGGTCTACAGGCTAAGGGAGGATGGCCACCTGAGGCTCCTAGACCCATCCCCACCAAAGAGCTTCCTCAGATTCCTCCTAAGCTCAAGGGCGGCATGGTTCTGGGCCCTCGCCTCCACGGTACTCGCCACGAACATCTCGATATATGCCTCCCCAAGGGTTCCACAGCTCACCTACGCCAGGTACATCCTAGGCTCCATCTACGTCCTATACCTCCCAGGGGCCTCCCTCATAGAACTCCTATACCCTAAGAAGGGGGACCTAACCCAGCTGGAGAGGCTCGCCCTATCCATAGGCCTAAGCCTAGCCCTCGTGCCCCTCATGGGTCTGGCCCTAAACTACACCCCATGGGGGATAAGGCTCGACCCACTAGTCGCCTCCCTAACCACTCTAACCACAATCCTAGCCCTGGGGGCTGCGGCGAGGAAGCACTCATACCACCTACTGGCTCATGAAGATAAATAAGCCGATTACTGAGAATTATAGGATCAGCTATGGATCCAAAGATGTTTAGGGTTGAGGGGCTCCTCAGGAGGTTGGGTGGGGAGGGTTTAGGGGAGAAACTCTCTAAAATCTGTGAGGAGAATGATATAGTCTTTATGGCTATATTCGGCTCATTCTTAAGGGGGGAAGAGACGGACGAGAGTGATATCGATATAGCGATAGAGTTTGATTATAGCAGGCCTAAAGGCCTCCTAGACCTTGTTCGTATAGAGGATGAATTGAGCAAAATATTCAAGAGGAAAGTGGATCTAGGAACCTTCAACAGCCTAAATCCCCACATAATAGAGGATGTTAAAAAGGAAATGGTTGTTATATATGAAAAAAGATAAGTTATATCTCCAACACATAATGGAAACAATTTATGATATAGAAAAATTTATGGAAAAGGTGTCTAAAGATGGATTCTTAAAGAATAAGGAGAAGCAGTACGCTGTTTTAAGAGCTCTAGAAATAATCGGGGAGGCAACAAAGAATCTAAGTATAGAGCTAAAGACAAACCATCCCGAGATCCCTTGGAAAGAGATATCAGGTATGAGGGATAAATTAATCCATGAATATTTCGGAGTTAACTTGGAATTAGTCTGGGAAACAATAAAAAATGACATCCCAAAATTAAAAAGACAAACCCTCAAAATATTAGAGGAAATTAATAAGTAAAGGTTTTAAGATGGTGACCGGAAATTTCCGCACATACATTTATGGAAAAACATTAAATTGAGCACCCTTAAATTAGGGTATTAACCATATCCTAGACTGAAGGGGTGGGGTTGGATAGGTTTAACGCCTTCGGGGCCTCCCTTGCAGCCTTCGGAGCCATCCTAGCCCTAGCCTCCCACCTCATCATCTCCAACACCCCAATGACAGCCCTAGGCATAGGCATCCTTATCCTCGGATTATCCATCCTATTGACCCCTACGGAGCCGATACCCCGGAGGGCTGTGAGGGGCCTCCTGGAGGGTTCAGCCCTAGGCCTGGAGGCCCTCCTAGAGGAGGTTGACGCCTCCTCCAAGGGCTACTATGTCCAGCATGGGGATGGGAGGGTCTACACCCACATCCCATTAGCCGTTGATAAGGGGCCTATACAATCAAACCCACCAGCCGGACGCTTGGCCGCAGAGTGGGGAGGGGAGCCTTACCTCATCGTCCTCCCCCCAGCCTCAGAGCTGGCTAGGTCTGGAGGCCTCCCAGAAGGGCTGGAGGCTGCAGTCTCAGAGGCCCTGGTAGACCTCACAGAGCTCTGCGAATCTGTCAGGGTGGTCCAAGGGGAGGATATAATCCTGGAGTTGAGGGGGGTGAGGGGCTGGATAGGGGTTGGGAGGTTCAGGAGGGTGATGGGCTCCCTCGAGGCGTCCGTAGCCGCCTGCGTCGCGGCGGCCACCCTCAAGAGGCCTGTGAGGGTGGCCTCGGAGGTGGATATGGGTAGGACCAGAAGGATAGTCCTGGAGGTCTATGGGTGACCCTAGACAGGAACATAATCTTCAACATAATCCTGGGAGCCATGATCACCCTTACCGTCCCAGCCCTCTCAGCCCTGGGGGAGGCTAGGCTTGATGCCTACATAAGCATATTCACCCTCGAGTACTTCGCAGCCCTAGCCATCCTAAGGCCGAGGCGGAGGTTCATAGACCTCATAGCCATAGCCCTACTCTCAGCCTTCACCATGATCGTAGCATTGAGGGTCATGGAGATACTGATGAGATAAACTAGCTGGAGGATGATTATGTCTATTTTAGGGAATGATTTAACACTTGAGCATCGCGAGGGCACTAGGCGATTGGGGAGCTGCTTGGACGTGAGGAGGGCTGGGAGATATTCGGATTTAAGCCAAAAATAAGCCTTGAAGAGGGCTTCAGGTAAGTATGAGGCTTTCCACATACCCTTTCCCGTCGCAGTATCTTGGATTTATGTTCGCCAATGGAAACCTTAAATAGGAATAGTTTAATGCGCGTCTGTTGAAGGCGTGAGCTTTGAGCCATAATGAGGTTGCTTTACTTAGAGATAGAGCATTAAGGATGCTTGGATCGGGTAGGAGAAGCTTGCATGAGGGAGACTATGACATTGCCGCCTTCATGGCCGATCAAGCCGTTCAACTATACCTGAAGTCTGTGATATTTGAGTTGACTGGCGAGGTGCCTCGAGTTCATGCCGTTAGGCAGCTTATTTCCGCTCTCAAGGATCTGCTGGATAATCCAAACCTTTTCGATGACTTCGTTCGAGAGAATAGGAGTTTGTTCATAAGGCTTGAGGAAACCTACATAAGCTCGCGTTACATGCCTAGGAGGTATGATAGAGAGGAGGCCGAGGAACTCCTAGACTTCGCTGAGAAGGTGATAAAGTTTGTTAACTCTGTTAAGGGCAAAGGTTAAAATCACTCAGATAGCTTCTCAATGGCGTTTTTGGTCTGGGGCCATAGCTAAAGCCGCTAATGAGGTTCTAGGCCCATGTAGTGTTTACGTGTTTGGGAGCGTCGCCGAAGGGCTCGCAACGGGCGGAAGCGACGTGGATGTGCTGATAGTTGCCGACAGTCTACTGGGGGATTTTAGGGCTAGGGGAGAAGCAATAGCCAGGATAGAGGAGGAGGCTAAATTGCCCCTCTACCACCCGTTCCAAATACACTTGGCGACGAGGGAGGAGGCTAAAGTTAACCCAATATACAGGGAGGCGGTCAGTAAGGGCATCCCCATACTCGCCTGTGCGCCGGACGAACGCGGAGACAGCCCTCCAGTACAGACTCATGAAAAGAGGGGCTAGTTCCACGCCAAGGGCCTAATAGAGATACTTGCTTTACCTCCAGCCTTCACCATGCTCATAGCATTGAGGCTCATGGAGATACTGATGGGATGAACCGGCTGAGGCTGATCCTCCTCTCGGCGATGATATCGATATCTTTGATGATGGGCCAGTCAACAGCCCAGACAGCCCATCCAAGGCATGTAAACCCCGCGGAGATATCCGAGGAGATCCCCCCAGGCCTTCTCCTCCTCACCATCTACAGGGGGGTTGTGGAGGCCGTGAGCATCGGGAACTACACGGAGGCCATCTCAAGGCTTGGGGAGGCCTACAGGGTGTATGTCCCAGAGCCCCTCAGATACATCATGAGGAGGTTCCATGAGCTCCTGCAGGTTGAGGTGAGCCTCCTAAACGAGACGGGCACCCATATAGAGCTGGCCAGAGGCCTCATAGAGCTGGGATTCATAAGGGATGCCGGAGAACAACTCCGGGAAGCATCCATCAACCTAGCAAAGGCGAACCTCACCCACACCGAGCTCCAGTCAGCCTCCCAAGAGTTCTCAAGGAGGATACCCATACCCATAGGAGACCCCCTAAGGAGCCTAACCATCCTCATAGAGACCTACGGGCTGAGGATAGAGGAGCTGGCTGGGAGGCTCAGGGGCATCCAGCCCACACAGACGAGCCTCTGGATAAGGGTGGAGGAGGGGGAGGCCTGGGTGGGCTCCCAGATAACCCTCATGGGAACCCTATCCACCATGGATGGTATGCCCCTCGAGAACCGGTGGGCCACCATCAACCTAGACGGGATGCAGGCGGCGGAGGTGATGACCGGCCCAGGAGGCCATTTCAGGACCGCCCTGAGGGTACCCTTCATATATAAACCCGAGCTGTCAATCCAGGCATTATTCAAGCCCAAGGGCCCAGACATAGGAACCCTAGCGGCCTCCAGATCCAATGTGATAGAGGTGAGGCTCCTATACCTAACCCCAACCCTGAAGATAGAGGTGGATAAGGGGAGGATCCTACCCACCGAAGACCTTACCGTCATAGGCCTAGTGGACGTGCCGGGGTTGGAGGTCTGGGCCAGGGGATTCGGCAGAACCCTCAGGGAGGTGGCCGATGAGAGGGGGAGCTTCAAATTCACCTTCAGGATTCCAGCCGAGGCCGCTGAGGGCTTCCAAACCCTAGAGATAGGCACATCGGCTAGGGACCTCTACGCCCCAGCCAGGGCAACAGCCAGGGTCGAGGTCTATAGATACCCCTTGGAGCTGGAGGTTGAGATCCCAACCCTGACCCTGGCAGGCCTCCCAGTAGGGGTCAGGGGCCATCTCCAAGGTCCTATGGGGCATGTTAAGGGGGCAGTAGTGAGGGTTGAGGGGTTCGAGCTTATGAGAGCCGTGGAGACGGATGGCGAGGGCCGATTCGAGGTCTATCTACAGGTTCCCTTAACCCAATCCTCGGGCTGGCACCAGATAACAGTCCAGGCCCACCCATCTGAGCCCCACTACAGGATGCCTAGCATGAGGAGAAACTTGCTCATACTCAACCCCTACCTCCTCATAATCCCCCTAACCATGGTGGCCATCTTAACAAGGGGCCTCCTCTCATCGAGGAGGCCTAAACCCCAAGGTGTGGAGGCTGAGGAGGCTCAGCCAGAGGCTCCAAGACCGGTGGCCAGGGAGCTGGCCGGGATCCCATTAATATACCTTAAGGCGGTGGAGATCGTGGCCAGAGCAACCCGTGAGGAGCTCAGACCAAGCGACACTGTAAGGGAGTATCTGGAGAGGGTGAGACCCAAGCTCGGAGGAGCCCTTGAGCCCTTCGAGAGGCTGACCTGGATCCTGGAGGAGGAGGTCTACGGAGGCCTGAAGCCCGACATCTCAGAGGCCACCCTCCTCCTAGAGGAACTGCAGAGGAACCTGGGAGGCTTAGCCCCATGAGGAAGCCAATAATCTTAGGTTTTCTCTCGGCCCTCATAGCCGTGGCCTCATTGATCCACCTAATGCCCCCGACAGAAGACTTTAACCCCATGAACCCCTTCTGGAATGGCCTCTCAAAAGCGAGTGAAGCCCTAAGATTTAGCATGGTGGAGGATCTGAGAAGGATGAGCGTCTACGCGGGCCTCGGGGAGGCCCATGGCCTGGCCCTCCTCGTCCTAGCTCCCTCAACCCCCTTCACCAGGGAGGAGGCTGAGGCCGTCAAGGGGTTCCTCATGGGGGGAGGCCTCCTCATCTTGGCTGATGACTTCGGAACGGGGAACGAGCTCCTCACAATCCTAGGCCTAGACCTCAAGCTGAATGGCTCACTACTCCTAGACCCCCTCTTCAAATTGAAGTCCAGACGCCTACCTGAAATAATCCAGGCCACAGGGGTGGGGGGTGAGGGGCTCACCCTCAACTACGCCACAGTCATAACTGGAAGCGGCTTCAGGAGCCTAGCCACCTCCAGCTCCTTCAGCTTCCTAGATCTGAACAGCAACCTGGAGTGGGACCCAGGTGAGCCTAGAGGCCCCTTCACGGTGGCCGCAGAGGCCGGCTACGGAGCCGGGAGGATCATAGTGGTCTCAGACCCACGCTTCATGATAAACTCCATGTTCGAGGTCGGGGGAAACGCCAGGTTTGCAGGCCACCTCCTAATGGGGCGTAGGCCGCTCCTGGACACCTCCCACTGGAGGCCAAGCCCCCTATCTAAGGCGAAGGAGATCTTGGCCACGGCCTTCTACCTCATCTCCCTTCCTGAGGCCAGGTACTCCCTCGCCTCCCTCACGGCCATAATAATCCTAAAAATGGAGGTTAGAGGTGTGAGGATCAGGATGAGCAGGGTGGAAGAGGTTTTAAAGAGGCATCCAGACTGGGATAAGAGTATACTGGTGAGGCTGGAGGAGGACCTGCAATATGAAGGTTGAATCCAGGCCTTCCAAGGTTCTGGAAGAGGTTTCGAGGCTCATCATCGGGAAGAGGGATGTCCTCAAGATGCTCTGGGTGGCCCTCCTCAGCGAGGGGCATGTGCTGCTGGAGGGGCCCCCAGGGGTGGGGAAGACCCTTATAGCCAGGAGCTTCGCCCAGACCATCGGGGGGACCTTCAAGAGGATACAGATGACCCCAGACCTCCTCCCCGCGGATCTGATAGGGACAACATACTACAGGATCTCTGAGGGGGTCTGGGACCTCAAGTACGGCCCTATATTCGCCAACGTGGTCCTGGCGGATGAGCTTAACAGGGCGACACCGAAGACCCAGGCAGCCCTCATTGAAGCCATGCAGGAGTACCAGGTAACCATAGAGGGGAAGACCATCCCCCTCCCCAAACCCTTCATAGTCCTAGCCACCCAGCTCCCCTACGGAAGCGAGGGTACCTACCCCCTAACAGAGGTCTTCATAGACAGGTTCGCCTACAGGGTAGAGGTGAAATACCCAACCCTCGGGGAGGAGCTGGAGATAATCACCAGAATAGACGAACTCGAGAGGCCCATAATATCCCAGGCATCAGCCCCGGAGGAGGTCCAAGCCCAGGTGGAGGAGGTGAGAAAGATACACGTCTCAGAGGCCGTAAAGAGGTACATAGTAGACCTCGTCGACTCCATAAGGTCTATGGAGGAGGTGAGCCTCGGGCCGAGCCCTAGGGCGAGCATCTGGCTCTACAAGGGCGGGAGGGCCCTGGCCTATGTGGAGGGGAGGGATTACGTTATCCCCGACGACATCAAGATCCTAGCCAGGCCAGTTCTAATGCACAGGATCAGGATCAAACCTGAATACGAGGTCGAGGGGGTCCAGCCTGAAACCCTTATAGGC
>CALIUM010000015.1 GCA_938048735.1 uncultured archaeon
GGGACCTTCACCCCGTCGGCTCCCACCCTGCTGGATGCTGCGGCTAGGCCTGTGGCCAGCGTGTCTAGGAACACGGCCTTCTACACCCAGGTCACATTGAAGAGCAATGTAGGCGTGGACCTGAGCGTCTACGTGATCGCCCAGATAAAGGATGCCACCGGGAGGATCGTGGCCCTTGGCACAACCCTAGCCGACATAAAGGCTGGGGCAACGAAGCCCGTCCCGGTGGCCTTCCTGGGACTGCCGGCCGGAACATACACCGTCACCATCTACGTATGGAGCAGCCTGACCACACCAACAGCATTAGCTCCACCAACGACGTTCACCATCACGGTATCATAAACCCCTGGGGGCAACGAAGATGGACCTGAAAAGATATAGTCGAGGGGTCTCTTCTATAATAACTCTTCTAAAATCCCTCAAGGTTCAACAGTTCTAGACTTGTAAGATAATCACCAGCCAAGATAAATTAGGAAAAAGAAAAAAATCAAGTTATATATATGAATGTTTAAAAGGTATATTAAAATCTATATGTTCAGATCGTATATGGGCTCCTGCGACGCTCCTAAAACCATAAGAGGAGAGCGGGTTTGGAATAATCATCTAAATCTCGAGATAGGCAGTTTGAGCGCGGAGTAAGAATCACCTTAACCCAAAGGAAGGGGAGAGAGCCTCTCTCACAAACGACAATCTAAGCCGGGAAACCTCTCTCTGGTGGCCGCCGAGCCCCAAGATCTCTTCAAAGTTGGACTCGTAGGTTATATGGATGATTATGGTTTATATTCGATGGATCGGAGCTTTGCTGATGCATGACGATGATGTGGTCTGCATATCTCATGGCGAGGACGCCGATGGGCTGATATGTGCCGCCCTAATGGCCAACCTTAGAGGTGCTAGGCCGATTCCTGTGACCTATGAGGAGTTTAAGGGAGCCCTTATAGATGTGAACCACCCCAGTGAGGAACTCTATATCTGCGACCTATGTGTGAGAGATGAGCTCATAGGGGAGATATTGAGAATAGCAAAGTTCGCAAGGGTTGTAATAGTTGATCATCACCCCACCGCTGAGGCTCTGCTTAGGAGGCTGGAGAGGTCAGGGGTTCAAGTGGTCTACAGCCCAAAGGACTGTGCCAGCGCCCTAATCTATGACCACTATAGGGTGGAGTTGGGGAGGGAGGGGGCTAGGCTTGCAGCCTACGCAGCCATATCAGACCAGTTTGAGGATGGGCCTATAGCCTCCAGGCTCATCTCGATGTTCGACCGCCAAATCCTGGAGCATGAGGCCCTAATCCTAACTCACGCCCTTTTCAGGGTCACCTCAAATGATTTCAGGCGGAGGGTGGTCGAGGAACTCAGTAGATATATTATTCCCCATAGAATATCTGGCTTGGTCGAGGCGGCGATATCCCACCTAGAGCATATGGCTTCACTGATGGAGGAGATCCAGAGAAAGGCGGTCAGGCTGGGGAGACTGGCCTATTTCGACGCGTCCGATGAGCCTTCCACAGGGGCTGTGGCAAACCTAATCCTCGACGCCCTAGATGTCGATGTCGGCGTCAGCTATAAGCCCGCCATAGGTGGGAGGGTTAACATCTCAATCAGAGGAAGGAGGGGGATAGGCCTTCACCTTGGTGAGATCACTAGAGAGGTTGCTATGAGGCATGGAGGATTCGGAGGGGGCCATGATAGGGCGAGCGGAGCGAGCATCCATAAGGAGAAATTGGTGAGGTTTATAGAGGATCTCGAGATGGTCCTTAGCCAGCCTCAAAAGCCTTTCTAGATCCAGCTCCAAAAACCTGCTGTTCAGTGGACCCTTCAACTAGTTTAGGCTTATCTTAGGGGGTAGGTCCTCTCCTCTATCCCCTTATCGCTGATAATGAGCATGTCCACACCGTCGCCGCTGACAGCGTCCCTAGCGGCGGCGGACTTGATGGCCTGTAGAGCCAAGGCAGCTCCCTCCTCTAGGGTGAGGCCATCCCTATAGTTGGCCTCCAGGAGGCCCATTGCTATAGCTGCGCCAGAGCCAACGGAGACGAATTTGTCTGGGATCACACTGCCGAGGGGATCCAGGGAGTAGACCGCTGGGCCTTCCTCATCCAATCCGCCGACAAGGGTCTCCATAAGGAGGGGGAAGAGGCGGCGCTCGAAGAGAATGTTGGCTATCAGCTTTGCGAGGGCCCTCACGGGGATCGGCCTATTGTTCTCCAACCTATAGAGGGCCGTGTAGGCTGATGCCTCCCTGGTTAGGGCCTGCATGTCCGACACTAATCCTGCGAAGGCGAGTCCTATGTTGGGAGCTAGCTTGAAGACCTTCTTACCAGATCGGCTCATAACCAGATGGCCCCAGCTCACCCTCTTCTCCGAAGCCAGGATCACCCCATCCTTACATACAAGACCTACGGTTGTAGCCCCCTGAAGTTCCCAGTAATCCATCCCTCAAAAATTAGGAGAAGTTAGATATTAAGCTGTTGCTGAAGTGGAGAAACAAAATTTCTATGAGAAGATTTGGGGATTAGCCTATTTTTCCTTTCCCTGAATTTGCTAAGTAACCAAGACGATTCGTCATTTTGGTCAGAGACTAGTCTCTTTCCAGGTTTGTAAACCCTGCCATCCCTCAGGCTCTCATCCCATTCCACCGTGTAACCAAGCGCTTCTAAGACCTGAATTGGCCTCCTGCATCCCAGCCCTCTCAAAAATGACATAGCCTCGGAGAGGGCCAGACTCTGAAATCCTCCCAGGTATTACTCCAACATATCAAGTTTCTCAGGCGTTATATAGATCCCTCTGATATCGATGTAACTCTTATTCGTCTCTCTCAGAATTCTCTTCGCCTCCTCCTCAGTTATTCCTAGCCTAGAGGCGAGATCTTCAACGACCACTATCCCACCTTCTCGGCGGCCTTCCAACCTGAGATGACCTCTCCATCGATCGACCCTCTCTCCTTGATCTCGGCGTCATCATCTTTCCATGGATTTCTTGAACCACCTCGAACCTTCTCAGCTTTGTTCTAGGCGGGTACTCAACCTCGGCCATCACCCTCCACCTTTCTTGGAGCATGATGCGCGATAGGAAGGCCTCGAGCTTGAAGGCCTGCCTCCCGGGCGAGTTGGCAGAAGATAGTGGTTCAACTACTATAATGGATGCCCCCTTCACCTTTCACTAGGCATGGGCCCAAACTCCTTCCAATAGGCTCAAGCCTTCATCCTTCCCCCTAAATCTAGCCTCTATCCTTCTAGCCTGGGCTAGTAGTGTTAGGGTTAGGGAGAAGTTGTAGCTTCTGAGAAGCTCGAGGGGTTCGGGGGCCTTGAAGGCGGCTAGAGTCTGTTCCTCCCATAGATCTGCGTAGAGGCTCTCCTCAAGGTTCTTGGGTGAGACCCCAAGCCTTTCCGCTGCCCTCATGAGGGTCCAAAACCTCTGATCATCGGTGGTAATCGGCTCTTTCCCAGCCTCCTCGAAGACCACTCTCCTCGCCTCCTCTGGGTCGACTAGCGCCCTGGCCTGGAAGGTGCAGTATTCCTCAAGGATAGAGGCGAGGCCCCTCACGAGCTGTAGTCGTAGCCGATCTCCTCGCATCTCCTGAGGGCCTCCTGTAGCTCTCCCCTCTTCTTCTCCTCTGCCTCCTCGAAGACCGCGATGAGGGCTTCGAGATCGTCGCGCCCTACTCTCTCAAGCCTTGCAGTTAATCCCATCCTGTAGGGGGCGAGGTACATCTCACCTATCTTTTTGTATGTGGGGGCAGCTAGGTGGTGGACCTCGTCGAAGATGAGCATTGAGAATCTATCCCCGAGCTGCTCAGCCCTCAGGCTTGCGGATTCATATGTCGCAACTGTCACAGGGTTTATCCTGTATCTCCCTCCACCCACCATCCCAATCTCTAAGCCGAAGGCCGCCTCGATCCTCCTACTCCACTGCTCCAGGAGCACCAGGGTGGGGACGACTATGAGGGTGGAGACCCCGAGCGTTTCGATGGCTTTAAGAGCTATCTGTGTCTTCCCGGATCCGGTGGGTAGGAGTATTATCCCCCTCCTCCCCGAGGCCATCCAGGCCTCTAGGGCCCTTCTCTGTTAGTCCCGGAGGACGATTTCTGAGGAGAGGTTTAGATGGACTGGAGCCTTGAGGGCCTCATCCGTGTACTCGATGTGCCACCTTTTGAGATAATCGATGACCTCCCCATAAAGGTAGGCAGGTGCCCTATAGGCCCTAATAAACTCCCCCCGGTATTGATAGCCCTTCAACCATCAGCTCACCCTTCTCGAATCTGAGATGTACCAAGCCCGGCAGATCTACCGATCCTGCTATTAAAGGCTCTGATTTTATTATCCCTTGCCTTCAGAGGGCGAGGGTACGGATTGATTGTTCCCGCCAGAAATTGATCCCTCGGCCCCTATGAGATTCTCATCAACGCTTAGCGTGAACCCCTTTGCCTCTGCGGGCATCTGGATAATACATATCCGTTATCTCGTTTTTGCCAAGCATGATGGCGAGGAGGATCGGACTCGCCTCAGCCTCTAAACCAAGTTTTTACTAGTTTCTGGCTTTAATCCCTTCTCCCGTAGGCCAGTATTAATTCTAATAGTTTCTTTTGGTCTATCTCCGCCCTGCTCCTCCACTCCAGGTATAGGAGGCCGTCCTCCTCTCCCAGGTAGCCTTCCTGGATGTATCTGTCCAAGTTCATCTTTACCTTCCATCCTGGAAGTTTCTCCGACAGGATGTTTTCCACATCGCTTCTCGGAGCCTTCCCCTGCCTCGAGATTATGTATGCCACGGCCACGGCTAGGCCTGCTATATCGTCGATCCTCCATCCGATCGTCTTCAAGGCCTTCTTATCCATCTCCCCTCTGAGGGTGATGTAGTACCTTGCCCCCTCCAGCTGTTTTCTCGTCGGCTCAATTGTAGTTTCGGGCTCCTCCAGGACCCTTGTTACCTGGAGATCTAGGGCCTTTATCTGGTTGTCTAGGACCTCCAGCACCTCAAGCCACTCCGGGCCCAGCTCCTCTTTCAACTCCCAACCTCTGACCCCTGGGAGGGTGTGATGCTTGAATAATAGTAGCCTAGCCGCCTCCTTCGCCTTTCTGGCGTAGGCTCCCTCGGCCCCTTTCATCCTCTTCGCCACCTCGTCCACTCCTCCTGGTCTATGAGGATTGGGACGGAGACCCTTGAGGCTAGCTCTTGTCTGGGCTCCTTGTAGGGTATCAGCTCGACCCTTTCCTGGAGCCGGTCCAGCTCTATTCTTGCGTAGCCGTATCCCACAAGGAAGCATGTTAGGTATGCCCTCTCCAGTGCCTCTTGGAAGGTCTCCCCGTCCACCCACTCCCAGTACTCTATCCTCATCTCCTCACCGCTCCTCTCCAATAGCTCCTTCCACATCGCCTCTAGGGTCTCTGAGAAGCTTTCATCTAAGATGAACTCCTTCACCTCCTCCCTCCCCCTCGTCTCGGCCTCGGTCTCTCTCACCTCGATCTCGGCCAACCTCTCGCTTATGGGGAGGAGGCTGCCCCAGTAGGCTAGGGAGAGGGCGAGTGTGGGGGCTGAGACCTGCTCGAGTTCTACGATGGGGTGCCAAGAGGAGAGGAAGGCCTCGACGAGGGCTGCTAGGTCCATTCTCATGAGCTGCTGGGTGAGTATGAATGGATCCTTGTAGAGGATGGTGGATTGATGCCTAATCCACACGTTCTGCATCTCCAGAACCGATGAGAGCTCCTTAATGGCTGTGGCGTCGAGGCATAAGTCCTCCAATGACTTCACATTTGGATAGTATCTTCGGATCACCGAGAGCACGTAGTCTGCATCCACCGCGAAGGGGTCTAGCCTCCTCTCTAAGGCTGCTCTGCAGAGGTCGATCACGCTCTCTAGCTCAGACCTTGCCTCCCTCTCCTTCATCCTCGGTCACCAAGCTTATTTTGGATGAGCCCTCAGATTTATGGACCACTATTATATGGGAGTTACCCCCCTTCAAGAAGAGTTGGCTCGGGGTTATTACCAGATACTGGTCCGAGGATCCCTCTAATGTTGAGAGGAGGAACTCGGTGACGACCTCCCTGTTCCTCGGATCCATGTGGAGGTCGAACTCGTCTACAGCCCTGAAGGGGGAGAGGATCTTCTGTTGTAGGGAGAGGAGGAAGGCCATTACCGCTGTGGTCCTCTCACCTCCGCTCTGGGTGTAGGGGTCTAGGAGCCTCACCTCACCGCCTTTAAATCCTACATATATGTTTATGCCCGCCTCCTCTATATCCATCTCGTTCGTCAGCCTGACCTCTCCCCTAGCTTGGAGGCGGGATAGGAGGCTCTGGAACCTTAGGTTAACCTCTTCTACTAGGCCTCTGGTCACATCCCTCCACTTCTTGATCCTCTCCTCCACCTCCTCCATGACCTTGACCCTGCTCTCTCTAACCCTTTGAGCCTTCTCAGATAGTTCCTTGTATGTCTTTGAGTAGGACTCGTACATCGCCTCTGCCTCTTCTGGGATGTCTGCCATAGCCATGAGCATCCCCCCAACTCTCCTGATCTCGTTCATGACCTCATCTGAGGATCTCCCGGTCTCTATTCTGGCTCCCCTTATCAGGGCTTCAGCCTCAGCCTCCTTGAGGCTTTTAGAGACCTTTTCAACCTCTCCCCTGAGATCCTCCAGCCTCCTCTTGAGGCCCTCCATCTGCTCCTTCAGGAGGGCTGCCTGGATCCTCGCCTCTATGTAGAGGCTGCTGGCCTCATCCATCAGGGCCTCTATCCTCCTCAACCCCTCTAGGGCTGCGGCGGCCTTCCCCTCCGCCTCTAAGAGCCTCTCCTCAAGTGAGGCCAGCTGCTTTCCGGCCTCCTCCCTCCTCCCCCTTAGCCCGTGGATCCAGCTCTCGTGGGCCTCGGCCTCCCTCCTCTCAACCTCCTCGAAGAGCTTGAAGTAGTCCTCCAGGGTTGCACCTGCCCTCAGCCTTCCCCTTAGCTCTTTGAAGTTCTCCTCAAGGCCCTTCTTCCGCTCTCCAAGGGACTTCATCATGCTATCGATCTCGGCTATTCGATCCCTTAACTCCATTATCGCGTATCTGTAGACCCCTACATCCCTTTCATATGTCACCCTCTTCTCTATCAGCTCTGCCTGCACACCCCTCAACTCCTTGAGCCGCCGTTCAGATTCTATGATCTGAAGGTTGTACCGCTCCTGGTCTTCCTCACACCTCTTTAGGGCCTCAACAGCTGATTCGGCCTCCCCCTCAAGCCTCCTAATCGCTTCCTCGAGCTCTAAGACCCTGCTCCATGCCATCTCCCTCTGCAGGAAGTTCAGGCGTGTCTGGAGCCTCTTCTTCTCTTGAAGCCTCTCGTACTGCTCCCTCCAGTAGTTCAGCGTCTCTCTTGACCTCTCAAGGAGCTGGTTGAGGCTCTCCTCCTCGCTTAGGATCCCGCTAAGCCTCCTCCTAGCCTCTGTGACATCGGCCCTGAAGGACTGGAATCCAACGGCCTCCTCCAGCCTCCTCAGCCTCTCCTGTGGGGAGAGGGCTGCGAAGATCTCGGCCATATTCTGATGCATTATTATCAGCATGTTTTCCGGGTCGAAGCCCAGGCGCCTGAGGATCTCGACAACCTCCTGCTTCTGAGCCCCCCTCTGGTTGATATGGAAGCTATACCTCCCGTCCCTCCTCAGGGTTCTTGATATCCTGATCACGTCGGAGTCGAATTGTTGGATGGGCCTCCCGCCATCCTCCCTTACAGAGTTATCTAGGAGGAGGCTCACCCGAGCTCTCTTCTCCCCCCATCTTATCAGGTCGCTGAGCCTTTTGGAGCGCTCAGTGTAGGTCTCCCCCAAGGCGACGCAGATGGCCTGGAGGAAGGCCGACTTCCCAGAGCCGTTAGGGCCTACGACGATATTGAGACCTGGCTTTAGTGGAACCCTTGCATACTCGTAGGACATGAAGTTCTCCAGAATAACCTCTCGGATCAGCATGGCGGCCCTAGACCTTAAAGCCTTTAACTTAGACCAACTTTTAAACCTGTCCCAAACCAGTCGGGAGATATTTAGATCAATATTCAAAATTCGATGGAAAATAAACAATAATATTTATCTATTTTATAGACACTTTTAAACGATCAGGGATGATGAAGGAGAAATCACCTCTTGAGATCCATAAGGAGGCGATCGTAGTCGACGCCCACTGCGACACCTTGATGCAGCTCCTGCCAGAGGGGGGATGGGGGAAGGAGCCGAGAAAGCTAGGAGAGAGGAGCGAAAAGGGGCATGTAGACCTTCCGAGGCTGGTCGAGGGAGGAGTCGACTGCCAGGTCTTCGCCATATATACCGCGAGGCAGGAGAATGAGCCATGGGCCCTACGCACGGCCCTAAGGATGATCGAGGCCTTCCAGAGGGAGTGCTCCTCAAATGAGGGGATCACCCTGGCCCACAGCTACGAGGATATAATAGAGGCAAACCGGAGGGGTATTGTTGCAGCGATCCTATCCCTTGAAGGTGCTGAGCCCCTCATGGGAGACCCAGCCCTCCTCAGGATATTCCACAAGCTCGGGGTGAGGATAGTAAGCCTGACCTGGAACTGGCGCAACCCCTTCGCGGACGGGGTGGGCTCTAAGAGGGCTGAGGGCAGGCTGACGGAGGCTGGGGTGGAGGCTTTAAGGGAGATGGAGAGGCTCGGCATAGTCTACGATGTATCCCACCTCAGCGACAGCTGCTTCTGGGATGTTGTGGAGTTAAAGAGGGGCCCATTCATAGCCTCCCACTCTAACTGCAGGACGCTCTGCAACCATCCCAGAAACCTGACTGACGAGATGATAAAGGCGATTGCAAACTGCGGGGGCGTGGTTGGGGTGAACTTCTCCCCCTCCTTCATCTGCGAGGGAAAGGTCACCGTGGAGCGCCTAGTGGACCACATAGACCACATAGTTGAACTTGTCGGACCCGACCATATCGGCCTGGGCTCAGACTTCGACGGGATAGGGACGACCCCCGAAGGGCTTGAGGATGTCTCAAAGATGCCGAACATAACAAAAGAACTTATTAAAAGAGGATATTCTGAGAGGGATGTTAAAAAGATCCTTGGGGAGAACTTCCTAAGAGTCTTCAAAGAAGTCTTACATTAAATATCAAAACTCTAAATATATAATCAAGTATATAATTTTAAGTAAAAAAAATAAAAATTTCATGGTTAGGTTTTATGAACCAAGGGTTAGAGAAGAGGGACTAACTAGACCTCATGGTTTCTGGTTTGAAGCGATGAATTCGATGAGACAGGCCTATAAGAGGGTTCGGAAGGAGGTTTTAATGATGGAGGGGAGGATCCTCGTCACAGGTGGTGCCGGCTTCATAGGGAGCCACCTAGTCGACTCCCTGATAGAACTCGGATTTGAGGTCGTAGTTTTCGACAATCTTACAGGTGGAAGGAGGGAGAATCTGTCCAGATCGCTCCATAATCCAAAGCTCAGTTTCATACAAGGTGATCTCCTGAACCAGGCTGAGGTCTTGAGCCTCCTTGATGGATGCGACCTTATCTATCACCTGGCCGCTCACCCAGAGGTGAGGGTGAGCTCCGCAGACCCCCCAGCCCATTTCCGGGACAATATCCAGGCCACATTCAATCTCCTCGAGGCCATAAGGCTGAGGGGGTGGAGGGGTAGGCTTGTCTTCACCTCCTCCTCAACGGTCTACGGGGAGGCTGAGACCCCAACACCTGAAACATATCCGATTCTAAGGCCCATCTCAGTCTACGGGGCGAGCAAACTGGCATGCGAGGCACTCATAAATGCCTACGCTAGGAGCTATGGCTTTAGAGCCCTGATATTCAGATTGGCTAACATAATTGGGCCTAGAAGTAGGCATGGGGTGATAGCCGATTTCATAAAGAAGCTTGAAGATAACCCTGAAGAACTCGAGATCCTAGGAGATGGAACCCAGAAGAAGTCTTACCTCTACATAAGCGACTGTGTGGAGGCCCTGCTTCTGGGATTAACAGAATCCTATACGGACATATTGGAGGTGTATAACGTCGGCTCCGCCGATCAGATCGAAGTCCTTAAGATAGCTAAAATAGTGGTTGAGGAGTTGGGGCTGGGGAGCGTGAGGTTTAGGGTGACGGGCGGCGTTGATGGGGGGAGAGGATGGATAGGAGATGTGAAGAATATGCTCCTAGACACCAGCAAGCTAAGGTCGAAGGGATGGAGTCCAAGATACAACAGCGAGCAGGCAGTAAGAATAACGGTGAAAGAGAACATAAAACAAGGCCAAAATAAGCTTATAGGATGAGGAGATATAGTTTTGAGAAGGCCTACGGGAAACCTTCCACATAACCAGTTTGTATTACAGGCAGGATCCCAATCCTTTATTCCCACGATTCCGTTAAATATGGGACCTATTCAATAAGGGAGGTGTCGGGGAAATGACCGTGGTGCTCGCCTCTGGGGTGTTCGACCTCCTCCACTACGGTCACATAAGGTTTCTAGAGGAGGCAAAAAAACTTGGGGGGTCCGAGTCAAGACTTGTTGTAATCGTGGCCAGGGATGAGACCGTCCTCAGGCTTAAGGGGAGGAGGCCAGTCATCCCTGAAGACCAGCGGAGGGCCCTTGTTGAGGCTTTGAAGGTGGTGGATGAAGCCCTCCTCGGCTACGAGGACATGAAGCTCGAGGCCGTTATAGAAAGGGTCAGGCCAGACATCATAGCTGTGGGATACGACCAGGAGGAGATAGAGAAGGAGGTTCGAAGGATAGTGTTTGAGAAGGGCTTGAACCTGAAGGTGGAGAAGATCGGTAGGTTCGGGGATGATGAGTTGAACAGCTCATCTAAGATAAAGAGGAAGATCGTCGAGGATTGGGGATATATATCCTTATCCTGACCCAGTCTCCGTCCTCAAGCCCGAAGTGCCCTCTAAGGTAGACCGGGGAGATTATCTCCATCACATCGTCTTTATAGGATGATCTATCCGCTATTATCAGGGCTCCCTCGACCTCTTCGTTCACCAGTAGGGGGTAGCATCGAGCCCCTCCGAACCCCCTTCCCAAATCCTTGAATCCCTCTATGCGGATCGATGGGAGACGGTCAAGCCTCCTCCGCCTATCCAAATCCTCCTCGCTTATCCTCAGGTTCAGGGTTCCAGGGTATGGTTCGAAGCCTAGCTTCTCCTTGATCTGAGCCCTGTAACCTGGCAGGGAGAGGTAGTATGCCCCCTCGTAGAGGCCGCTGAAGACCCGGCCCTCGAAGACTAATGCCTCGGCCTCCCCCCCCTCTAGATGCCTCTTCAAGCCGTGATAGACCTCGCCCAAGGCATTCAATCCCCTTTCGGTTATCTTCAGGAGGCTTCCGCCAGCTTCCATTCGCCTGGATAGGAGGCCCAGATCCTCGAGGAGCCTCAGATGCCTGGAGGCGCTCTGCTGTGAACACCCGAGGCTTTTAGATAGCCGGGTCGTGGATATCCTGATGGGACGGGCTCCAGCCCCTTGGGTTAGGAGGTGATAGAGGGTGAACCAGAGGCTTGGGCTTAACCTGCCCTCCTTTCTGTGCTGGGACAACTACTCCCAGGTATCGCGCTATTGGAGATGATATAAACCATTTGTTTGTCTCTGGCTCAGCCCTTCGTTACGGCTATCGGGGTTGCCATCATCACCTTTCTGCCTATACCCACCCTGTGGCTGACCTCGGCCACCCTGTGGATGTCCTTGTAGCTGTCGGGGGCCTCCTCCTCGACCACCTCGTCGCTCGCAGCTCTGATCTCTATCCCCTTCTTCTTGAGGGCCTCGACTATCTCCCTGCTCGTGTAGTGCCTCTTCGCCCCCGCCCTAGACATAACCCTGCCAGCCCCGTGGGCTGTGCTGGCGAAGGATAGGTCCTCCCCCTTCTCCGTTCCCACGAGGAGATAGCTTGCCGTCCCCATGGTTCCGACGAGGAGGACGGGCTGGCCGACCTCGAGGTAGTCCTTCGGGAGGCCCTCCCTCCCGGGGCCGAAGGCCCTTGAGGCCCCCTTCCTGTGGACTACCACCCTCCTCCTCTTTCCATCCACCATGTGCTCCTCCTTCTTCGCCGTGTTGTGGGTCATGCTATAGATGAGGCCCATACCCAAGTCCTCTGCCTCAATCTTGAAGGTCTCCTGGAAGGCCTGCCTCACCAGGTGGGTTATAATATGCCTGTTTATGAAGGCCCAGTTTATCGCGCAGGCCATGGCCTGGAAGTAGTCCTCCGCCTCCCTGCTCTTCACCGGTGCGCAGACGAGCTCCCTGTCCGGGATGTTTATCCCGTATTTGCTGACCGCCCTGTCCATAACCCTTATGTAGTCGCTGGCTATCTGGTGGCCGTAGCCCCTTGAGCCCGTGTGCACCCAAACTATCACCTGGTCCGGCTCGGTTATGCCGAAGACCTTCGCGGTCGAGAGGTCGTAGATCTCCCTAACCCTGGCCACCTCAAGGAAGTGGTTCCCAGCCCCAAGGGTTCCTAGCTGGCTTAGACCCCTCTCCTTCGCCTTGCTCGAGACCTTATCTGGGTTCGCCTCGGCCATTCTTCCGAAGTCTTCCATATGCTGCATGTCCTCGGGCCAGCCATACCCCCGCTCTATTGCCCACTCCACGCCCTCAACTACGGCCTTGTCCTGCTCCATCTTTGTTAGGCGAAGCTTACTTCCCACCCCTACCCCAGATGGGACCAGCCTGAATATCCTGTCTATGAGCTCGCTCAGCTTTGGTTTGACCTCCTCGTATTTCATGTCCGTCCTCATCAGGTTAACCCCGCAGTTTATGTCGTAGCCGACGCCACCCGGGGATATCACCCCTTCATCCTCGTCGAAGGCTGCAACCCCACCTATGGGGAAGCCGTATCCCTGGTGTCCGTCGGGGAGGGTGACGGCATACTTAAGGATCCCGGGGAGGTAGGTCATATTGACCGTCTGCCTGAGGGTCTCATCTCTCCTCATCATCTCCAATAGCTCCCTGTCCGCGTAGATCCTCGCAGGGACCCTCATCCTCGGATCGCTGCTCTTAGGAACCTCCCAGATCAGCTCCTCAACCTGATTGATGGGGATGCTCATATCTCTCTTCATCTCCCGGGAGGGTTTATAAGTATTTTTGGTTTTAACACCAATGATGCAGGCCAGGATAGTCCTCAGGATATCGATGGGGGAGGCCCTCGAAAGGATATTTTATCTCAAGAGGAAGCATGGTTGGGGGGGTATTGGCCCGGAGGAGATATACCTAGATGGGGGTGAACTTGAGGAGTATATGGAGTGGGTGGAGATGCTCCACGCCCTAAGCGCCTATAGGGAGGGAGAGGAGTTCGAGTATTATAGGGAGGAGACCCTTGATCTTGATGGGGAATGCCTATCTAAGCTCACACCCAAAAGAATCGAGATCCTAGACACGATCTCGTCCATGAATTTCCAATCGATAACCGAGCTTGCAGCGAAAATAGGCAGAGACATTAAGAATGTCTATGAGGATCTGAAGGTTTTAGAGGAGATGGGCTTCGTAAAGCTGGAGAGGAGGGGGAGACGGGTACACCCCATCCCACTACTGAAGGAGATAACCATAATCATGGGCTAGATGGAGCCTCGCCAACTGAAGGCCCTCAAAACATCCACAAGCCTTGTGACAACCCGCTTTGTTGGGCTTCTTGAATAACGTCTGAGGTAGATGATATAAGGTGGGAGAAACATTGCATTAAAAGCCCCCCTCCTAGATTTCGTGCTTTGATAAGAGGCCTTTCAAAGCAAAAGAGGTTTAGATCCATATCTCTCCTGTGCATCCTTTATATTACAATTAGCGTATCTAGAAATGAGAGATTTATGTCTAATTTAGGGTCATGCAGGGCGGACGTAGCCCTTATGAACGGGAAGGTCGTGACCGTTGACCCCAGCTTCAGGATTGCGGAGGCAATAGCGGTTAAAGGTGAGCGGATAATCGCAGTGGGTTCAAACGAGGAGATCAAAGGGTTTGTGGGAGATGGAACCGAGGTTATAGACCTGGGGGGGAGAATTGTCCTACCTGGATTGATAGACTCCCACATCCACATGCTAGGGACAGGTTTAAGTATGTTCATGATAGACTGCAGGACCCCGCCTAGGAAATCTATCTCTGATATCCTAGATGCCGTGAGGGAGAGGGCTGAGAGGCTTGGACCTGGAGAGTGGATCGAGGGTAGGGGCTGGGACCAGGCGAAGCTGGAGGAACATAGATTCCCAACTAGATGGGATCTCGATAAGGCGGCGCCTGATAACCCGGTCATCCTAACAAGGACATGTGGGCATATCGTCGTGGTTAACAGTAAGGCCCTGGAGATCGCTGGGATCAGCAGGGATACACCCCAGCCCTTGGGAGGCGTCATAGATAAGGACGAGAGGGGGGAGCCCACTGGCATCCTGAGGGAGGCGCCGGCCTTCAACATTGTGAGGAGGTGTATGCCTCCCCCAACATTGGAGAGGAAGGTTGAGGCTATAGAGATGGCCTCCAAG
Source organism: uncultured archaeon (assembly GCA_938048735.1). Classification (GTDB taxonomy): domain Archaea; phylum Thermoproteota; class Bathyarchaeia; order TCS64; family TCS64; genus JAGTRB01. The sequence continues at coordinate 14,418 of CALIUM010000015.1, forward strand.
GCCCTAAACATGGCCGGGATAACTGGGGTTATAGAGCCTGGGCTATCAGCTGAGGATATGAGGGCTTACCAGAAGGCCCTCTCAGAGGGTAGGCTTACGGTCAGGGTCAGCATGATGCTCAGGGGCTTGGAGGGGGGAGAACCCGTGGAGGAGGGGTTGAGGAGGATCAGGGAGTTCCCCCTGCTCACGGGCTTCGGCAGTAGCATGCTCAGATTCCTGGGGTTGAAGCTCCTAATAGATGGGGGGATCGGGGGCCGAACAGCCCTTCTAAGGGAGCCATATGAGGAGGAGCCTGAGAACTACGGCGTCCTCACCCTCCAGAGAGAGAGCCTCCAGAGGCTGGTTGATGAGGCGAACCAGCAGGGCATGACGGTCGGGGTCCACTGTGCGGGGGGAAGGGCGATGGATATCGTCCTAGAGGCCTTCAAAGAGACGGATAGAAAGAGGAGCATCATGGGTAGGAGGTATACCCTCATCCACGCATACCAGCCCAGCAGAGAGAACATCGAGGACTGCCGCCGCCTAGGAGTCGTCGTCGCCTCCCAGCCCAGCTTCCTATACTACCTCGGGGACAGCTACTACGAGAATGTAGGCCCTAGGAGGGCTGCAGAGCTCCTGCCCCACAGGTCATGGATAGACGGAGGCGTCTTGGTGGCCTCGGGGACGGACTCGCCGGTCACCCCCTACCATCCCTTCGTGAGCCTCTGGGCATCCATAGCCAGGAGGACCGAGGTCAAAAACTTGGAGTTGGGAAGAGGGGAAGGGGTGACCAGGGAGGAGGCGATAAGGATGTATACATGGAACGGCGCATATGCATCCTTCATGGAGGGTTTAACCGGAAGCATAGAGCCGGGGAAGCTCGCGGACCTGATCATAATTGACAGGGATATCCTCACGTGTCCTGAGGACGAGATAAAGGACGTGAAGGTTCTTAGAACCATACTAGGAGGCAAGACCGTCTACAAGGCCTAGGGAGCACAGCTTCAAGCTATAAGCCTATATTGGCCGCCACCTTCTTCATCGACTCCAGGCCTATTTCGAAGAACTCGTCGAGTTTTATGCCCAGCTCCTCGCACCTCAATATGTTATCCCTGCTCACACCCCTCGCAAAGGAGCCGTCCTTGAACTTCCTTCGGAGGCTGCTCACCTTGACCTCCTCAAGCCTCTTCCCCGGCATCATGAGGGCTGTGGCGATTATCAAGCCCGAGAGGGCGTCGGCAGCGACGAGGGCTACATCCATCCTGCTTTTAGCCTTAACCCCAGTCATCTGGTTATGCGCCTTTATAGCGTGGAGGGCTTCCTCAGGGAGAATATCCGCGACCATCTCGGCCGAGAGGAGGCCATGTCTTCCCCATTCCTCACCAACCTCTTCATAATCTAAATCGTGAAGCATGCCCACCGCCCCCCATAGCTCAGGCTCCTCCCCAAGCCTCTCAGCCAGCCCCCGCATTATCGAGGAGACCGCGATCATATGCTTTACTAGATTGGCGTTTCTAACATGAAGCCTCACTCTATCTAGGGCTTCCTCAATCGAGACCATTTGATAAAGGTTGATTACACTTGAAAAATTTAAATCTTGAGGAAAAACCAAAACCGAGATCCAAAATTTTGGTGATCTAATTGATCGTTAATATTAAAAATAGAAAATAAGGTTTATCAATAGTTCCCCCACCAATTCGAATAGTTCTAAAAGGTCATAGGCCACCCTCTTCCGATGATTAAGACACAGTTGAGACTTAGGGTTTCCTTCCAAGCTTTTTCAAGCGATGATTTGCACTACTTTTATATGCTGAAGCTGGCGGTTTCTCGCAAACATGATAATCTTAAATATGGTTTATGGGGCTCCTCTATGAGTCTCAAAGGAGATCGCGATGAAGGCCTCTCAGAGAAGCGTGGGGATCCTTAGTTATGGGCTGATAGTCATGACGGTTACCCATACATTGACGCATGTATTCCAGAGGATACACCTAGCCCTATTCCCCACGATAAGGAGGGAGTTCGACCTATCCCTACAGCAGCTAGGCGTCATCGCGGCCATCCCATTCCTCTGCCAGGCCCTACTCGGCATCCCAACCGGGCTCCTCTCAGACCGCTTCGGGTCGAAGAGGATGATAATCGTAAGCTTCACCCTAGCCATTCTCGGAAGCCTATTGGCGAGCCAGACCATAAACCCCGAGATGTTAACGCTCGCCGTAAGCCTCGTCTACATAAACACGGTCATGTATCACCCAGCTTCATACAGCTTCACGACGAGAATGTTCGCACCAAAGGATAGGTCCAAGGCGCTTGGGATCCACGGGGCAGGGGGAACCCTAGGGATGGCCTTGGGCCCTATATCCGTAAGCATCCTAATGGGGATCTTCGCATTCGGCTGGAGGCAGGTCTACCTCTTCTGGGCTTTCCCCATCTTACTGGGCTTGGTCGCCGTATTGAGGTTGAGATCCGAGCCTACGGAGGATCTTAAGGAGGATGGGGAGATCGGCGGCAGGGTCGAAGGGGGCTCCATCTTCACATCGAGCATGATCCTCTTCCTATTCTACACCGGATTGAGGAATATGGCGGCCCAGATGATAGAGGTCTTCCTCCCGATCTACCTCGTGGAGAACAGGGGGCTCGGAGAAACCCTTGCAAGCCTAGTATTTGGAAGCAGCTCTCTACTCGGGCTTGCAGCCGCCCCGATAGGGGGGGCGGTGGCCTCAAGGCTTGGGGAGAAGAGATGGCTTATGACCTCGCTTGGGATGGCCTACTTATGCCTAGGCGCCGCGGTCATATCCCCGGGTGTGGCGGGGTTCGTGATCTTGTACCTGGCCTATGGGTTCTGCAACACCCTTGGAATGGCTGCCAACTCCGCAATCGTCGCGAGCCTATCCCCTAGCAGGCGGAGGGGACTTGGATACTCCCTCTTCTTCCTACCCGGGGAGGTTATGGGCGTCGTGGCGCCCGTGATCGCGGCCTATATTGCCTCAGGGTTCGGCCTGACCAGCATCTTCATAATAGGCTTAGCGATATATGTCGGGGGTCTAGCCGTTCTTAAGATGGGTGTGAAGGTCTGAGCCGGTTCAGGCGATGTGAGGCCATATGGTTATGGCTAGGGCGGAGGTTATTAGGCCTCCAAAGATGTCCAGGATAAGGCCCGCCTTGATCATCTCCCTTAGGCTCACCTTTCCCGTGCTATAGGCTATAGCGTTTGGCGGAGTGCCCACAGGAAGCATGAAGTCTAGGCTTGTGGTTATCCCGACTATAGCTGCTAGTATGGTGGGGCTGATCTCCGTAGAGGATGCTATTCCAATGGCTATTGGGAGGAATATGGCCGCGCTGGCCGTGTTGCTCGCTACAATGGTGATAACGATGCCGAAGAAGGAGACTAGTAGGACTATGAGAATGGTACCAGCCCCTCTTGTGAGTATGAGAAGTGCCTCCCCAATCCTGTTCATAAGCCCAGATACCTCCAGCGCCTCTCCGAGGCTTAGGCCCCCTCCGATGAGGATTAGGATTCCCCAGTTAACCCTCGAGAGGTCCCTCTCATCCAAGAGGCCTGAGAAGAAGAGGATAATGGTTATCACAGCGGCTACCACATTGGAGGAAAGGCCGTGGATCCTCTCCGTGAGCCACAGGATGATGGATAAAGCGAATACCGCGAGGGTGAGCCTCTGCCTCCTATTCAGGGGCCTCATCGCTATCTCAGGAGTGGGAGGCTTCTCCCCTCCACAGGGGAAGAGGAAGAGGAGGAGGGCCCAGCAGACCAGAACCATGAGTAGGGATACGGGGAGGCCGTAGAGGATCCAGCCCAGGAAGGTTATCTCCACCCCCGCCAGCCTCTTCAGGGTGCCGGCGGCCATCGCCGTCGTGGTGGTTCCAACAAGGGTTCCCACACCTCCCAGGGTCGCCGAGTAGGCTATTCCGAGGACGAGAACCTTCGGGAAGTTATCTCCCTTCTCCTCACTTCCCTCCACGAGTTTCAGGGCTAGTGTCATCATTATCGCAGCCGCGGCCGTGTTGCTTATCCAGAGGGATAGACTCATGGTGGCGATCATCATCACCAAGAGCAGGATCCGGACATCCGCCTTAGCCCTAGAGACGACCTGGGAGGCGAGGTACTCATCTAGGTCGTATTTCTCGACTGCGGCGGCTAGGAGAAAACCCCCGAGGAGGAGCATAACGACGGGGTCGAAGAATGGCCTCAGGCTATCTCCGAAGGATTGGATCCCTAAGAGGGATTGGAGGAGGGGGATGAGAAGGGCTGTGGCGACGAGGGGGACGGCCTCGGTTATCCAGAGCCCCGCAGCAGCTATCAGCACGACCAGGGCTGCCCTCTCCCCTTGATCCAGAAGGGCTGGGGTGGAAAGGTATGCGACGGCTGCGGCAGACGCCACCACAGCTGTTATGAACGCCCTCCTTGTGACCCTCAAGTTAGAGCCCTCACAACTCCCTTATGGAGTGGATGACGCAGCTCTCCTCCATGCACAGGCCTTGGATGAGGCTCTTGAACTGGAATAGGTCCTCTATGTCGACTGTTGCGTAGAGGACGGCTAGGCTTGGGTATCTCCTCTCAACTGCCATGAGGAATGGCGGGACAGCTATACAGCTGCTGAAGTCTGCCCTGAGCCCCGAATCCCTAAGCCTGTTCGCAAGTTTCAGGATTATATTCCTCTCTATTATGTCTCCCCGGATTATTATCTCAACTGTTATCAACTTTCCCATGATTTTCAGGGTCGAAGTGAATGGGATGCTTAAAACCGTTTCTCTCCTAGAAGCTTAAGTAGGTTGACCAGCCTCTCGTCTCTCCGCCTCTCAAGCTCCTCCACGGGTCTGCCGCCGGTCATCTCCTCCACACCATTTATCGCCTTCTCCACAGCTGTTTCAGGGGTCTGGGTCCACTTAGCCATGGTCTCAAGCCAAGCGGCCTTCGTGGGGCCTATGTGCCTCATCAGGTACCCTATGCCTCTACCCCCTCCCCCGAGGTGATATGTCATGAAGGGGCCTATTAATGCCCATCTCAACCCAGGTCCAGCCCAGACGACCTTGTCGACATCCCTCTACTGAGGCCACTCCCTTATCCACGAGGCCTAGAGCCTCCCTCCAGAGGGCGGCGGAGAGCCTGTTCCCTATGAATCCAGGAACCTCTTTCCTCAGAACCACAGGTATCTTTCCGATCCGGTCCATGAGATCTCTGGTTCTATATAGGGTCTCTTTTGATGTCAATTCACCTAGGCAGATCTCAACTAGGGGGATTAGGTGTACGGGGTTCCATGGATGGGCCACGATACACCTCTCGGGAAACCTCCCTCACGGCCCTCTGGATCTCGGTCATAAGGAGGCCGGGGGTGCTGCTGGCCAGGATGCACTCCCTCGGCGCGGCCTCATCCATCTCCCTGTAGATCGACCTCTTCGCCTCATAGCTCTCATAGATCGACTCCTGGACATAATCTGCCCCCTGGAGGGCATCCTCGAGATCTGTCGTAATCCTAACACTCCCTATCGCTCCCTCGGCATCCTCACCTAGACCAGCTTCTACCAGGAAGCGTATGTGGCCCTTCACCCTCCTGAGGGCCTCATCGAGCTTCTCGGGCTTCAAGTCTTCGAGGATGACCTTGAACCCCTTCAGGGCGAATATGGCTGCCCATCCCTGGCCTACAAGGCCAGCTCCCACGCATGCGATGGTCTCTACCTCTTTGTAGATACTAACTACCACCGCTAGATGCTTTAATCCTTGGAGTAGAGGATCTTGCCGTTGACTATGGTCATCCTCACCTTCACATCCCTCACCCTGTCAGGCATTATGCTGGTTAGATCCTCGTCTAAGATGACTATGTCCGCGAGCTTTCCCGGCTCTATGCTTCCGGTCAAATCCTCCATGAAGGATGCGTAGGCAGCCTCTAGGGTGTAGCACCTGACCGCCTCCACAAGCCCTATTCGGCTCTCCTTTACCGGGTGGTTGAGGGCGGACCAAAGGCCGTATATGGGGTTGAAGGGCATGCAGTCGGATCCGAAGGCTACATGGATCCCCTCATCGAGAAGGGCCCTGTAGGGGTTGTTCATCCTCAGCCTCTCGGCTCCTAGGCGGGCCTCGTACATCCCCCCAGGGCCGCTCCACTCCCCCACGAAGTTGGGCTGCATGGAGGCTATTATGCCGAGCTGCCTGAGCCTCTCTATCTGGTTTGTGGTCATGACCTCGCAGTGCTCTATCCTATGGCGGTGATCCCTCCTCGGGGACTCCCTGAGGATCCTCTCTATGATGTTTATCGAGTGCTCTATACCCCTGTCCCCTATGGCGTGGATGGCGACTTGGAAGCCCTTCCTGTGGGCCCTCCTTGCCTCCTCCTCAAGGTCTTCAGGCCTGGTGACCAGTAGCCCCTTGGTTGATGGATCGTCTTGGTAGGGCTCGAATAGGGCTGCGGTTCTGGCACCGAGGGATCCGTCCATTATAAGCTTCACCGATCCAAGCCTCAGGAAGTCCGATCCGAAGCCTGTTCTCAGGCTGAGACCCTCTGCCGCTTTTGCAGTCTCGCCCCTAACCATGAGGTAGGCCCTCACCTTCAGGATCCCCTTCTCTAAGGCTGTCTGGTAAGCTTCAAGGCCGAAAGAGTCCAGACCTGCGTCATGGATCCCCGTGCACCCCAAGCTCAGGGCTAGGTCGCAAGCCATCCTCAACCCCTCCAGTGCAATCTCCATAGAGGGGGGAGGGATGACCCTCTCAACGAGATGGCTGGCGTCTCGCAGGATGCCTGTGGGCTCACCTGCGGGATCTCTATCTATCTTACCCCCAGGTGGGTCTGGGGTATCCCTGGTTATCCCGGCGAGTTCTAGGGCCTTAGAGTTCAGGGTGACCAGGTGGCCATCCACCCTGGTTAGCATCACCGGATGGTTTGGGGAGAAGGGGTCTATATCCTCCTTGGTTATGTAGCGCCTCTCAGGCCACTTACTCTCATCCCACCCCCTCCCAAGGACCCATTCACCCTTAGGGGTCTCCCTGAGCCTTGACTCCACCTGGATGAGGGCCTCTGAGAGGGAGCGGGCCGAGCTCATGTCTACGAACCTGACCATCCCAATCCCCATCCAGAGGAAGTGGGTGTGGGCGTCGATGAAACCCGGCAGGAGGGTCCCGCCCGATGCATCAATTATCTCCGCATCCCTCGGAACCTCTACCTCGCCCTTCCTCCCCGAGGCGACTATCCTCTCGCCTTCCAGGATTACGGAGCAGTCCCGTACTGGGGGACGGCCTGTGCCGTCTATCAAGGTTCCCCCAAGAATGGCCACTCGGCGATGTTCAGGAGACAATATGGCTTCCGTAGACTAAATGGGGCAATTCTGGATTTAAGGTTTTGATAGCGCCCCCACGCCATATCTGTCCAGGACCATGTAGAGGTGGTCCTGCTCCACCGCCTCTATTTGGGTTCTCTCCCCTCCCTTCCTCACCAGGATGCGGCCCTCACCCCTCTCCTTGGCTCTGCCTATCACTGTGGCCTTCACCCCCACATCCTCCACGGCCGAGATTATCCCTCCTGCCCTGCTGGGCTCAGCCGATATGAGGAGGGCCCCTGACCCGAGGAGCTTGAGGGGGTCTATGGAGAGGGCGTCGCATATCGCTCTAGTCTCAAAGGCCACGGGTATTGAGGCCTCCCAGATCTCAACCCCTATCCCCGAGGCCTCAGCCATCTCCCACACCCCGTTGAGGATGCCCCCTTCGGTTGGGTCGTGGAGGGAGTGTACGCCTCCAGCCTCCATGGCCCTCATCGCCTCTGGGACAACGCTTATTAGGTTGAGCATCCCCTCCGCACGCTTGAGGATATCTTCCCCTACAAGCCCCTTAAGGATCCTGGCGAGATCCCTAGCCAGAACCGCGGTTCCCTCGATTCCCGCCGATTTAGTCATTATCAATAGGTCCCCTGGGGAGGCCCCAGAGGAGGTTACATACCCACCCTTCTCGGCCTCCCCCATCATGAAGCCTGATAGGATGGGCCTGTCGAGCCCTGGCACAGTCTCGGTGTGGCCTCCTATAAGGCTGATCCCTACCTCGCAGCATGCTGAGTGGATGTCCTCCATTATCCTCTCTAGGAGGCTTGGTCCGGAGCCCTCGGGGAGCATTATGATGCATAGGAGCCATCTCGGGCGGACCCCGCATGAGGCTATGTCGTTGGCGTTAATGTGAACCATGAGCCTCCCTATGTTCTCCACGGCTCCCGTGATAGGGTCGGCCGCGACTGCGAGAACCCTATCCCCCATCTCCAGGATGGCGGCGTCCTCCCCAACCCCTGGCCCTCTGAGCACCCTGCTGGAGGGGAGGCCCAACCTACTGAGGACTACTCTCTTCAGCCATTCGATGGGAACCTTTCCAGTTGGAAATCTGTTGCTCAAAGGCGCTCCCAACCTCGTTGATATCCGATACTCTAGATATATCTCTGTCGATTTAGCCTCTAAATCATTATATTCGATTCTGTCCAACTGTTTTTCTTTCCTTTAGATTTCGTGAAGATAGCCTAAAAGAGTTGGGGCTTCTAAACCCCAAGACAAAAACTTTAGTTGGAGCGGGAGTTTTCATTTAATCCCTTCTCCCTAATAAGGTGAGGTATATTGAAAGATAATCGTCGATCCCGTTAGAAAAATTTAAGAGCCTCGTGGTTTTTCCCATCTGCTGGACTGGGATGTATATAAGTATCTCCATTGGCTGATATCGATATGGTCTTGAGTTAAGGGACCTCCCCGGGGTGGTTGGGGCCGTTGACGACGGGTAAGAAGGACTACTATGAGATTCTGGGGGTTGACAGGAACGCGTCCCAGGAGGAGATAAAGAAGGCATTTCACAGGTTGGCCTTGAAGTACCACCCAGATAGGAATAAGGAGCCCGGAGCCGAGGAGAAGTTCAAGGAGATCTCGGAGGCCTACGCCGTACTCTCCGATCCCGAGAAGAGGAAGCAGTATGATGCATATGGATTCGAGGGCATCCAGGGGAGGTACAGGCCTGAGGACATATTCAACAGGACCGTGTTCAGGGACATCTTCTCGGAGTTCGGTTTCGACTTCGATGACCTCTTCGAGAGGATATTCGGAGGTGGCTTCGGAGGGTTCGGGTTCCAGCAGGTCCAGGTCGGCCCAAGGAGGGGACGCCACCTCGAGGCGCAGATCGAGATCACCCTGGAGCAGGTGGCCGATGGGGGAGAGATGGAGATAACGGTTCCAAGGATGAGGCGGTGCACCTCCTGCGGGGGCTCCGGGGCTGAGCCTGGAAGCCGCCTCCTCAAGTGCCCGAAGTGCAACGGCGCGGGAAGGGTTGAGGAGAGATCCTATTCCGGATTCGCCCAGCTGATAAGGGTCATGCCCTGCAACAGATGCGATGGGAGGGGTGAGATACCCGAGAGGGTCTGCAGGAGGTGCGGGGGGAGCGGCCTAGAAGAGTCTAGGACCAAGCTCCAAGTGAGGATCCCCCCAGGGATTGAGGACGGTGACAGCCTTGTCCTCAGGGGGCAGGGCGATGATGGGCCCTATGGAGGTCCGCCAGGAGACCTATATGTAACGGTCAGGGTTAAGCCTCATCCATACCTCGTCAGGAGGGGGTTGGACATCGTCTATGATGCGGAGGTCAGCTTCCCGCAGGCAGCCCTCGGGGCTGAGATAAGGGTCCCCACCCTAAGGGGGGAGGCTAAGGTGAGGATCCCTCCAGGAACCCAGAATGGGACGATCATAAGGCTTAGGGGGGAGGGGATAAGGGGTAACTATGGGAGGGGGGACCAGCTGGTTAATATCAGGGTTAAGGTCCCTGAGAGGCTGACGAAGAGGCAGAGGGAGCTTCTCGAGGAGTTGGCTAGAGAGCTGGGGGAGGAGGTTCCTATCAATAAGAGGAGGATGTGGCACCGCTAGGTTCAAGCTACCTCCGATCTATAACCTCTTCCAGATCGGGCCCCGTCCCTATGAGGGTCACCGGGAGCCCCAGCTCGGACTCTATCCTCTCCACGAAGTCCTTGGCCTCCCTGCTCAGTGAACCATAATCCCTGACCCCCCTACACTCTGGGTAAAGGACATCAAGCTTCGTCAGGGCTATTTGGGTCGCCCCGTTGATCATCGCGGCCCTCCTTGCAAGCTCATAGTTGAAGGGGGCGGCCCTCCTCTGCCTTCCCGTCACCGTCCCATACTCTTCCCATCCCCTCCTCCTGGCCTCCTCCGGGGTCAGCTCCCCGGGGAGTTCACCAGCCCCAACCCTCGTCACATAGGACTTCAACACAAGTATAACCTCGTCCACCCTCGTGGGCCCGATCCCCACATCCGAGCAGGCAGCGGAGGAGCAGACATCCTTGGAGGTTACATATGGATAGGTTCCATGGTATAGGCTTAGATATGTCCCTTGGGTCCCCTCCACTAAGACATCCATTCCTTTGTCCAGGGCCTGGTTGAGTTCCATGGAGACATCGGCCAAGAACCTCTTCAATGATGGCTCATCCCTGGCGAGCTTGGCCCTTCTCAATGCCCTATCAGCGTTGCAGGGGCCTGTCCCTGTCCCAGTGGTCTGGATAACCTCCCCTAAGTGGCCGCTCCTATCTGCCTTGATGTGCTTGGGCTCTATCACGGCGCACTGGGCATCCAGTCCAAACCTCCTCTCCACATTAAAGCCCGCAACTTCGAGTTCTGAGACCTCCTTGAGGACAATCTCGGGGTTGACGACGACCCCGGGGCCGATCAGGAGCCTAGTTTCCGGATTTACGAAGGCTGAGGGTAGCATCCTAAGCCTGAAGACTCTTTCACCCACAGTCACTGTGTGGCCAGCGTTGGGCCCCACCCCACCCCTCGCGCAGTACTCAACATCATCGGCATACGCGAGGTATGATACTATCTTACCCTTCCCACTGTCACCGAAGAACCCGTCGACGATCACGGTGCAGACCATACAGGCACAACCTGAGACGATATCAAAAATATCTAAAAGGCTTTAAGTTTTATCGATCTCCCCAATTCTGGAGCATCTTCGGTTTCATATCATACCGAAGTCATTTTAAATTTCGTGGCATATTAAACCTCGGAATGCCCCATTAAGGATGGACGTGAGGAAGAGCTGTTGCCTGTGGGGTGGTCTGCTTGGATCGCGGCTTGAGGTGGGTTGGTATCCTAGTCGTTGGAAATGAGATCCTAGAGGGGTTGGTTCTGGATACGAACAGTCATTGGGTGATAAACAGGCTAAAGGCGTTGAACCTCAGGGTTAAGGAGAGGATAACCGTGAGGGATGCCGTGGAGGAGATAGCCCTGGGGATTAAGAGGCTACTCTCAGACGGTTGTGGCCTGGTTATCACTATCGGTGGGCTTGGTCCAACACATGACGATATGACACTGAGAGGAGTAGCCGAGGCCCTCGGCCTCCCCATGGAGCTTGATGAGGAGGCTCTGGAGATGGTCTCCAAGAGGTATAGGGAGCTATACTCCATGGGGATCGTTGAGAGCGATGAGATAACTGAGGCTAGGAGGAAGATGGCAGTCCTTCCTAAGGGAGCAAGGCCTCTGGAGAACCTTGTTGGGGGAGCCCCGGGGGTGTTGCTTGAGGTCGATGTGGGGATGATAGTATCCCTCCCAGGGGTACCAGAGGAGATGAAGTGGATATTCGAGAACAGGCTGATCCCCCTCCTCGGGGGAGGGGAGGAGGCCATCCTATCAGAGAGGATGGTATCCCTACCAATCAGAGATGAGACAATCCTATCTCCAATAATAGATGAGGTCATGAGAAGCATCCAAAACATCTACTTAAAATCCATGGTGAAACCCTATGGAGACCCCTCGATAAGAATATGGATAACAGCTACCGGAGGATCTAAGGAGGAGGCTGAGGACAAGATCGAGAGGGCCATAGAACTCCTGACAAGGCTTTTAGAAAGGCACGGCGAATGGGCCCCCCACAGCTGAAAGGGTCTCTTAAATATAATTAAGAGAAGAGATGAAAGGGGAATGGTCGAGTGCTGGCTCCCATATGGTAAGACTGAGATCCATATAACTCTCCCCATCCAAGACCTGATAGGGATCCTGGAGCCGAAATTCGACCAGACACTAGAAGACTTCTCCACCCCATTAGAGAAAGCCATAACCGAGGCTTTTGAGAGTGAGGCTGCCGAGAAGGCGAGAGGAGGCCAAGCAGCCATCGCCATCGACGGCACCCTGAACCCAAGCCTTGCGGCTTCAGCCTCATCAAAAGTCGTGGAGAGGTTGAGGATGGGTGGCGCCTCCCCGGATAAGATCATTTTGATAATTGGAAACGGGTGGAGGAGGCATAGTGACCCCCAGCTCATAGAGGCTTTGAGGGCTCAGGCCCCTCTTAAAGATCTTAAAATATATGAGCACACCCGGAGGACTAGGGAGCTAACGGCTCTAGGGACGACTAAGAAGGGAACCATGGTCTCCATTAACAGCCACTTCACCTCAGCCCAGCTTAGAATAGTTATAGGGGAGACCCATCCAGACGCGTTGACAGGGTTTAAAGGGCCCCAAGAAGTCCTTATACCTGGAATATCTTCCCTCAAAACTGTTGAGATGAACCGGATTCGCGCCCTAGGGGAGGTGCCAGGCCCAGGGAAGGTCGAGGATAACCAGCTCCTTGAGGATGTCATGGAGGCTGCCAAGCTGGCTACTGTCGACCTGGCTGTCAACATGGTCTCAAGCCCTAATGGAGCGCTGCTGGGAGTCTACGCCGGAGACCTGGAGGAGGTGTGGAGGAGGGCTCTATCAGATTTTGGAGGGATTTTCAGGGTCAGGGTCGAGGAGAGGCCAGAGATCCTCGTCTTGAGCGCAGGCGGCTTCAAGCACGACCACGACCTGTACAGCGCCATATGGGCCCTGAGCACTGCTAAGGATATGGCCGAAAGGGGCTTTCCGATAATCCTCGCCGCGGAGTGCTCTGAGGGGCTGGGAGTGGAGGGGTTATGGACCCTCTCGAGGATGGAGAAGATCGAGGAGTTAAGGAGGAGCTACATCCTCGGGGCTGAGGCTGTTCATCTATTGAAGGCCACGCTCCGCAGGAGCCAAGTCCACATAGTCTCAGCTCTTCCAAGGAGCTACCTTGAGCCCCTCGGCCTCAAGCCCCACAGGACAGCGAACGACGCCCTTGCCTCGGCAGTAGAGGGGCGGAGGGGGAGGAAGACCCTTGTGATTCCGAGGGGCTGCATCACAATCCCGGAAATCCCCTAGAAGGAGAACAGGACCACTATAGTCGATGCCATCATCAACGGATATATCAGAGATAGGAGCTTCCTAGAAGCGCTGAGGGGGGAGATATCGTCGAGGGGCGCTCCAGCCTCCCCCCCGGATCTCATCATGAAGAAGGCCAGAATTATGGCCATTATGAAGTACCCCGTGAAAAGGAGGAGGAGCACCCCTACCACTGAGACTATCTTGTGGTTCGCCTCGCCTAGGATGGCCCTTGCTATGTGGCCCCCGTCGAGCTGCCAGGAGGGCATGAGGTTTATGAATGTGACTATGCATCCCACCCAAGCGGCGAAGGCCACGGGATGAAGGATAAGGACCATCCCAGGAGGAGTCGGCCTCATAAGGGAGGCAAGTAGATCCATTAGGGGGGGAAACGGGATGGATTGGAACCTGACCTCGGGAAATACGGCCATCCACCTCGAGACCTCCTCAACAGGGACAACAAAGGACAACCTTATCCCCAGGGCAGCCATGAGCACAGTGACCAAGAACCCCGCGAGTGGGCCGCAGAGGCCCAGGTCGAAAAGGGCATCGCGGTTTATAGGAGGCTCTCTCTGGGTTATCACGGCACCGAAGGTCCCACCCATGCCAGGGGGGGCTGGGATGAAGTAGGGCATGGAGGCCTCAACACGCCTAGCCACAGCCACCAGTTTATGCCCCAGCTCGTGGAGGCCGAATATCCCCAGGATGGCGGCCGTGAAGAGTAGGGCGTTGAGGGCCGGTGGGATCCCTGGCATCAGGACCATGGTCAGTATCGGGTTGTTGCTCCTCAGATAGCCGTCGAGGAAGATAGTCCCAGATGTGGCGAGTAGAAGGATTAGGTTCCTAGAATACCTCCTCTGAGATGGAGGGGGCTTCCGGTATATCGATATGGAGTAGCGCTCCAGAACCCTGTTGAGCTTGGGGAGGTAGCCGAGGAGCCTGAGTTCTAAGGCCAGCTCCTCAAAGCCCCTCTTAAAAAGGTTCCTCGGATCCCCCTCACCCATCGGACGGACCACGTAGGTCGGGATATCCATGTCAAAGTACCTATCCTCGACTATGAACCTCCTCTCAAGAGCCTCCTCGACCTCAGGATCCATTATACGGTAAGCTGCCAAACTCTATGAGTTAGAGAAGCGACAAGATTTAACCTTTTGCCATTTGAGGGTATCCCCCCATAAAGCTTCTATTTTTGAATTAATAGTTTTTAGTTCACAGTAGAATTTTGAGGGAGGACAAATAGATTAGGAGTTAAAGACCCTATTTATGAGTATATTGCGGTTTATTCAGGCTAGGATGGAGAAGGCTTGCTTTTGGTTTCCAAGGGTTGATGTAGGTGTGTCGTTTCGTAAAGATCCTGTTATGCTTATTGAGGTTAGATCACATTGGGGAGGACTGATGCTTATGCCTTCAAGCGGGAAGCAGAGTTCCACAAGGATTGATGGGGCCCTCTGGGCTGTTGATGGTTCCCCCTATGCCGACATGGAGACTCCATAGGATGCGGAGAGGCTGAAAATAGACTTTTACGAAATCCTGAAGTCTAAAGTTTAGGGGGGTAGGGGAGCAACTTGAGACAGGCATAGAATTTATCTGGCCATAAAGGAGTTTTAACCCTTTATATCTGAGATGAAAATTCTAGAATTAGAGGAGGCCTTAAGCCTCCCAATGTGGGGGACGGTAGGTGGAAAGTTTGGAATCCGAGGGGTATAGGATAAGGCCCTTCAGGGTTGAGGACCTTGAGAGGGTGATGGAGATAAACTTCGAGTGCCTTCCTGAGAACTATTCCCCGAGCTTCTATCTCGACCTCCATAAGAGGTTTCCTGAGACCTTCCTCGTGGCGGAGCTGGATGGGAGGATCCAAGGCTATGTTATGAGCAGGATAGAGAGGGGATTCTCAAAGTTTCATATTCTGAAGCCGGCCCGACTATGCCACATAGTCTCCATAGCGGTCAGGGAGCCCTATAGGAGGAGGGGAATAGGGACCGAGCTTCTTAGGAGCGCTATGAGAAATGGAAGGGAGGTATACGAGGCTGAGGAGTGCTACCTTGAGGTCAGGGTCACTAATGAGCCTGCTATAAGGCTCTATCAGAAGCTCGGCTTTGTGAGGGTGAAGAGGAACGTGGCTTACTACATGGATGGGGAGGATGCATGGGTCTACGCCATATCCCTTAAGGAGATACCATAACCCGAAGAGGATGAGGCAGAGACACGATGTTGAGCGTCGGTTTCCATGAAGAGAAATTCAGGTTCCAAGAATTTACGAAACTCCCCCATCAGAGATGTTTATTAGGGAGATCTGATCAACGAACATAGTGAGTAGCCTTGGATACGGGACTGCTCATAGCTCTCCTTCTTATGGCCGCCTCGATAGCCATCTTCATATGGTTCGGACGCTTCACGGTGAAGCTAATAAGGCAGCATAGGGATATATATAGCCTCCTCTACGCCCTTGAAGAGGAGGAGAAGAAGGGGGCCTAGAGGCCAGCTCATCACCCACTTTGGAATGGGACCTATAGATACTAGCATTCTTGATACTTTTACAGGGCTGTATGCAATAGGTATATACGATGCTCTCCCAATCGCTCTAGGAGGGGCCCTGGATGGGGGAGGAGCTCATACCCTGGGTTGAAGTTAACTCCTGGATATGCACAGCCTGTGGATTATGCTGCAAAGGGTATAGGGTTCCCCTAAAGATGGATGAGTATGCTAGGATCACAGGCAGGTACGGCTTGGGGGTGGTGGAGGTCGGCCTAGGGAAGGTATACCTGAGGCACGGATTCGAGGATCGATGCATATTCCAGCATCCAGTAATGGGCCGGTGGGCCTGCACAATCCAGGACATTAAACCCCTAGCCTGTAAGCTCTACCCCTTCAGGGTCCTATCAAAGCCAGTCTACAGGAGGGGTGATGGAAGCGAGTACAGGTATAGAGGGAGAATCTTTCACATATACCTCGACCCGAACTGTGAGGGGATCGTCCCAGGAAAGCCTAGTGAGAGGTTCATCACCCAAGTCCTGCCCGAGGTCGTTGAGCTGGGGTTAGGGGTGAGGTGGAAGCAGAGGCTCACAACATCCAAGTACATATCCTGGACCCCTCCATGAAGCTGGGATAACGCAGATGATCTATGAAAAGACAATTTATATGCAATAAAAAAGGGAAATTTATATGAAATTATAATTAGTGAGAGATTATATGATTAAGATAAGTTTAGAAATTTTATATTCGGATTATTAGATTTTTTTGGGAGAAGGGGTATTTTATTATTTTCATGAGAAAAATTTTTATATAAACATAATTTTTGTCAATGTATTATTAAGGGATTATCTTACTTTGAAACTTGAGGCTAAATAAAGAGTAGGTTTATAATAAAGGGTTATGCACTCTGGCCTCCCTTTTAAGCCTAGCCTCACTATCAGTTGGTTTTGGGGTCAAGAGTTTCAGTTGGGTTTAGATCCCGAAGCTTGGTATACTGATATCCAAGGTTCCGAGTGGACTCTCCCCATTCGACGGGGAGCAGCAGAAGTTGAAGGTTTAAAAGAAGAGTTTGGGGATTACAGAGGTGAGTTCAGAGGATTCGCCGATAAGACAGAGGGAATCTCAAATCACTTTTCGAGAAGTAAGTTGAGAGAACTGATAAGTTGATCTTGATCAGGTAGGTAACATTACTGAGGACCATGTTATCAGCGAAGATGAAAGCCTACCTTGAAAAAGAGTTCGTAAAACCGAGTACATGGCTGCCTGAGGCGGTAAGATGGATAATGGGCCTTTACTCTGCTTCTAAGCTCTCTGGATAGTTTCAGAGTTTATGTTGAGCCTCTTCTATGGCTACCCTGGCCGCTGCGAGCCTCGCTATGGGTATCCTGTAGGGTGAGCAGCTTACATAGTCCAAGCCGACCTTGTGGAAGAAATATATGCTGTCTGGGTCTCCCCCGTGCTCTCCACATATCCCTATCTTGAGCCTCGGGTTCGCCTTCCTCCCCTTCTCAACTCCTATCCTGACCAGCTCCCCGACTCCTGTTATGTCGAGGGTCTGGAACGGATCCGCGTCGAGTATCCTCTTGTCTATATAGACGGGTAGGAAGGTCCCTTGGGCGTCGTCCCTGCTGAGGCCCATCCCCGTCTGTGTTAGGTCGTTTGTCCCGAAGCTGAAGAAGTCCACCTCCCTGGCTATCTCGTCTGCTGTGATAGCCGCCCTAGGTATCTCTATCATGGTTCCATACCTGTAATCTATTGTGAATCCGTACTTCTCTTCAGCCTCTCTCCTCGCCTTCTCTATTATGGGTCTTATGTAGGCTAGCTCCCTCCAGTGCATGGTACATGGTATCATTATCTCGGGTCTCGGGTCATAGCCCTCCTGCCTTAGCTCTGAGGCTGCCTCGAATATGGCCCTCGCCTGGGCCTCGTAGATCTCTGGGTATAGGATCCCAACCCTTACAGCCCTCAGACCTATCATGGGGTTGGCCTCGCTTATCCTCCTCACCTTTGCCAAGAGCCTCCTCTCCTCCTCCAAGCTCTCCTCAGGGGCCCCAGACCTCTCCAATTCGTATATCCTGGTCAGGATCTCCGACTCCTTTGGCAGGAACTCGTGGAGGGGCGGATCCAGCAGCCTTATCTGGACTGGTTTCCCGTTCATCACCTTCAGAATGCTCTTGAAGTCCTTCTTCTGCATGGGCAGAAGCTTCTCGAGCGCCCTCTTCCTCTCCTCAGCGGATTCGGCCATTATCATCTCCCTCACAAGGGCCACCCTCTCCACTCCCAGGAACATCCTCTCCGTCCTGGCCAAGCCTATGCCTTCAGCTCCGTTTTCAAGCGCCCTGGCCGCATCCACCTCATCATTTGCGTTAGCCCAGACCCCGAGCCTCCTATACTTATCAGCCCATTCAAGGAGGATCTCCAGCTCCCCAGCAAGCTTAGGCTCCACGAGGGGGGCCTCTCCCAGTATGACCTCCCCCGTTAATCCGTCTATGGTTATGAGATCCCCCTTCCTCACCAAAAACTCTCCGGTGGTGAAGATCTCCTTCTCTAGGTCGATGTGGAGGGCCTCGCACCCCACAACCGCGGGCTTTCCTATGCCCCTGGCAACGATCGCGGCGTGGCTAGTCATGCCTCCCCTGCTCGTCAGAACCCCCTCTGATGCTACCATCCCTCCGATATCCTCGGGGGTTGTCTCAGGCCTCACCAGTATCACCCTCTCCCCCCTTGCCCTCCACTCTTCAGCCTCCTTCGGGACGAAGACCACCATCCCAACGGCCGCTCCTGGGGAGGCTGGTAGACCCTTCGCTAGGACGGTCTTAGGGGCTTGAGGGTCAACTGTCTTGTGGAGGAGTAGTTCCACCTGTCTAGGGTCAACCCTGAGGATCGCCTCCCTCTCGTCGATGAGACCCTCTCTAGCCATGTCCACAGCCACCTTAACAGCAGCCCTAGCGGTCCTCTTTCCAGACCTGGTCTGGAGGATGTATAGGATCCCCCTCTCGACGGTGAACTCTATGTCCTGGATGTCCCTGTAATGCCTCTCAAGCCTATCAGCCACATCCTGAAGCTCCTGGTAGAGCTCAGGCCAATTCTCCTTGAGTTCACCGATGGGTATCGGGGTCCTCAGCCCCGCCACTACATCCTCGCCCTGGGCGTTGAATAGGACCTCACCATAAAGCTCCTTCTCCCCTGTGGATGGATTTCTTGTGAACATCACCCCGCTGCCTGAGTCCCATCCCAGGTTCCCATAGACCATGGTTTGAACGGTGCAGGCGGTTCCCATGTCCTCCGGGATGTTCTCTATCTTCCTGTAGGTCCTCGCCCTGGGGGTGTTCCATGAGTTGAAGACCGCAGCTATGGCCAACCTGAGCTGCTCGTAGGGATCCGAGGGGAAGGGCTTTCCAACCTCCCTCTCGTAGAGCCTCTTCATACCCTCGACAACCCTCTTAAGCCCCTCGGCGCTAAGCTCTGGGTCGGTTTTAGCCCCCTCCCTCCTCTTCTCCTCCTCATGGATCTCGTCGAACTTCCTCCTCTCGGCGTGCATGACCACGTCTGCGAACATTGTTATGAACCTCCTGTAAGCATCGTAGGCGAACCTCGCATCCCCGGTCATCTCAGCAAGCCCCTCAGCCACCTCATCGTTCATACCTAGGTTGAGGACGGTGTCCATCATTCCGGGCATGGAGACGGGTGCCCCACTCCTGACCGAGACCAGTAAGGGGTTCTTCCCTGAGCCGAAGGTCTTACCTGTCTTCTCCTCCAGCCTTCTCATATGCTCAAGAACCTCATCCCAGAGGCCTGGCGGAAACTCGCCATTGGACTTGAAGAACTCTATGCAGGTGCTCGTGGTTATGGTGAAGCCTGGGGGGACTCTCACTCCGAGGTTGGTCATCTCGGCCAACCCCGCCCCCTTCCCCCCAAGGAGGGAGACCATCTCCCGGTTCCCCTCCTCGAAGTCGTAAACCCTCTTCATCTGATCAACCAGCCTTTCAGTCGTTCAAAAGGTCTCCGATCTAGTTATTGATAAATCTTCCCTCCCGAATTCTAGGGAACATCATATGGCTTCTTATAGTTTCCTACATATATGGATTTTAAAGTATTAAAATGAGGATTCAACTCAAGTTTTTTATCCCCTATTTTAATATATTCTTGACTTTCCTATCTACTACAGCATCCGCCCGAACCGCCTGAACCTAGAACCAAACGGTTTTTGGCATAGGCCTCCCGCCAACAATCCGGGCAGAGCTTAACCACCTTGCGGAGGCCCTTGTATTCGGCGTAGAGTAGACTGGTACCCGTTTTCCCACAGATTTCACATACAGACAACCACATCACCCATATTTGAACCAACATTAATTGATATTTAAATCCTTTGCGGAATAATCAAAAAATAGGCTGCAGCCTAATGAACTAGTCTTAATATTTTAACATTAATCCTTCTTTACATTATAACTTTGAAAAGAATGAGATAAATGACATTGATCTCAATTTATCCCACCTGAGTTTTCTATAAATTGATTTAGAACACCCTTCAACAAGTTTTATATCTTCTTTAAGGCAATTAAGATCTATAACTCATTCTATTGTAGAATTAAATGATGTTAAATAGAGGGCCGGTTCACATCTTAAAACTGTGTGAACTCTCTTAGGTTCCTGTTGGCCATTGGAGATCTATTAGTCTTAAGAGCCTAGCCGCGTCTAGGATACCTTCACAGTAGGAGATAGCGGCAAGGGATGTAATTCCCCTCCTATCAGCATAGTACTCCGCGTCTCTGAAGTACCTCTCGGCGTGGTTTATCAGCTCCCTTACCTCCTTCTCCCCAACTTGAGCTGGGAGGGGCATCATCCTCATTTCCCTGAGGGCCCTTCTGCACGCCTCTAGATACCTTTCAATGAGGCCTTGCAGGTTCATGAATCTGCCCGGAGGCTGGAGTTCCCCTTCCGGGCATCCCCCCAGTATCCTTAGGGCCTCAGCCTCGACAAAGTGGAGGTCTCCAGGTATTATCAGGGCTTGGGGCGGCTCCCCGAAGCTTTCCTTCACGATCTCCCCAGCCCTTCCAGCCCTGATCTGGGGGCTATCTGAGCCGAGCCTTGATACCCCGACCACCAAGGTCTCCTCGTCAAGAGCCCCAAGCCTATCTGAGCCCAGCAATATTTTAAGGGCCTCGTTCACGGTTAGGTAGCGGTCCTCCTCTACCTCGAGGTCCAAGAGGATCAGGGTGTGGAGGCCGAGCATCCTGTTCTCATATATCGCCCTGAGAACCGAGTCGGGGGCACCCCTCCCAGGCAAGGGGAGGGTAACCGTCCTTCCAAACTTGTATATTGAAAGGCCAGCCTCCGCGACCGCTGTGAGTATAGATGAGCCGTGTATCACCCTGAAGGGTATCCCCCTCTTGGCAGCCATGATCAACAGGGATATGTGGGTGGTCGCGGTCAGGCAGTCCCCGCCCACCAGAACGCCGACCCTGAGGTTATTTGCCTCTTCTAATAGGGCTTCAGCTCCCTCCTCAAGGTCCCTCCTACGAAGCCGCTTTATAGGTCTCCCTATTAGGGCTTCAAGCCTCCCCAGATCCGTTTTAAGCTTGGTTGTGTAGAACTCGGCGTAGAGGGCATCGCAGCCCCTAGCCTCCTCCAAAGCCCTCAGGCTTAGATCCCATTCGTCGAATAGGCCGATGCTTATCAGTATGAGACCCCGCCCCAACCCTACCCCCTCCCTAGTGGGATCCGGTACACGCGGCCGCACCTTAGACAGGTTATGGAGACATGAGGCTCCCTCCTCTGCCTAACTCTGATCCTTGAACTATTCCCCGGAACAAGGAAGGCGCCGCACCTCCTGCAAACCTTCCTCCTGAACTCCCTGGGTAGGGATAGGCGGGCTCTCATGGCTATCCTCCTAGCAAGATCTACATACCTCTGGGCTAGGGCTGGCCTCTCACGGTAAACCTCCTCGGCGAGGCTGAAGAGCCTCTCAATCCGCTGAAGGGCGACCTCCTCAACCCTCTTACGAGACATCCAACAGAACTCCAGTTAGGCTTCGCTGTTTAATAATGAAGCGAGAAGGGTTTTAAATAATGAAGCGAGAATTGCTCCACTCATAAGCCAAAGGGGGTAATGCACTTCTCAAGACCAGCTCGAGTAGCTTTTAGGAAAGGGGATAATCTTTTTTAGTCTCTACAGTGGGGATATCCCCCGCAAATCCCCCATTTTTTTCCCTGTTTTGACTTGTTTCCATCTTTAAAAATCATCTTACATTTTGTATGAATCCTATGAACTAAGGTGGATTGGGTGGCATTTTAAAAATTTATTACCACCCTTCGCTCACAGTAGGATGGTAAAGTGGAGTTGAACCGAAAAATCATAATAAGGGGATATCATCATAGTTGCTCTCGTCGCCATTATTCTTCTAATTCTGTTGCTGTGTGAAACTGTTTTTGATAAATTTGTAAGCGATTATGAGATAAATTTATTTGTGGATAAATTTATTAACCCTACTAAGCCGAGTATAGAAAATTTAGATTGGCATCCTATCAGAGAAATTAATGGTAAAATTTATGATATTAAGGTAACTTTTGTAGCAAAGGATGATAAAACGAAAATAAGCCATGCAGAGCTTCGCTTCATTCCAGAAAGATACGATTATTTCATAACTAAGTATGAGATGAGGTCTGAAGATTATGATAAAGTGTTTAAGCCGGAGAATGAAAGAATTTTAGCCTCAATTCCAAAGGATGGAAGGTTTGATGAGTTGCAGGAAGAATTTGAAGTTCCAATTATGAGTCGTGGTATAAAAGACAATTGACAATATGGAATGAATGAAAAAGAATGAAAAAGACATTCAATTAAAGAAGGTTTGGTTTTTCAAATTCCAGCAATAATTAGTTTTAGTGGCAAGGGGGTAAGAATAGAAGAGTTTGAGCTAAATGTAAATGTAAAATTTCTGCTCCTCTACGGGGGAACATACACGATCTTCCTTAGGGTGCATAGGAGAACCTGGGAGCCTACGACCTACAGAGTCACTAGGAAGCTCCCATTTATCCCCACAGAGGAGGATATAGATGCCCTGATAGCGGGTTGTGGGAGGAAGACTGCCGACCTATTGCAGCTGCTGAAGGAGACTGGGATGAGGATCGGAGAGGTGCTGAGGCTGAGGTGGACCGATGTAGATCTAGAAAGAGGGATGATAATCCTAAATGAGCCTGAGAAAAGAGGAAATCCACTGGTCTTCAAGATAAGCCAGAAGCTCGCCAAGATGCTCGGGGCCTTGCCCATGGAGAAGAGGGTCTTTGGAGGGATAAGATAGGACACGATAACAAATACATTCCTCAGATCTCGTAAGAGAATAGCAGCCAAGTTGCAGAATCCGAAGCTAAACCGCATAACCTTCCACACGATCCGACATTGGAAGGCGACGATGGAGTACCACCGAAGAGACATCCTGTACATAAGGGAGCTTCTAGGCTACAAAAGAATAGACAACACGGTTATCTACATCCAGCTTGATGATGCCCTGTTCTTTAAGCTCTCAGAAGAATTCTAATCAGTGGTCGCGAGGATTGTCGAAGAGGCGGGGAGGCTCCTAGAGGTTGGCTTCGAATATGTCTGCAATTACGGAGACATAATGCTCTTCAGGAAGCGGAGATAGGAGGACGGGATAAAGCGGAAAAATGTGGGATAATCTTTTTTAGGAGGCGCGGTTAAGCTCATAACGGGAAAGCCCGGTTTACGGGCAACCCGAAGGGTTAGCGGGGTGGGGCAGCCAGGTTTAGCCCGCGGGGCTCATAACCCCGAGGTCGGTAGTTCAAAAGGGGGTTAGGGTTCTAACCCCCTGAAAGTCTACCCCCCGCTACCAATCTGCGCTTCTGGACCCAAATATTTTAGAGGCATAAATGATATAATTATCAAAGTGAAGGATCCATTTCTTACTGGGAATTGATCACCTAAATTTATGAATTTATGATCGTCACCATGTTTCTTGCTCCTTTTAGTTATATAATATTTTAAGGGTTATGGAGGCGGCATAGAGTTCTTGTGTTAAGCAAAAAAACCTTAAATTTTCTCACTTCGTCCAGATTATGAGCAGAGATGAGTGGATTATCTAGGGAGAAGCAGGCTGCATTTGAGTGGATTGATGAGAACGAGAAGAGGATCTCAGACTTCCACCAGCTCATATGGAACTACGCTGAGCCGGCTTGGAGAGAGTACAAATCCGCTGAGGCCTACTGCAAGCTCCTTAGGGATGAGGGGTTCAGGGTGGTTGAGGGTACGGGAGAGATGCCGACTGCCTTCATGGCCACTTATGGCTCAGGCAGGCCTGTTATAGCAGGCTATGCTGAGTACGACGCGGTTCCAGGATTCTCCCAGAAGCCAGCCCCATACAGGGCCCCAAGGGATGGGTTTAACCCCTGGGCGGCCGGCCACACGGATCCCCACTCGGCGCTGGGGGTTGCCTCCTTGGCGGGGGTGCTCGCCGCCAGGCATGTGATGGAGAAGTTCGGGTTGAAGGGGACTCTAAAATTCTTCGGGGAGCCTGCGGAGAAGGTCTGCGGTTCGAAGCCCGTCCATGCAGCTAAGGGATATTATGACGATCTAGATGCGGCCATATGCTACCATCCAGGGGGCTACAACACATGCCTGTGGGAGACCCAGAGCGGAGCCTACTGGAGCGCCGTCTTCACCTTCGAGTGCTTGGAGCCTGAGAAGTGGTTCAGGCCCGTCGCCCCCATCAGGATGGGAGGGCATGCTGGTGGGAGGTGCCCAGCCGCCTTGGATGCGGTCTGCCTGATGTACACGACGACGAAGTACACGAAGGAGGCGATGCTCCCCCACACCTCCTACTGGACCCTGAACGAGTTCATAATGGTTGGGGGCCAATGCACCTCAGATAACGTTCCACCGAGCATAGGCCAGATCCAGTACGCTTGGAGGGTCCCAACCCTCGAGATGGCCCAGAGAATATACGAGGTGTTGAAGAACAACGCAGAGCATGTGGCGGAGATAACCTTCTGCAAGCTCACGGTCAGGTGGGTGACAAAGACTAGGGTTGCCCTACCGAACAATACGATGGCCGAGATAACCTACAGGAACCTCGAGCTCGTTGGCCCCCCAAGGTACGGAGAAGAGGCCAAGAGGGTTGGTAGGGAGATACAGCGGAACTTGGGCCTTGAGCCTATGGAGGACCCCTTCACCGAGGAGTGCCAGAGGCTCACCCCACCCCAGGAGTATGAGGCTATCCAGAGGAGGACCCTCGAACCCTGGCAGCGCCACATAGGGGCGGACGACTACGTCGAGTATACCTGGCACGCCCCATCGGTCAGGCTCTACACTGCGAAGGCCATCCTCAGACCTCCCAGCCCAGGCTACATGTACCCCTCATGGGCAGTAAACGCCCTAGGGGGAATAAGGTCCACAATAGACCCCAGCATAATGGTGGCTGGTAAGACCATGGCGGCCACCTATATAGACCTCCTAACTAGACCGGAACTCTTGGCAAAAGCCAGGGAGGAGTTCAACGAGAGGACAGGCGGGGGGGTAGGAGGAACTAGGTGGGTGGCCCCCCTCCTCCCAAGGGACTTCAAGCCCCCTGTGGACCTGAGATGGCCCGAGTACATAACCACACCCCGCGGAGAAGAGTGGTGGATACCAACCCGATCCTAAAAAGCAAAGAATTCAACTCCACTTTTATTTATATTTCGTACATAGTGATTACTTAATATGGATTTAATTCGGTTATTAAATGCTTATTGCACATTTAAATTTCATCTAAAGTGGCTTATCACTAAAGAACACTTAATAATCGAATAACCTTCTAGTAACTTTCAACTTACTACTTAAAGCTTTCGGTGAAAACACCTTAACTAACTCCAATACCTCCTATACCGAAATACGATTAGGTACAAGGTTTATGGAAGCAGGGGGAGAACGCTCAAAGCTGTTTCCCATACCGAGGAGGACGAAGAGGGCTTAGGTGAAGGACCTCTACAGATTATAATAGGCTCCTGAGGAGAGACCTGAATTTTGAGGGCGTATTGATGGAAGTGAATGTTTCATGTTTTCTATTAATTCCTAGAGATCCTCTTTGTTCTATGAAATATTTCATTTCACATTCCTTTTATTGTATGATATGTTTATAGGAGAAATTTAGCAGATGATGCTTCAGTATGTTCAGTATTGTTGTCAGTGAATGGGGATTGGGTATATAAACAAAAATCAAAATAGTCATATAGAGGGTTGAAACCCGATTATTGAGGGGGAGAGGCTCGACAGATCGCTCGGACCATAGATTCGCGAGGCTCATCGTGGGCCTGGCTATTGAGAGTTCACTGGTGAATAAATGCCCGGTTCAGGGGCTTCAGGAACTCTATCTTGAGCCGGAGCCGGAGCTTATCAGGGAGCTCCATGACAGGTTGATAACCTCTGAAAGGCATCAAGAGAGGGAGGTGGCGATATGGCTTGAACCCGCAATAGACATGGGCCCCCTGAGATACGACCCTGGGAGGATAGTGGGGGAGATGAGGGAGATGGAGTTCCTCCTATACCTCCTGATCAGGAGAGCTGGGGATGCCCAGAGGGATGTGAACTACTGGATGGACTATATCTCCAATGCTGCCCAGAGCCTGAGCGACGGCTTCTGGATAGACGCCAAGATATTCCTGAGCAGGGCCCTCCAAGTCTCTAGGAGGAGTTCGATTGAGAGGCTCAAGATGGATCCCAGCGTTAGCTATGAGGTTGATGTCCTCCAGAAGGCCACCCTGAGCTACTTTAGGGAGGTCTCAAGCTATCCAATAACCCTGGAGGCCTCGGAGGAGAAGCTTGACATCCTTCTTGAGATACAGGGGATAATGCTTGACCTGATGAGGATCTACTATGGTGAGGGGGGGAGGGGCTCAGCCTCCTCTCTAAGGCCTATTCATATCCTCAGCGGCCTCATCCGCCGCCTCATCAACCCCAGATTCGGCTTAGGAGATGCCAAGGCTGACCTGCAGCTGGCCTCAGAATATCTCGAGATCAGTATCCAAGAGGCCAAGGGGGAGGGGGAGAGGGAGAGGATTAAAGCGCAGAGATCGAGGATAGAGAAGCTCTTAGAAACCTTGGCCTAACCAAGACCAATTAGAGCTGAAGGATTGTTTTAGGCCTCTCTTTGGTCTTAGCTTTTTATTTGATGTGGGTTACCGTAGGAGTTATCGAGAATGGTCGACGGAGACTTGGGATGTTCTCTTGGTGGTTGAGGGAGCGTCTTTTCAATTAGGGCTTTTAGCCAGGGTTCCTCAAGCCTCATCCTCATGAGAAGGCCTTCTATAGGGCTGTTCTGGAGTGCTTCGAAGCCGAGACCTTCGTAGAACCTTTTGAGCATCCTCCCTTTCTCGTCCACCTCCTCTGTGTGGAGATTTACGAGCTTGTACCCTCTTTGAAGGCAATGGAGGAGGGTTAGGGTTATGAGGGCTGTGCCCACCCCCCTCCCCTCTATGAGAGAGGCGACGGTATCTATGTAGAAGGCGTCCTGTTCCCTTGGATCCCTGTACCCAAAGGTGAAGGCCATGGGATGCCCCTCCAGGAACGCTGTTACCATGAAGAGATCCTCTCTCTTGGCCCTTGAGGCCAGCTCTTCAAAGCTGTATTGGAGTTCAGGCCTGAAGGCCTTGGACTCGATGAGTTGTATGCACCTGACGGCCTCATAGTCTATCGAGCTATTTATGGTGATATGGAAGGTTCCACCAAGGGACTCTGCTAGGTGAGCCTCTATGGCCTTCGCGTAGTCTTGGAGAGGTGGGAGAGTTGGAGACCATATCTCCTCCTGGGCCTTGGCGATGGGCTCGATGCCATACCTCCTGATGGCGGCCTCAATGATCTGCCTTATCATCTCGTCGTAATCCATTCCCGCTGCGTAGAACATCATCGGGTAGAAGCTCAGCTCATCTGCCTCAACGTTGTAGTCTATCCCTGGCAGAGGGTTAATCTCTAAGAAGTATATCTCGCCTTCACGGTCCATCCTGAAGTCGAGCCTTGCGAAGTCCTTGCAGTTAAGGATCCTAAAGACCTTTTTGGATATCTCCTCAAGCCTCATCCTCAGCTCCTCTGGGATCTTTGCAGGGCATATGTAATTCTTGGAAGAGTCGTATATGGTCTTGGCCTTCTGGCCTAGGACGTTGCCAAGTTCCTTCGGGAACTTTGTGAAGTCCACCTCAAGGATCGGGAGCACCCTAGGCTCCTCACTAGGCCCATAGTTCCCTATGAGGCCTACGCTGAACTCCCTCCCGTCTATGAACTCCTCGATTAGGATGGGCTGCCTGTAGGTTTCAAGCATCTCACGGAGCTTTCTCCTCATAGCCGCCTCATTATAGACGACGTTATCAATGTTTATTCCCATGCTTGAGCCCTCATGGCTCGGCTTGAGGATGAGGGGGAACCTAAGCTTGGGATTGAGGGGTTCATCTGGGCCTGTGAAGACCTGGAACGGCGATGTCTTTACGCCGTTGAACTCCAATATCATCTTTGTGGTCGGCTTGTCTAGGCAGATCGCGGTTGTGAGTACCCCTGATCCGACGTATGGAATGCCGAGCATCTCGCAGAAGGCGGGGATGTGAGACTCCCTGCTCTCCCCCCTTATCCCCTCAGCCCTGTTGAAGACGAGATCGGGCTTAAGCCTTCTCAGCCTCTCGTAGGCATCTTCATCCGCCTCTATGAACAGGTATTCATACCCAGCCTTCTCTATCCCCCTCTTAACCTTCTCTATGGTGTCGGGTGGGTCGTACTCAACCTCGAACTCTCCCTCACGCCTCCTGGTGTTGCAAACGAGGGCTACCCTGAGCTTTCTTTTAGATTGGATCTCCTAGCACCTCCTTGTAAATGCTCACAACCTCATCCCTTATCCTAGGGGGCATCGTGATACTCTCGTGGATGCCGAAGAACTCCTTGAAGAGCTCGTCCTCCCTCTCGAGGGCCTCATCCAGGAAGCGTTTCTCGAACTCATCAACCAAGTCGGCCCTAACCCCCCTCCTCCAGGCTAGGTAGAAGGCGAACAGCTGCTCGTCCCTCCCCCTCCCGGTCAGGGCGTAGGTCATGACGCTCTTCCCCCCGAAGAGGGAGAAGTAGTCCCTGCACTCCCTACCCAGCATATCCCTCTCGAGGCCAACCCTCCTCGGGTCGAAGCCTAAGGCAACAAGGAGGAGATACATCTTACCGCAGACCGAGCACTCCTGGCACCAGCGTCTCTCCCTCCCAGCCTCGGTCTCGACGAAGCATGACATGTGATACTTGGCCACCTCTGGATACCTCCTGTTGAGTACTAGGACCACTGCGATGTCGTTCAGGGGCTCTATCACGCTCATCGTCCTCACCCTTCCCCCCGTCGCCTGCCTAGTCATGGAGTCTATCTGAAGGGTCCAGATATGGGACTGGTCATAGGCCGGATAGCATATGTAGCCCTCCCTGTCGTAGTAATACTCCCCGCAGCTCTGCTCATTCCCGAAGAGGATGTACCCAGCCTCATACCTGTGGGCAACGGGCAGGAGGGTTAGGGCGTACTCCGTAGACTGGAGGCCCCATCCCAGCTCAGTCTTCCCCACGCCCAGTCTCACCCCATCCCTCAGCTCACCAGCCGAGTGATCGATCTTCACCAACCTCACGTTGAACTCCTTATGGAAGGCCTCGGCCAACGCCGTCTTATGCTTCTCCTCATAGGTCAGGGAGGGCTCAACTATGTAGCCTATCTGAGGGTTTAGGCCTATCTCCCTAGAGACCGCCCATGTGCAGAGGCTGTCCTTGCCGAAGGATAGGCTGACCACGGAGGAGTCCTCCCTGGCCCCACCATCGTAGCTTGGGAACTTGATGATGTTATCCCTGAAGTTGACCTTCAGGTTCATGAACCTCCTCAGGTAGCCTGATGTGCTCTTCCCATCCACATCAGCGCAGCTCGGGAAGTCCATGACCATGTTCTGGAAGAAATAGGTCTGGAAGTATGGTGGCGAAGTATTGTAGGTTATCTCTCCAGCCCCCATCATGAGGGGGAGATGTATCGTCTGGGCGTAAACGAGGTTATCCATAAGGAACTCCCTAGCCTCCCTAGGATAATCTCCCCAGATCCCGTCGGGGTAAGAGGTGCCATAGGTCCTACCCCCGAAGCGGATCACGAACCCATCCGCAGTCTGCTCGGCGGTGATGCTCAGAGACCTCATCTCAGTGGGCCCCTTCCAGAATGCCCCTAAGGGATCTAGGCCTCCTCGCGGTGAGGACAGCGACACATGAGACATCCTCGAACATCTCCTCCTCCGAGACCCTTTTAAGGGCGGCCAGAGCTGAGGCCGATGCCGGGAGCACGGATAACCCCTCCGAGGAGGCGAGCAATTCAGAATAGTAGGCCATCTCTTGATCTGGAAGGGGAACCGCCCACCCCTCGCTCTCCCATAAGGCGTCGAGGGCCAGCTGACCGTCGAAGGAGTGCCAGCTCACTAGGGGCTCATTCAACGCTGTCTCCTTAATCTCCGAGGGGGATAGATCCTCTATCACCCTCCTCCCGGAGAGGAAGCTCCTGACTATAGGGTTGTCATGAGCTGTGCTCGCGGCGACCATCCTAGGTATCCCATCAGATACCCCCTCATCGTGGAGCATCCTGAAGCCATGATAGATCCCTGAAAGGGTGGTTCCATTACCCACAGGAACTGCCACCACATCGGGCGCATACCCCAGGTCCCCGTAGATCTCCAGGGCTATGGAGGCGTAGCCTCTAAGGGAGGCCTTGGTGTTCTGCTCCACCCCAGGGTTAGCGTCGTACCAACCGTTCTTCCTCGCCTCCCTCGAGGCAAGCTCAACGGCATCCTCATAGGTGCCCTCCACGAGGTGGATATGGGCCCCATATCCGGCTATCTCCCTAACCCTTTCCCCGCAATAGCTGGATGGGATGTAGACATGGGCCCTTATCCCGTGGAGTGGGGCGAAGTAGGCGAAGGAGGCCCCGAAGTTCCCGCAGGTTGCTATTGCAAGGGAGTCGTAGCCGCCCTTCCTAGCCTCATCGAGGCATGCCACTGCGGCGCGATCCTTTTGAGATCCTGTGGGATTGGAGCCCTCAAGCTTCAGGTAGAGGTGCCTACACCCCACGAGGGATTTTAGGCTTCTAGAACGGAGTAGGGGTGTCCCGCCTATACCGTGGGACTTATCCGGGGGCTCGTCGAGCTCCTCCATATCTCCCCTTGATGACCTCGATCCCCTAATGTAAATTGAGATGGATATATACTTTATGAGTCGGATTCGAACTTGCCCAGCAATACCCTTAACTCCCCGGCTAAACAGTCTTTTTTTAGATGCCCTCTGTCTTCGGGCTGCTCCATCCTCTAATAAGGGAAACCCTGAAAGAGTCGGGAATATATGAGCCTACACTCCCTCAGGAGAGGGCTATAGGCCCTATCCTAAGGGGGGAGAACATCCTCCTAGTAGCACCCACCGCTAGTGGTAAGACTGAGGCAGCCCTCCTCCCTGTCTTCGACCACATCCTGAGGGATGAGAAGAGGGGCGGCGTAAAAGCTCTTTACATAACCCCCATGAGAGCCTTGAACAGGGATCTTATGAGGAGGCTCATGTTCTGGAGGGATAGGCTAGGGATAGATATCCAGGTCAGGCATGGAGATACGGGGCTCGGGGAGAGGCGTAGACAGTCGAAAAGGCCCCCGGAGATGCTCATAACCACCCCTGAGACCCTACAAGCCCTTCTTCCTTCAAGGGGAATGAGGAGCCATCTGTCCTCTATAGGTTGGGTTATAGTTGACGAGATCCATGAGATCGCATCATCTAAGAGGGGTTCCCAGCTCTCAGTGGGTCTGGAGCGCCTTGAGAACCTGACAGGGAGACCTTTCCAGAGAATAGGCCTGTCAGCCACTGTTGGAAATCCCGATGAGGTGGCATCTCTCCTTGGAGGGAGGCGAAGGGTATCCATAATAGTCGTCGAGTTGGAGAAACCCTTTGAATATAGGATAGAGTACCCCACACCAGACGACCTGGACTTCGATCTATCGGATGAGCTTGGAACCACGCCGGAAGCAGCCTCACGGCTCAGGAGGATAAGGATGCTGGTCGAGGAGCATGCCTCCACCCTCATCTTCGCCCAAGGTAGAGGGCAAGTTGAGCTCCTCGGAAATAGGCTCTTCAGGATTAAGCCTTGTATAGACGTCCATCACGGCTCCTTATCGAGGGAGGAGAGGCACAGGGTGGAGGACCAGCTTAAGGAGGGCATTCTAAGGGGTATAGTCTGTACCTCCACCCTCCAGCTTGGAATAGATATAGGGACCATAGACCTATGCATCCAGTACCTAAGCCCTAGGAGGACCTCAACCCTAATACAGAGGGTTGGGAGATCCGGGCATAGGTTAGAAGGGCGTTCCAAGGGGGTCATCATACCAGCCTATGGGGAGGATGCCTTAGAGTCGACGGTTATCATGAGGAGGGCGGAGAGGGGAGAGGTGGAGAGGCTGGACATACCGACGAAGCCCCTAGATGTCTTGGCACATCAATTAACAGGCCTCGCATTGGACATAAAGGGGATCAGGAGGGATGAGGCGTACAGGCTCATAACAAGGGCATACCCCTATAGATGCCTTGATGGAGGGGAGCTGGACATGGTGGTCGGGTTCATATCATCCATAGGCCTGATCGCCTATGAAGGGGGCATCATAAAACCCACAGGGAAGGGGCGTAGATACTACTACATGAACCTGAGTATGATAAGGGATGAGAGGCGCTACCCCTTCGTCAACCTCATCACTGATAGGATTATAGGGACGGTTGGAGACGAGTTCTGGACCCTCAGAGCTCGCGTAGGATTAAACGTTATCCTGAGGGGGAGAGTCTGGAAGATCATCCACATAGACGATGAGAGGGGCATCCTATTCGTCCTGCCCTCAGAGGATCCCCTCGGAGCCCTACCTGGCTGGGATGGGGAACTCATCCCCGTTCCAAAGGAGGTGGCGTTGGAGGTGGGGGAGATGAGGGAGAAGATAGCCTCCGAGATCCTCAGGCTAGGCTCTGCTGAGAGGGCTGCCGATAGCCTCTCACCCTCCATGAAGGTCGAGGCCGAGGCATTAAGGGCTATGGTAGGGGAGGTGGAGATGCAGCTGTCCGATGGATTCCCAATACCTTCTGGGAGGAGGATGATCCTAGAGGGCTGGGAAAGGTACTTGATCGTCCACAGCTCCTTCGGGGATAGGGTGAATAGGACTCTGGGCTGCATCTTCGACGCCATCCTTTCGGAGCATGATATGATATACGGCTGGTGGAACGACGCATATAGGATACTTATAGAGGCTCCTAGGAGGATAAGCGGAAAAGACCTTGAGGACATGGAGGCTTGGCTCCTCCACATATCGGAGGAGGAGGCGGAGAGGAGGTTGTTAGAGTTCATGGAGTCAAGGTTCCCCTTCGGATATATGATGAGGTTTGTGGCGGAGAGGTTCGGGGCAATCCCTAGGGGGAGAAACCTCAGCCCAAGGGAACTCGAGAGGCTTCACAGGAGGTTCAAGGGCACCCCAATATACGTAGAGACCCTCAGGGAGGCTTACAGGGAGAAGCTGGACCTGGATGAGGTGAAGAGGATCTTGAACTCCATCAGGTCTGGGGAAGTAGAGGTGGTAAGGGTTATGAAGGGTAGGCCAAGCCCCCTGGCCAGGCATATGCTGGAGAGATATGCTGAGGCTCCCGAACTCCTGGCTTCCAGATCCTCCGTCGATGATCAGCTGGACTACATGAAGAGGAGTATAGATTCGAGGAGGGTAAACCTGGTATGCATGGGATGTGGAGGATGGAGCCAGTCCAGTAGGGTGAGAGAGCTGGCGGAGGCGCCGACCTGCAAGGCCTGCGGCTCAAGGCTCTTAGCAGTCCTGAAAAGGGGTCAGACCCCGGAAGCCTTCCTCTCGATGGTAAAGAGATGGATGGAGGGGGGGCCCTTGGATAGGGGTGAGATGGAGGCCATCTCTTATGGGAGGAGGACGGCTGACCTGGTCCTCTCCTATGGAAAGAGGGCTATAATTGCCTTGACAGTTCAGGGGGTTGGACCCTCAACAGCCTTCAGCATCCTATCCAAGATGCAAAGGGATGAGAGAGAATTTTATAGAGATCTACTGAGGGCGAAGATAAGGTACATAAGGACTAGGCCATATTGGGATGAGGATAGATTCAACAGGTAGTGGCCGGAGGCTTGATGTTCCCTATGGACCGTCGGGCTAACAACTCCTCAACAGCTTTAATGGTGTTTAATACCCCGTCCCCTGGGCTTGTGGAGGTGATCTCCCTGATACGCTCCCTATAAGTATCAAGCCCTGTCACCATCTCCACAGCTCTAAGAAGGTTGTCCCGAGTGAGATCCCCTTGGTGGAGGGCCTCCGCGATCCCAAGCTCCTTCGCCCTCCTAGCGTTCGCATACTGCTCCGTATGCCCGGGTGTGGGTATTAGGATCTGGGGTTTCCCATAGCAGAGGTTCTGCAGGATCGTCCCGTGGCCTGCCCTGGAGATGACGGCGTCGCAGGCCTTTAGGTATCTGAAGCGATCTGGTAGCCAAGGGAGGATCGTAAGGGGGCCATATGTGCGTGGCCTGGGATCAAGCCTAGGCATCCCCATGGACAGGAGGATCCTATAACTCCTTGGGAACTCCCTGAGTATCGGGATCAGCTTAGAGATCAGGGGGATTCGCTCCTTCTCCGGGCCGCTTATGCTGGCCAGTATGAGGGGATCCCCCTCATCAATACCCGGAAGGTCTACTGCCTCTTCGCACTCCTCGGGCCTCTTCTGGAGGATGGGCCCAACAAACCTAGCTAGATCCCTATGCCTCTTCGGTATCCTCAGTAGGTCTAGGCTTATGGTGTATGGCTCCGGGAAGTCCGGGATCAGGAGCATGTCGCTTAGGGTCCATCCTCCCCCTATCAGGGTTAACAATACTCCGTCGGCGATCTTAGAGAGGTTGAAGTTTTTCCTACTCCTAGGCACAATGGGCTGAAACTGGTTCAGGATCAAGGCCGTGGGCAGCCCCAGTAGCCTCGCCGCGAAGATGGATGAGAGCCTTGTATCAGAGATGACTATCTCTGGCTCGAATCCTCTCATGTGCTCCAATTCGACCCGGACCTGATTCAGGAAGCTGGGCGGAGCCTTTAATCCCCCCTTGACCGATGACATCTTCAGGTCTATTCGTCCGTCTAGGACCTCCATCCTCATATATGGAGCTGATACCACGGGGAAACCGATCTTCTTAAGGTATTCAAGCCCCTCCTGGTAGGTGGAGAAAAGGATCTCGGCCCCCCTCCTCCGGAGCTCTTCCGCTATGGGGAGGCATCTACTGACATGACCGAGGCCTAGGCCGCATGGGCTTATGTAGATCCTCACCCCCTCCAGCCTTCCCAAGTTGGGATCCACCCACTCATGGTGATAGGCTTACCTTCCTGACAGGCCCTCCGGGCCCCTCCTCGGCGAAGATTATCGCCTGGAACCTCGAGACCTCAGTCCTCTTGTCCAGCCATGCATCGGGGGGTAGGCCGGCCTTTATGCAACAGTTCGTCAGGAACTCCTCCGCGTCCCACCCCCACTCCACGGCCACCTGGGGAAGGAGAAGCCCTCTCCTGACCCCCCTCCCAACTATCAGGCCGTCCCTCCCGATCACTATCTTCTCAGGATATTCGGAGGGATCCTCCACCCTTATGACCTCAGGTGGAGTGAGGACGCTCACCTCCACAGCGATATGCTCCATCTCATCCTTGGAGACCGGATGGAACCTTGGATCCTCGAAGGCTGCTCCTAATGCCGCCTCTACGACCGCCTCCGCCAATGGCATGACCGGATAGGGGAAACCTATGCAGCCCCTTAGGATGTGGGTGCCATCCTCCACCCGGTTCAGGGTTACGAATACACCACACTCCTGTGTGAGCTTCTCGGACGCTTCGGAAGGCCTTATGGCCTCCCCGGTCTTCAGCCTCTCCTCTATGGCCTTCCTAGCCAGTTTAACTAGGTATTCCCCCTCCTCAAGGGTCAGGTCTAGATTCAACCTCGCCCCTCCGTTGTTCCATATCAGCTTAAATAGTCATCCTATTAGGACCTTTCCCCGCCTGCTGCCTCCTCCACCATCTCTAGTATGCTCCTCCAGTGGCTCCCCTTCCAGTAGACTTGGCCGCAGGAGGTGCAGATCCAGAAGTCCTCGTAGGCCTTGAGGGTCCTCGTTGGAACCTTATCCCTGACGGCCTCCCTATCAGCAGCCTTGAGCTCAGCCCCGCAGAGTGGGCACCTCGATCTCTCTGGGTCCAGCTTCAGGTTGAACCTCATGGAGACTGATCTCAACATCTCCGCGTCGCTCCCCCCCTCCACGAGGAGGGATTCCAACCCCTCCCTCACGGCCTTCCTGTAGAGGAGCTCGTCCCTTGTGAGGAGTATCCTCCCCTCCTTGAATGCAAGCGTGATCAGCTCCTCATCCGGGATGTTTCCAGGGTATTCGGCGTCATACCCGCATATTCTCAGCCATCGAGCTAGGGAGCCCAACATCGCATCGAGAAGAAATCTAGGCTCCAATCTGACAGGTTCCTCCTCATCCCTGCTCATCAACCAATATGAATGATAGATGGAGGATTTAAGGGTCTTTAAACTTGGGTTTTTATACCCAGGATGTGTGGAGGTTAGACCTCCTCATCTGCTATACAATCCTCGCATAGATACATCCCCTCCACTTCCTTTAGGTTCATGGAGTATGCCCCGCACTTCTCACATATCCCGGTTAATGAGGGGGCTCCGGAGCTAACCCCGCCTTGGATCTTCGAGCGCTCCCTGACTATCTCTATCATGGTTGGGACTATTCTCAGGATATCCCTATCAGTCACGACACCTGCGAGGCTCCCTTTATATGTGACACCCAAACGCCTTATGTTAAGCCTGCTCATCAGCATCATGGCATCTATTAGGGGGGTTTCTGAGTCCACGGTTATCAAGGGAGAGGACATGACCTCCCCCGCCTTTACATCCCTAGGTGGATGCCCTTTCGCCACAACCCTGACGACTATATCCCTCTCGGTCACTATTCCAACGGGTCTGTTCTCACTATCCAAGACTATGATGGCGCCTATGTTATTCTTCTCCATCAACTTTGCCACCTCCGTGACCCCCCCCTCAGCTCCTATCGTTATGGCGGGGCTAGACATAGCCTCCCTGACAACCATCCTATATGTCAGCTCGAACTCCAATCAGGCCTCACGACATGATAAAGGGATTTAACCTCTAGGTAAAAAGCTTACCAGGCCTTTACTCGAGGCCCTTCGGGGGATCATTCTACGAAGTGAAGGATATAGCCGCAGCCTCCGCACCTTATCTCTTCACCATTGGAAACTTCCTTGAGGCCCACCTTGATCCAATTCCCGCAGTTGGAGCATTTAAGTAAGAGGCCCTCAGAGCCCCCTTCTCCCCTGCATAGGAGGATGGAGGAGGGGTATTGGGGCTGAGAGGACTCCCTTCTCAGCCCCAGCCTAGAGGCCTTCTGCCTAATTGCATGGATGCTTCTCCCCGGCAGGGCCTCGGAGAGGCTACCTATGGAGGCGTCTGAGGAGTAGAAGGCCCTGAGCCTGCTGATCTCCTCCTCAGTCCACCTCCTCCTAGACATATTCGCTCCTCCGATGTGGGCGGCTAGGCCGGTATATGAGCTGAGCTCCGGACAACTGGCTCCCTCCCATCCTAGACCTCAGTGGCGCGCTCCTTTCAACCAGCCATGTTCGGGGTCCACATGAAGATATGGTTTGTTCCGACTCCTAAAGTTAGATCTCCAGTTTAATTATAGCAACCTGTTAAAAAATGGGTTCCTATGAGAACTCCCTTTAAAGTTTTCCAAATCGATATATGAGAGGAGCTTAAGATTCTTTTAAACATGGAGGAGGAATCTAAGCTTAGATTTACCCGGAGAGGTTCAAGGGGGCGGTGTTTCTAAGAGGGGCTCTGATGGTTCTCCCCCCGAAAGGTTTAATGGAGCCTCATCATCCCTAAAGGGGTGAGTTGGATGGAGACCATATACTATAAGAGGCCGCGGCTTTCCAGGCCCAGTATGGTCGCCGTCTGGCCGGGAATGGGGCACCTAGCCAAGACGGCGGGCGACTATCTGAGGAGGAGGATTAACGCAAAGATCTTCGCGGAGATCAGGTACTATCAGAACGCGGTTATCTACGTCAATGGGCTGGCCGAGTTGTCATATGTGAGGCACAGGCTCTACGCCTCTCCAAAGCATGACCTCATCATCTGCGTGGGAGAGGCCCAGCCATCCATCCCTGAGGAGGCCTATAGGCTTGCGAGGCAGATAATTAGAGTGGCTGAGAAGTTCAATGTGAGGAGGATATACACCCTAGCAGCCTATCCAAACGACTATCAGGATACCCCTGGGGTCTATGGGATATATACCGACGAGCGCCTTAGGGGGCTACTTTTGAAGCAGGACATAAGGCTCCTCGAGGGGGAGGGAGCCATAAACGGTTTGAACGGCATACTGATCGGGGTGGCTAAGAACAGGGGCATAGAGGGCATATGCCTTATGGCCGAGATCAAGCACACAAACATTCCTCAGCACTTCTCATCTAAGGTGGTCCTGGACAAGTTAGCCTCCCTCCTTGGGATAAGCGTGGACACCTCATACCTTATGAAGAGGGCTGAGAGGTTTGAAAACCTGATCCGTAGGCGTCTAAGCATGAAGCAGGAGTACGAGGAGTACCTGAAGGTGGATGAGAAGAATTTAAGGTATATTAGCTAGGTTAGGCGACAGGTTTATGGAAGGGCTGGAGAGAACAGCTGGATGAACCAAGCTGAGAGAATCTGGTGGGGGAAGGTCTCCATCTCACTGCCAGGGGCTCTGATCACTTACATCATGCAGACATATATGGGCCTAAGCGAGCTGTCTTCCTTCCTCATGGGCGTGATTATATACCTACTGGCCTCAAACATCATCTCCCGTACGATGGGGGTTGATAGGATTAAGGGGCTTAAGATAGGTATTGGGGCCTACTTCTCCACCTGGATAACCCTCTGGATAATCCTGTACACCTATTTCAGGTTCTAAATTCCAGCTTGATCCTGCTCAGAGACGGGAGCCTTGACCCTCTTTCCACTGCTAATATAGTATCTTATGAAGTCCCACCAGGCTGAGAAGTAACCCTGGTCGTAGGGGGCTCTGCTATACTCCCTGGCCTTCGCCCTGAAAGCCCTATCATATCTGCCCAGGGATTCTGCATCCCTCAAAATTTTATTGACGAAGTCCCTCGGATCGCCGGATCTGAGGGACAGGTAGATCCCGTTAAGGGCATTGAGGTATCCCTCACCGAACTCGTCTCCCCTGATCCTCTTCTCCCCAATCGCCCTAAGGGATCTCTCCGCCTCAGAGAACCTCCTCTCATGTACGCAGCTGAAGAAGTTTAGGATCTCCTCCCTAGCATTTATTGTACGCCGGGCATCCTCCCTCCCCTTAGGCTTCCTCCCCACTCTCTATACCCCTCTCCGTTATCCTGATGGGGGCCTCCCCCTCGGGCAGGAATGGGCTAACTATGAGCCTGGCGATCCTGATGTTCTCCTTACCCTTCCTCAGATAGACCCTGGTATGGCTGGTATGGCCTATTATATGCCCTCCGACAGGCTGGACGCCCTTAAGGAAGAATACATCTGGCTGGGCCATAACCTGGTTGGTTATGACCGCCGCCGCGTTGAAGGCCCTAGCCAGCCTTATCAGCTTGTGAAGATGCTTATTGAGCTGCTGCTGCCTTGAGGCGAGCATCTCCCTCCCTATATACTCGCTCCTGAAGTGGCTGGTCAGGCTGTCTATTATTATGAGCCTGATATTGTTCTCCTTTATCACCTCATCGGCGTTCTCGAGGAGCATCATCTGGTGGCTTGAGGTGTAGGCCTCGGCGAAGATTATCCTCTTCAGGGCCTCTTTGGGATCTAGGTTGAAGTGGGGGGCTATCTGCATAATCCTCTCA
Organism: uncultured archaeon; assembly: GCA_938048735.1. GTDB lineage: Archaea > Thermoproteota > Bathyarchaeia > TCS64 > TCS64 > JAGTRB01. Next base: position 53,996 of record CALIUM010000015.1, read on the forward strand.
GGCCGGAAGGTGTTCTCCGTGTCAATATAGAGGGCACCTCCTTCTAGGCCACCCCTCTCGTATGGTAGCTGTACTGTCACGCAGAGCTGCTGGCATATCTGTGACTTTCCAGTCCCGAACTCCCCGTAGAACTCGGTTATCGACTGGGTCTCTATGCCTCCCCCTAGGAGGTTATCGAGGCTTGAACAGCCCGTTGTGAGGTGGCGGACGCTGCTCCTTAATTTGACCAACTCGTCCCCCCTTACGAAGGTTATGGCTATGGACCTTCTAGCAGCCTCTATTATCCTCTCAGCCGACGCCTCGCTTATCCCCGCCTCCACGAGTTCCCCGACGGCCGCTGTGGCAAGGGATTCAACGGTCTTGAAGCCTATCTCCCTGAGCTTGGAAGCGGTCGCAGGTCCCACCCCAGGGAGATCCTCGAGCCTCTGATACCTCTGCTTGTAGTACTCCACCTGCTCCTCGCCCAACTATTTAGCCTCCTTTGATCTCTCCTCGAGTCTCCTTAAAAATGATTCATCAATCCCGTGAGGGGGGCTCTTTTCGCAGTTCTTTCCCTTCTCCCGAGCCGCCCCTCTGGGGGAGGGGATCTCCAGCCAGCCCACGTCCCCCCTCCGCCTCATCATGAATCTCTAGGGTTAATGAGCCCATATACCCACAGGACTCACATACATATGAGGGGGGTGTGATCCCTAGAAAAGCCTGTTTTATCCTAGAGCTTCCACACATCGGACAGAGCTTGGGGGATGGACTTCTATACCTAAGCTCTCCCAGGATCCTAACCAGTTCTCTAAGGGGTGTCACTTCAGTGGATCTCTATGTTCTCCTTTGGGAACCCCATCTGGATGAGGGCCTCTCTCACAGCCTCCCTGTGATCCCCCTGTAGCAGTATCTGATCGTTCTTCGCGGTTCCTCCGCATGCGAACTTCGCCTTCAGGGTCGCCGCCATCCTGCTCAGGTTAACATCCTTCGGATCCAGGCCGTCTATAACAGTCATTATCTTTCCCCACTTCCTCGACTCCAGCCTTATCCTGATCCTCTGCTCCTCCTTGCTCATCTCCTCGCAGACGCAGAGATCCTTAGGCAAGCCGCATACAGGACAGATCTCGGCCATTCCTGAATCATAAAACAAGTAACATCCTCTAAAAGCTTTGCTATCTTGGAGCATGAAGCTGGACTAGATATAGTTCTGTAGTAGGGAGAAAGCCTTTAAGGCATCCTTGGGCTCTAGGACGATGACGGTATTTGTGGAGCAGCTTATGAACTCCACTATGTTGATGTTCCTACCCGCCAAGAGCTGGGTAATGAAGGCGACGAACCCCGGCGTCGTCTCCACCCTGGGGGGGCTTATGAGGATTAGGGCGACGAGGTTACTGGTCACCCGGGCATCCCTGGGAAGGCTTCCCCTAAGCCTGGTCTGATCAACGACATAGACATAGCTGTCGGTGAGGTAGGCAGTAACTAGGTAAGGGACGTCGAGCATCTCGGGAGAGATGATGACCGCTATCTTGTCCTGGAGCCTCACCTTTGACTCCCTAAGAATGGATAGGATCCTCTCCTCCTGGAGGCCCCTCTCAGAGGCCAATTCCTCCCCTATCCTTATCACCGCCGCCTTTATAGCCTCCACGCTCCCCTGGCCTATCTCCTCCCTAAGCCTCCTGGCTAGGGCTGAGTAGTTAACAACCCTCATCTTCAGGGCGTCTAGGATGGAGGGCCTCATCTGTATAGTCTCCCTGACAAGCTCTGCGATGGATTTTGTCTCATTTACGTCATTATTGCTCATCTTTGTAACATTTAAGCCATAAAATATATAAACCTATCCCATTTTATTAAATCACCAACGTGGAGTTGAGAAGGTTTGGCTAAGAAGAAGGTTGTCCTAGCCTACTCAGGAGGCCTAGACACCTCGGTCTCAGTCAAGTGGATACAAGAGAAGTATGACAGCGACGTGATAACTGTCACCGTGGATGTGGGCCAAGGGAAGGACATGAAGGCGATAGAGGAGAAGGCCTGGAGCCTGGGAGTCCTCAACCACTACTCCATAGACGCTAGGGAGGAGTTCGTAGAGGAGTATGTGGTCCCCGCAATAAAGGCGAACGCCCTCTACATGGATGCCTACCCGGTCAGCAGCTCCCTATCCAGACCGCTGATAGCCTCGAAGCTGGTAGAGGTGGCGGAGAAGGAGGGGGCACAGGCCGTCGCCCACGGATGCACCGGCAAGGGGAACGACCAGGTGAGGTTCGACGTCACCATAAAGGCGTTGAACCCCAGCCTGGAGATAATAGCCCCGGTGAGGGAGTGGAGCATGACTAGGGATAAGGAAATAGAGTGGGCTATGGAGAGGGGCATACCCATACCCGTCACGGTGAAGTCCCCGTACAGCATAGACCAGAACATATGGGGGAGATCCATAGAGTGCGGGGTTCTAGAATACCCAGAGGTGGAGCCACCGAGCGAGATCTTCGAATGGACGAAGCCGATAGAGGAGACCCCCGACAAACCGGACTACATAAAGATAGGCTTTGAGAAGGGGAAGCCGACCTCCCTGAACGGGGAGAAGATGAACACCCTAAGCCTGATAGAGAAGCTCCAGTCCATAGCCGGGGAGCACGGGGTAGGTCGGATAGACCATATGGAGGATAGGATAGTCGGAATAAAGTCTAGGGAGGTATATGAAGCCCCGGCGGCCACAGTGATAATAAAGGCCCACACAGACCTCGAGAAGATGGTTTTAACGAGGCATGAGAAGCTATTTAAGCGGCTCGTAGATCACGAATGGGCAGTTTTAGCATACGTAGGCCTGTGGGTAGACCCCCTCAGGGAGGCGCTAGACGCCTTCATAGAGAAGACGCAGGATAGGGTGACAGGGGAGGTGACCATGAAGCTCTTCAAGGGGAACGCCCAGGTCACGGGGAGGAGCTCGCCATACTCGCTATACGACCTGAGCCTCGCCACATACGACATATCCACGACCTTCGACCAGACGGCGGCCCTTGGGTTCATCAAGCTCTGGGGTCTCCCAACCGTGACGGCCTGGGCCCTTAAGAAGAAGCTTGGAATTTCCTCCTCTGAGAGTTGAAAGGCCAGCCTCCAGGCATTTCGAGGGTATCTTGATGGTCAAGCACCTGCTCAGTGACTTCGACCTCTCGAGAGAAGAGGTCTTGGAGATCCTAGACCTATCGGAGAGGATCAAACTTAACCCCTCGAAGTACATGAGATCCCTCGAGGGGAAGATTCTAATAATGCTCTTCGAGCTCCCCTCCCTGAGGACCCACATCTCTTTCGATGCGGGGATGGCCCAGCTGGGTGGTCACGCCATATTCTACGATATTAAGGGAGGGGGATTCACCAGGGGGGAGGGGCTGGAGGATGGGATTAAGGTCCTGAGCAGATACGGCGACTGCATAATGGCGAGGGTTCTTAGGCAGAGGGATATGGAGAGGATAGGGGCCGCGGCGACCGTGCCGGTCATAAATGGGATGACGGAGAGGTATCACCCATGCCAGAACCTAGCGGACCTCCTAACCATAAGGGAGGCCAAGAAGGGGCTGGAGGGGGTTAGGATAGCCTATGTCGGCGACGGGGGGTGCAACACGGCCAACTCGACGATGATCGGATGCTCCTCAGTGGGGATGGAGGTGGCGGTGGTTTGCCCTGATAACCCCCGATACAGCCCGGATCCGGAGATAATAAGGCTCGTGGAGAAACGCTCTGGTAGGAGGATCGAGGTCTTCCACGACCCCTATGAAGGGGTAAAGGGGGCTGATGTCATCTATACGGATGTATGGGTGAGCGCCGGGATGGAGGAGGAGAAGGAGGAGAGGATGAAGGCCTTCCCGCCCTACCAGGTGAACGAGAGGCTCCTATCCCATGCGGAGCCCGATTGCATCGTCATGCACTGTCTGCCAGCCCATCGGGGCTTGGAGATAACCAGCGAGGTGATGGACTCCCCAAGCTCAGTCGTCTTCGACCAGGCGGAGAACAGGATGCACGCCCAGAAGGGCCTCCTCCACTGGCTGCTCAAGAAATAACATACACACCTGAAGTTCGGTCTCCTCTATAAAATTTTTCTCCTCTAACTTCCTATGTTTTAAACTCTTAGTTTAGGCTCCCTTAATATGTCCTAAATGAATCTATTCGAACCCTCTTTACAGAAGACCATTTTTATGTCCTCTCTCCCTAATTGATCTGCCTTAAGCTGGGATCCTCTTGTCGAGGGAGAGGGAGCTCATAGAGATATTGGAGAAGGCTTTGCCATTCCCCCCGAAGGTCATCCAGGGCTATGCGAGCCTCGACTCCTCCTTTACCAGCGGGGATCTCGCCAGGGCGTGCGGAATATCTACATCCTCAGCGAAGTTCTACCTCGGGAAGATGGTCGAGCTCAGGATGGTGACGAGGATACCGCATAGGAAGAGATATCAAAAGTACTCCAACGCCAAGACCTTCTCGAGCTGGCTTAGAGACCTGATAAGGCTGGCTCTAGTGCCCCTGGAGGCTGGGACCCTGAAGATACCTGATGAGGATGGAGGATAGCCATGTCCCTAAGGGAGCTTGCCAAGAGGAGGAGTTCTGCCCGTCGAGGGGGGAGGCCCCTTTCAGGATGGGAGGTGAGGAGGATGAAGAAGAGGGGGTACGACGCCGAGAGGGAGCTCGTCCAGAAGCTGCGGGAGATGGGCTTCGAGGCGGTGAGGATCCCCGTGAGCGCCCCTAGTAGTGAGCCCCTACCAGATGTCTTCGCCATCAAGGGGGACATGATCCTCGCCTTCGAGGTTAAGAGCCAGGGGAGCTACACATACTTCAAAAAGGAGCAGGTGGCGAAGCTCCATGAGTTCCTCAACATCCACCGGCGATATCCCAAGCGGCTCGCGGTGCTAGCGGCGAAGTTCAGATACAGGGGGTGGGCGTTCATAATAACCGAGAAGCCGATGGACTACTCGATAAGGATGGGGGGAGGGATGAGCCTGAGGGAACTAGTGAGGAGGATATCTCAGGAGGAGACAGCGAGGGAGTAGGTTGCATCAGGTTTTAACTCGGCCTTTATAATAATATATATGGTGTGGCGCATCTTGGTTAGAGAGCTCTCCCATCATGAGGCTACGGTGAGGCTTCCTGAGGGGATAATAACCTGCACCTCCGCCGAGATGCCTCCCCTAGGAGAGATAATAGGCCAGGAGCAGGCGGTGAGAGCCCTAAGGTTTGGCCTTAAGACGAGGGGGAAAGGGTTCAATGTCTATGTGGCGGGCATGCCAGGAACAGGTAGGAAGACCGCTATCTCCAACTTCCTCGAGGAGATGGCTAGGGGCATGCCAGTCCCCGACGACTGGTGCTATGTGTACAACTTCAAGGAACCAATGAGGCCTAGGGCCCTTAAGCTGCCTCCAGGCATGGGGAGGGAGCTAAAAGGTGATATGGAGAGGTTCATCTCCGAGGTGAGGAAGGCCCTAACAACCGCCTTCGAGAGCCAGGAGTATGCAAGGAGGAGGGAGGAGATAGTGGAGGCCGTTCAGAGGGAGAACAGCAAGCTGGCGGAGGAGTTGGACCAGCTGGCTAGGAGGGAGGGATTCATACTGCAGAGATCCCCCATAGGGTTTCTGATGATACCCGTCCTAGATGGCAGGCCGGTGACGGAGCAGGAGTTTGGGCTCCTCCCCCCAGCTCTAAGGAGGGAGATCCAGTCAAGGCGCGAGGCGCTTGAGGATAAGCTCAGGGTTTTCATGGGCCGGCTGAGGGAGGCCGAGAAGAGGGTGGATGAGGCCGTGAGGGAGCTTAACAGGAAGGTCGCCATCTTCGCCATGGAGCCTCTCATCAACAACCTAATAGAGAAGTACGGCTCCATAGGAGAGGTCAAGGATTACCTGAGGGATGTTCACTCGGACATCCTAGAGAACCTGCCCCTCATCCTGGGAAGGGGTAGAGAGCAGCAGAGACTCCCCATCCAGATACCGGAGATTACAGAGGATCCCGCTGAGAGGTATAAGGTAAACCTTATAGTGGATAACTCCGGCCTTAAGGGTGCTCCGGTGGTCATGGAGCTCAACCCGACCTATCAGAACCTCCTCGGGAAGATCGAGAAGGAGGCGAGGTTCGGAATTCTCATCACGGACTACACAATGATCAGGGGCGGCTCAGCCCACAGGGCTAACGGCGGGTTCCTGGTTCTGCCCGTCGAGGAGCTGCTGGCCAACCCCCTATCCTGGGATGGGTTAAAGAGGGCGATGATGAACTCAAGCCTCGAGATAGAGGAGATACCTGAGAGGCTTGGATTCTGGACTGCGAAGACCTTGAGGCCTGAGCCCATACCCTTCAACGCCAAGGTCATCCTAATAGGAAGCCCCTGGCTATACCACCTCCTCTACGTGCTGGATAAGGACTTCAAGGAGCTCTTCAAGGTGAAGGCAGAGTTCGACACAACCATGGATAGGAATGAGGAGAACATAAGGAAGTACGCCTCCTTCATATGCACCCTCTGCCGGAAGGAGGGGCTGAGGCACCTCGACCCGTCGGGAATAGCAGAAGTGATAGACTACAGCTCCAGGCTCGCAGCGGACAAGAGGAAGCTCTCAACCCTATTCGCCAACGTCTCCGACATAATAAGGGAGGCCGACTTCTATGCATCCGAGGAGGGGGCCGAGTACATATCTAAGAGGCATGTGGAGAGGGCCCTTGAGGAGAAGGTCTACAGGTCAAGCCTAATCCAGAGGAAGATCGAGGAGATGATAGCTAGGGGGATCCTACTAATAGATACGGATGGAGAGGCTGTGGGGCAGGTAAACGGCCTCTCCGTGGTGGAGCTCGGGGACTACAGCTTCGGAAGGCCAAGCAGGGTGACAGCCACGGTCGGGCTGGGAAGGGAGGGGGTTATAGACATAGAGAGGGAGGCGAGGATGGGTGGACCCATTCACACGAAGGGCGTGATGATCCTCTCCGGCTTCCTCAACGAGAGGTATGCTAGGGATAAACCCCTAAGCCTTAGCGCGAGGCTGGTCTTCGAGCAGAGCTACTCCGGGGTCGAGGGGGACAGCGCATCCAGCGCGGAGCTGTACGCCATCCTGTCGGCCCTCTCGGGGGTTCCGATAAGGCAGTACCTTGCAGTGACGGGATCCGTCAATCAGAAGGGGGAGATCCAGGCCATCGGCGGCGTGAACGAGAAGATAGAGGGGTTCTACCAGGTCTGCAAGGTGAAGGGGCTTAATGGGAAGCAGGGAGTCGTCATACCGGAGAGCAACGTACAGAACCTCGTCCTAAAGGAGGAGGTGGTGGAGGCAATAAGGCTGGGAAAGTTCCATATATACCCCGTCAAGACCATAGACGAGGGGATCGAGATACTCACGGGATTAAAGGCAGGGGAGAGGAGGCCGGATGGAACCTTCGAGGAGGGTACAGTAAACTACCTCGTCCAGAAGAGGCTTGAGGAGATGGCGGAAGCCATAAAGGAGTACCCAGCCTGAGATGAGAGAAGGCAACACTCATCTTGATCATCTTGGATCAACCAACGAATCACACTAGCACAAAGGATTTATGGGGCAACTCCCAGAATTTTTTTCTCAGGGGAAACCTTCTAGGTGGGAATGGAGCAGCTCTATGATGTCATAGTTATAGGGGGAGGGCCTGCTGGCCTCGCCGCCGGGATGTACACGGCTAGGCACGGCCTGAAGACCCTCATCCTCGACGGGAAGAGGCATGGTGGGAAGGCAGCGGAGGCCGCGCTAATAGATAATTTCCCCGGGTTCCCAGAGGGAATATCCGGAAAGGAACTCATGGAGAGGTTCATAGCCCATGCCAAGAGGTTCAACGCCGAACTCAAGATAGACAAGATAGTTGGCCTCAACCCCTACGGGCATCCTAAAGAGGTCTACACGAGGGAGGGGGTCTACATGGCTAAGGCCTTAGTGATCGCCACCGGGATCCAGCGGAGGAAACTAAAGGTTCCTGGAGAGGAGGAGTTCAAGGGTAAAGGAGTCTCATATTGCGCGATATGTGACGGCCCCCTATTCGAGGGTAAGGTGGTAGCCGTAGTCGGCTCATCTAGCGAGGCTGCGGAGGAGGCCCTAGCTCTCTCAAAGTTCGCTAAGAGGACGTACTTCATACCCGGCGCAGAGAGGTTGAGCGAGGAGGTACTTAGAGAGCTGAGCGGTAACCCGAACATAGAGGTTCTCGAGGGGGCCAGCGTGGAGTCTATCGGGGGGGAGGGCATGGTCACCCACATCTGGATAAAGGGGGGGCCTAGGAGGAGGCTGGATGTCGATGGGATCTTCATAATATTAGAGCACATCCCCATGATGGATATGCTCAGGGAGGCGGGGGTGGAGATGGATGAGGGGGGCTGCATAAAGGTGGATAGCCACAACCGGACTAATATACCCGGCATCTTCGCGGCCGGGGAGTGCACATGCGGGGGAGGAATACAGGTCATAACCGCGGCCGGCGATGGGGCTAAGGCGGGGATATCCGTTATAAGATATCTCCAAACCACCAGAACGAAATAGTGAAAGGGCTCCGCATCATACTCTCCTCCGAATCGGAGATAGGAACTTTCCATATCCGGGCCTTCCCAAGATCTCACCATCCTCCCATATGACCTCCCCCCTGACGATGGTTAGGATGGGTTTTCCCCTTCCCTTAAAGCCCTCGAAGGGGGTTATCCTCTGCTTGGAGTGGAGGTTTTCCCCCCTTATCTCAAACTCGGCCTTTGTGTCGACGACCACGAGATCCGCGTCCGAGCCTATGGAGATGCAGCCCTTCCTCGGGTATAGCCCCAGGATCCTAGCCGGGTTTGTTGAGAAGGCCTCGACCATCCTCTCAAGGCTGAGAAGGCCTTTATTCACGGAGCCGAGCATCAATGGGAGGGTCGTCTCAACGCCCACGCTGCCGGATGGGGCGTCGAAGATGTCAATCCATCCCCTCTCCTTCTCCTCCCTCGTGTATGGGGCGTGGTCGCTCGCCACGACATCTAGGAGGCCCTTTCGGAGGGCCTGCCAGAGGGCCCTCTGATGCTCAGGGCCCCTCAGGGGAGGATCCACCTTCCCGTATGGGCCGAGCCTCTCAAGGTCATCTGTCGATAGGAAGAGGTAGCAGGGGGAGGTCTCAGCCGTTACCTTAACACCCCTCCCTTTGGCCCATGAAAGGAGGGCTAAAGCTTCAGAGGAGGTCATGTGGCATATGTGGAGGTGGACTGAGGCCTCCTCCGCGAGGAGGATGGCCCTGGCGGTGGCCTCGGCCTCAGCTAGAGGGAGCCTGAACTCAGAGTGGGCTAGGGGGTCCCTCCTACCTTGGCTCCTAGCCCTCTCTACGCCCCTAGAGACGAGACCCTCGTTCTCGGCGTGGACTAGGCAGGGGAGACCCGTCTCGGCTATTAGGAGAAGGTTGTCGAGCATATCGGCGTCTGAGACGGCCAGCTCCTTGAACCTGGAGATCATGAACATCTTGTAGGCTATGGCCCCCTCCTCCGCCAGGGGTTTTATCTCATCCCTGCTCATTGATCCAGCCCCAGCCACCAGAGCGAAATCCACATAGGCCTTCCTCTCAACTATCCTCCTCTTCTCCCTCAACCTCTCAGCGGAGGTCACGGGGGGAAGGGTGTTAGGCATCTCGGCGACCGTTGTCACGCCACCCGCCGCCGCCGACATCGTGCCAGTCTCGAAGTCCTCCCTATCGGGGGATCCAGGATCCCTGAAGTGAACGTGCATATCTATCATCCCCGGCAGGATGAGCTTACCATCCACATCCAAGACCCTCACCCCCTCAGGGGCCGCCCTGCCCATCCAGGCTATCTTTCCATCCTCAACACCTATCGAGGCACTTACAAGGCCGTATGGAGTATATATAGTCCCATTCCTGACTACTAGATCCAACCCATCTCCAGCTATTCAATTAAACCTTAATCAACCTTTGGACTCGAACTCCCTCTAAACATTTTAAAGAAGATATCTATAACGTGAAAATTAATGAGGTTTTAGAAAAGGGGAAAATAAATTTATGAAGAGGAAGGAGGCCAGAATTTAGGGTCTAGCTGGTGGCCGAACATCCATCCGAGACTCCCTAAGAGAAATCGGGAAAGCTAAGCCCAAAATGGCTCAGGTGATCCCCAAGAAAGAGATAAAAAATCCGACGCCTCCCTGCCTTGATGACAGAGTATTGTCAAGCGAGGATGAGATCCTAGACGTCCTAGAGCGTGTTGTTAGGAGCGTTGTTCATGTAAATACGGTGAGGGTTCTCAGGGACAGATTCTATAGGCCCATGCCCCTTAGGGGGATGGGAAGCGGCTTCATCGTAGAGCCGGATGGATGGATAGTCACAAACGCCCATGTGGTTAGAGGGGCGGAGAAGATAGGGGTAATCCTACACGACAGAACCCTCCTAGAGGGGAGCATAATCGGAGAGTGCCAGGGCACGGACACCGCGGTGATAAGGGTTGACTCCAAGGGGTTGGAGGCCGCTGAACTCGGAGACTCGGATAGGTTAAGGGTTGGTCAGAGGGTATACGCCATAGGCAACCCATTCGGACTTGAGGGGGGCCCGACTGTCACATCCGGGGTTATAAGCGCCCTAAACAGGTCGATACATAGCGGTGAGATCTCACTTGCCAACTTGGTCCAGACTGATGCCCCGATAAACCCCGGAAACAGCGGGGGCCCCTTGGTCGATACCAGAGGTAGGGTGGTGGCAATGAACACGGCGATCATACCCTACGCCCAGGGCATAGGCTTCGCCATCCCGATAAACACCGTGAAGGAGTGCCTAGAGCAGATAAGGACCAAGGGGAGGTTCCTGTCCCCTTGGCTCGGGGTATACGGGCTCACCTTAAACCCCCAACTGGCCTCCTACTATGGCGTTGCGGCCTACTCCGGATTCCTGGTGACTAACATAATCCCGGGAGGCCCAGCCCATAAGGCTGGCCTGGAGGCTGGTGATGTCATCCTGGCCATAGATGGAAGTAGGATAATGGATGTGGAGGATCTGAGGAGGGAGATTGCCCGCAAGAGGGTGGGGGATCATGTGAAAGTTGAGATCCTAAGGGATGGACATAGAGGAATCATCGATATGGTTATAGAGGGGAGAAGGTAAGAGTAAGAAGGCCCGGAGCTGATAACCTGCTTGAAGTATTCCATCTCGAGGATTAAGGGCAGGGAGATCTTGGATTCTAGGGGAGAGCCCACCGTAGAGGTTGAGGTCTATACTGAGGGAGGGGCCTCAGGAAGGGCGGCTGTGCCTAGCGGGGTCTCGAGGGGTAGGCATGAGGCCTTTGAACTCAGGGATGGGGGGGCCAGATACCATGGGAGGGGCGTCCTCAGGGCCGTTGCATCCGTCAACGAGCTTATCGCCCCCCACCTCATTGGGGAGGATGTCAGGGATCAGCTGAGGATAGACAATATGATGATAGAGCTGGATGGAACCCCTGATAAGTCCAGGCTAGGTGCAAACTCCATCCTTGGAGTGTCACTAGCCTGCGCGAAGGCAGCCGCCGAGTCGGATGGGAAACCCCTATACGTGTATATAGGAGGAGGGGAAGCATGCCTCCTACCCATCCCCCTCTTCAACGTGATCAACGGAGGCCTTCACGCCGGGAACAATCTAGAGTTCCAAGAGTTCCTCATCCTCCCAGAGAGGGCTGAGAGCTTCAGAGAGGCCTTGAGGATAGGCTCTGAGATCTACCACGAGCTGAGGAGGATCCTCTCCTCAAGGTATGGGAGGGCCGCTATAAACCTTGGAGATGAGGGGGGCTTCAGCCCACCCTTGAGCCAGCCTGAGGAGGCATTGGAGGCGATCTCAGAGGCCGTCTCAGAGGCGGGGTACGAGGATTTCGTCTCCCTAGCCCTGGATGCGGCCGCATCGAACTTCTACAGGCCGGGAGAGGGGTACAACCTCATGGGGAGGTGCCTCAACAGGGGGGAACTCCTTGACTACTATGGAGAGCTGGTTGAGAAGTTCCATCTGGTCTCGCTGGAGGATCCCTTCCACGAGGAGGATTTCGAGGGATTCTCGGAGGCGAGGAGAACCCTCTCAATCCAGATAGTGGGAGATGACCTCTTCACCACAAACCCAAGCCGATTGAAGAGGGGGATAGAGGTGGGGGCGGCGGATGCCCTGCTGCTGAAGATGAACCAGATTGGAACCCTCAGCGAGGCCCTCCAGGTGGCGAGGCTGGCGAGGGAGCATGGCTACAAAATCATAACATCCCACAGATCTGGGGATACAGAGGACACCTTCATAGCAGACCTAGCGGTGGGGATAGGATGCGGCCAGATAAAGGCAGGGGCACCATGCAGGGGGGAGCGCATAGCGAAGTATAATAGGCTTCTCAGGATTGAGGAGGAACTCGGATCCGCAGCCAGATATCCAAGAGGATTAACCAGCCTTATGGGGCTGAACCTCCAAGCCTCAGGCCTCTTAGCCCAAATATGCTGAAAATCATTAAGGCCTTAAGGATTCTCGAAAAGCTTTACTCCCTTTGGGATAAACAAACCCCGATTTACTAATTTTATTGGAATGGATGCGGATCCGTCAGGAGCCTGAAGGTTTATGATAGTATTATATAGTTTTTGAATGCTTCTTGATGGATCTGTTTAGGGGGCTCAATCATGAGGAATGAGCTGAAGAGGAGGATAAAGGCTGGGGGACAGGCCCTGGGCGTGTGGGTAACCATAGAGAGCCCGATAGTCACCGAACTCCTCTCCACCATGGGCTTCGACTACCTGGTCTTCGACACCGAGCACAGCCCTCTGGACATATACCAAGCCCAGACCCTGATGCAGGCTATCAGAGGGACGGGGACCACCCCAATAGTAAGGGTCTGGTGGAACGATATAGTCGCGATCAAGAGGGCCCTCGACATAGGTGCCTATGGGGTTATCATACCTTGGGTGAACAATAGGGAGCAGGCTGAGATGGCCGTGAAGGCCTGCCTATATCCCCCGAGGGGCCTGAGGGGTTGCGGACCAAGGAGGGCGGCCCTACTCGACCCAGAGTACCTGAAGACAGCCGACGAGGAGATCCTTATAATAGCCCAGATAGAGACTAGAGAGGCCGTGGAGAATATAGAGGAGATAGTCTCGGTTGAGGGCATAGATGTGACCTATATAGGGCCCTCAGACCTCTCAGCCTCATACGGCCACCTGGGAGACATGGGACACCCGGAGGTCCAGGAGGCCATTGACAGGGTATTCGACGCCTCCAGGGAGGCCGGAGTGGCGACAGGCATCCACATGGGCTCTGGAAAGCCCATCATCGAGAGGGTAAAGAAGGGGTACAACCTGATAACTGTAGGAAACGACCTGGGCTTCGTGAGAGCTGGAGCCATAGAGGTCTTGAGGGGACTTGGAAAGATGAGTTGAGAATTTTATTTTAATCTTTAAAGTAGTTACCCGAAACTCTTTTAAGGAATAAAATAAACGAAGTGAGAGGTATCGATTTGGTTTATATTGATGCTCATACACATTTTGGAAGGGGGATGCCTCAGGGGATACCGCCAGAAGGTGTGGAAAAATGTATTCAAATGATGGATAAAATCGGCATGGATGCTATTATTATAACTCCATGCTATGCTTCAATATCTCCTGATAGAACCTACGATGAGGCAAATAGACTTTTGGCTAATGCTATGAAGGAATGTCCAGATAGGCTTATCGGTTTAGCTAGAGTCAACCCGCATTTTATGAAGAGATCCGTTGAAATGGCTGAAAGGTATCTAAAAGAGGACTTCTGGGGGATCAAATTTCACCCCCGGAATGAGGCTTTTCCAATAAATCATAAGGAACTTGTTTTTCCAATAATGAGAAAGGTGGAGGAGCTTGGCGGGCTTGTGCTATTTCATACCGGCTGCCCTGTCTATTCGCATCCTACCCTCGTTGGGGATGTGGCTGATAATTTTCCAGAGGTCCCTATTATTATCGGCCATATGGGTGGCCGGTTTGTAGACGACGCAATTCTTGTTGCTAAATGGTTTGATAATGTTTATGTAGATACTAGTTTCTGCAGAGGCGTTGGTTCTATTGAAAAGGCTGTTGAAGTCGCAGGAGCTGAAAAAGTTTTATATGCATCAGACTACCCGCAGGGGTGCATAGAAATCGAAACCTTGAAGGTTAAGTTGGCCGATATATCAAGTAGAGATAAGGAGTTAATACTGGGGAAAAATATAAGGAAGATTTTATCATCTATAAATAAAGAGAGGTGATATGGTTTGAAAGTTATTGATGCTCTTTCATATGTTGGAAAAAGTTTATATTTCAAGAGAGAATTCAAGGTTGAGGATCTAATTGAGCGAATGAATTCAAATGGCATAGAGATGGCAGTTATAACTGCTCCACCCCCTGGACCAGATTATAGAGAGGCTAACAAAATTGTGTATGAAGCTGTGAAGAAATATCCCGAAAGGTTAATGGGTTTTTATAAAATTAATCCCTGGTTTGGAAAGGAAGAACTAGAGAGAGCAAAATATGCCGTAAAGGAATGGAATTTCAAAGGTTTAAAACTAGATCCGAAAGATGATGGATAAAATGTCAATGATCCCATAGTGACTCCAGTAATGAAATTGGCAGAGGAACTTGAGATATCCATATTCTTCCAATCAGGTGATTCTGATTTTTGTCCACCTGAGAAGATAGTGCTTATGGCGACCTCCTTTCCAAACGTTACCATTATGATGCAGCATGGAGGATCCGATATGGCACATATTCTTGCCGCTCATCCCCTACTTTGCGATGAAACGAGAAATCTTGTAATAGGAACTTATCCCCTAAGGGGCTCAGGACCAGATGGGGCGGACAGATTCTTGAAGACTCTACCTAAGGCTTTGGAGAAGAGCGTTGTTTTCACATCAGAAATGCCCTTCGGATATCCTGAACTGGAACTAAAAATAATTGAACTAACAAATCTGAATCAAGAGATTAAGGAACTCATATTAAGAAAAAACATCAAAAGGATCTTAAAAATATAGCTTGATAAATATCTCTTAAATTCTATTATAAATCAAAATCATCATCATAAATCGTATTAACATTAAAGTTTAAATATATTTTGAAGTTGTTAATAAATTGGAAAATGGTTGCAATAAGATATACTTTAGTTGGAGCAATGCTAGTTTTGCTGGTTGCCTTATATGCTCTCTGTTTATATCTGATAAAAAGGGGAAGGCTCCCGACCTTTCGACCGCTCCCTGGACTGCTTGCCATAGATGAATGTATTGGAAGGGCTACTGAGATGGGTAGACCTGTCTTATTCACGGCTGGTCGAGGAGAGTTATACGAGTCTGGAGTGGGAACAATACTTGCAGGTTTCGCTATATTAGGTAAAGTTGCAGAGGAATGTGTAAAGAAGAATACTGAGCTTATTGTAGGTATTGGGACTGCGGCACATATCCCTATTATCACAAGCATTATAGAACAAGCCTATTTGGCTGGAGGATCACCTGAAAACTTCAAGCCTGAAAATCTCATCTTCCAAGGAGGAACGCAGTACTCCCAGATAGCGGGAATATATGGTATTCTAGAGAGCAGAAGGCCAGCGGCCTTCATAGCAACAGGCGGTTTTGTAACGGATGTCTGCACATTAGGAGTGGTGGCAAGAAGCGTGTGAGCTTTATCAATATCTGGTCTTACTCAAACTCTATTGTTCCCGGGGGCTTCGGGGTGGCATCGTAGTAGACCTTAGAGACCATTTCACACTCATTTAGAATCTTTCTTGACAGCTCCTCTAGTTTTGTCCATGGGATCTCTACGGGTGTGGCTCTTAGGAAGTCCTTGGTGGTGACCGCTCGTAGGGCGATGGAGTAACCCCTCTCCTCCTTTCTGCCTATTAGGTATAATATCCTGGTTATCTCGGGATGGTGTTCTTGGAGCCTAATCCTCACCCTTTCGAGCACTTTGGGATCGTAGGATCTAGCCCTAGTTGTGGGCTCCGGGATCTCTACCTCTGCTATCAGTCCATAGGATCGCTTTCCATCTATGATGCCTGTGGCCCTTTCCTTTGGGAGCTTGACCTCCACCTGGGATTGGTCTAGGCCAAGGGCCTCTGAAGCCTCTGATGATAATGTCTTTGAGAACTCTGATTCCATTCCTAGGATTGCTGGAAAGTACTGGTCCGGTTTGTAGGGTTCAAGCTCCTCTTCGACGATGGTGGTGACTGCCTTCAGGGTTATAAGCTTCTCCTGTGTGACCTCTCCCAAGACCCTTATGGAGAGGCCGGGGCCTGGGAAGGGCTGCCTCTCTGAGATGGCCTTCGGAACCCCTAGGTATCTCGCGACCTCCCTGACCTGCTCCTTATACAGATCTGAGATGGGCTCCAGAACCCTCAGGCCGTATCTCTCAGCTGGGTTGATGCCTACCTGCTCTAGGACGTTGTGCTGGGTCTTAATCCCCCTCTCCGTCTCTATGATATCGGCCTTTATCGTCCCCTGAACCAGGAAGCTGCAGTTCTCCCTCTGCGATACCTCCCCTAGGGTCCTGTAGAAGGCCTCCCTGAAGGTCTTCCTCTTCTCCTCCGCATCCCTCAAACCCTTTAAGGCCTCCATGAACCTGTTCCTCTCATCCACAATCTTAACTGGGAGGTTCAGAGGTGAGGAGGAGAGGAGTTCCCTGACCCTTTCAGGTTCCCCCTGACGCATGAAGTTGTCGTCGATGAATATGCAGATGAGCCTATCACCTAGGGCCCTCCTCGCCATGGCGGCGGAGACCGTGCTGTCCACCCCTCCTGAGACAGCCACCAGGGCCCTCTCATCCCCGACAGCCCTTCTGATGGCCTCAACCCTCTCGGATATGAGCCTCGGGATATCCAGGCTTCGCATGCCTAAAGATCGGAGGGGCATCTAATAACTCTTCGTTTGGATTATCAGAAAGGCTTAAGAGAGATTGGTTTGCCCTCTTGACTTACAGCTGGTGAGGGATTCTATGGGTGAGGACATCTCGATAATAGGGGCGGGAGTTATAGGAGGGGCTATTGCCAGATGTCTCGTTAGGAGCGGGTCCTTCCGACGGATAATAGCCACGAGGAGGAGGATAGATAAGCTTAAGCCCCTATCCGATCTGGGCGTGGAGGTTACTACAGATAACCTCAGAGCCGCAAGGGAAGGAGAGATCATCATCATCTGTGTCAAGCCTAAGGATGTATCGGGCGTCTTAAGGGAGTTGAAGGAGGCGGTGGAGGGTAAGCTGGTTATCTCCACAGCCGCAACCATTCCAATATCCATATACAGGTCTATAGCCCCCGGTGCGAGGTATGTCAGGGCCATGCCTAACATCGCGGCATTGGTGGGGGAATCCTTCACCGCCTACTGCTGCGATGAGATGATAACCGAGAGGGATAGGGATGTGGTGAAGAGGATATTTAAGACCATGGGCCCATGCGAGGAAGTTGAGGAGGGATACATGGACGCGGTGACCGGCCTAAGTGGGAGCGGACCCGCCTATATAGCCACCATAATAGAGGCGATGATGTACGCAGGCCTGAAGGTGGGCCTACCAAGGGAGCTATCCCTCTCCAGCTCAGCCCAGGCCGTTCTAGGGACTGCGAAGCTGATCCTCGAGGGTGGGCTCACCCCTTCGGAGATCAAGGAGATGGTTACCACTCCGGGAGGCACAACGATAGAGGGGCTATACCAGCTGGAGGATGGGAAGGTAAGAACAGCCCTCATGAGGGCGGTTGAGGCTGCGACGGAGAAGTGCATGACAATAAGGAGAAACTGGGTGAATGAGAAGACCTAGCCTAGAGAAGTTTGAGGCCCGCTGCACACTTATATGTTTCTATCACCTAAACTCTGAATAGTTGTTTGTAGGGATTTAAGAGTCCCAAGAGAATTATAATGGATTGCATTTTAGGGGCGCATCGATTCATTTAACCCCGAACTCTGGCCTGTGGAACTCCTCCGTCGCCTTCAGGATCCATATCCCCTCCTCCACTCCCTTCTCGATGAGGCTTGGCAGTGGGAGGCTTACATAAATTACCTTTATTAGATTCCTCCTAAGCATCTCCGGGTGATTCAGCCTAAGCCTCTCAACCTTCCTTAGTAGCTCCTCGGCTATCTCTGCTCCTCCCCTCACCGTCGCCTCTCCAACCACGCAGAGGTCATCCGTCGCGCCATAGATGTTGAGTTCCATATCCGGGAGAACCAGCGTGATCAAATCTAATTCGACCCCAAGCTCGTTTCTAATTCTCCACTTCAGAATGGACTTGGCCTCATCCTCAACATCAACAGTAAGCTTCTCCAGGGTTCGTTCAACCCTGTTCAGCCTCACATCAGTCCTATTAATAATAGCCAGCATCTTATTGAAGTCCTCCCTCAGCTTAACCTGTTCCTCCTTAAGACCCTGAATCTCCTTCCAGATCTTACCCTGCTCCTCCCTAAGACCCTGAATCTCCTTCCAGATCTTATTCTGGCCTTTCCTGAGTCTAACTTGTTCCCTCCTGAGCTTAACCTGCTCCTCGGTGATGGAGTCGAGTCTCTTTAGGATCTCAGATAGACCTAGATATCCTGCAACTGCATATCTGAACTCGATATCGCTGTCGAGAAGCTGTAGGAAATCCCTCTTCATCGCTTCCAATTTAGTCCGATTAATTTATGGCACGGAAGCTTATAAAACGATTGAGCACTACGGCTCTCGTTAATTATTTCACCCCTTGAATGTGGTTTATGGCTTAAGCCCAGAAGGGGCTTGAGGGTTAAGCTATAGTTCTTCTTCTCTAGAGTTGTTGTGGAATGGAGGCCTATGGGTCAGTCTAATTGGCCTCTGGTGGTAAGGCTAGTTTACCTTGGCTCCTTCATCCTCCTCGCCGCGTTATCTGAGGCTAGGGTTAAGGCCTCCCATGTCTCATTGAGGGGCGGGGCGTAGCATGTGTCCGACTTGGCTAGCTCCCAGACGGTCATCCCCATCTGGATCGCGATGGACGCCGCGTTTATCCTCTGGGTTACCTCCTCCCCCCCTATGATCTGGCATCCTATAACCCTCCCTGAGTCCGGCTCTGCCACCACCTTCACCCTTATGTCCTTTCCTCCGGGATAGTACCTGGCTCTGGTCTTTGAGGTCACGACGCCTGAGACAGTTTTGAATCCGAGCCTTTGGGCCTGCACCTCCGTGAGACCCGTCGAACCGATCTCTATATCAAAGGCCTTGGTGACGGCTGATGATAGGACCCCTGAGAATGTTGAGTATCCTCCGGCCGCGTTTATCCCTGCGACCCTGCCCATCCTGACGGCGGTTGTCCCGAGCTGGCTGAGGGTTGGCTGGCCTGTCAGCAGGCTGTAGGACTCCGCGCAGTCCCCTGCGGCGTAGATGTCCTGTATCGAGGTCATCATCCTTGGGTTCACCCTTATCCCCCTTGTTGGCCCGATCTCGACTCCAGCCTGCCTGGCAAGCTCCGTGTTTGGCCTAGCCCCTGTTGAGACTATTACTATGTCCGCCTCTATCCTACCTCCTCCGGCTACGACCCCCTCGACCTTTCCTTCTCCTAGGATCTCCTCCACGCTGGTTCCTGTCAGCACCCGGACTCCCCTCTCCTCGAGAACCCTCTGGGCGGCTTGGGCCATATCCCTGTCGAGGGCTGCGGGTAGGATGTTTGGTAGGAGTTCCACCATCGTCGCCTCTATCCCATGCTCCCTGAAGGCGTGGGCCATCTCTATTCCTATGAAGCCCGCACCTATTATGACCGCTCTCTTGGCGTTCTCCATAGCCTCCTTTATCCTAATCCCGTCTTCTATGGTTCTTAGGGTGAAGACCCCCCTCTTCTCCAAGCCCTTTATGGGTGGTGTGAAGGGGCTGGCTCCTGTTGAGATTATGAGGGAGTCGTACTCTTCTTTTTCAATCTCCCCTCCAGACTTGAGTTCCACCTTCTTCTCCTTGGGGTTTATGGAGACCGCGTGGGTCTCGGTCCTAACCTCGAGCCTCATCATCTTATAATAGGAGGGGGGGAAGACTATCAGGTCTTGGAAGCTCGGTATCTCCCCTGCGAGCACGTAGGGAAGCCCGCATCTGGAGTAGGCAAGGTGGGGCTCGCCAGTCACCAGGGTTATCTCGGCATCCCTGTCGGTTTTTCTAGCCGCAGAGGCTGCCTCCAATCCCGCGGCGTTAGCCCCGATTATAATGATTCTCCTTGACATAGCATCCCTAGACAATGGAATCCAGTTCGATTTAAAATATGGGTGTATAGAAGCCTATAGAGACCCAAATATAAGGGCTTGACATCTTCATCCTTAAGGGGGTTTTGAGGTAGATTATTTTCAGGCTATGAGGGGTTATTCAATTCCCCATTTAATTATCGGAGGGGGTGGAGCGGAGCCATCTGCTCGCCTTAACGGCGGGGATGAAGCCCCTCCTCCTGGAGGCCATTGAGGAGAAGAATAGGATGCATCCAGGTATTAGGAGGGATATAATGAGGTTGTACACGGGATGGAATGGGTAGGCCTCCCCGAATTGGAGCCATCCCATGGTGAGGAGGCCCCCCCTATTATACCACCAGAGGTTTGGGGTTATCCCGGTCAACCTCATGGATATGTCGCATGCCGTTGGCAAAACGATGAGTATCATGTGGTAGAGCCAGAGCATTGTGCAGAGGTCGTCGTCCCTGAAGGATAGGGGAGCTATGAGGCACCAGAGGTACCAGAGGGCTATGGATAAAGCCTCGAGGCCTAGGCTGAGGGGGCCGGTGATGTAGGGGGATACGAGGATCAGAGGGGAGGCAAAGAATGGGATGAGGATGATCCATGGGAATCTCCCATCCACCTTTATGCCCTCCTTCGGGGGGGAGATCCTGTCAATTAGGATGGCCACAGTTATTATTGAGGCTATGAGGAGGATCCCCCTTATGGTCCTGATGAATAGGGGGAGGTAGCCCATTATGGGGATCCTCCAAACCACTCTCCCTATCACCTTCTCCTCCGGGACTGGCTGGCTGTCCCTAAAGGGGTTGTTGTCTCCCTTCGTTATGAACCACCACCGGCCTCCCTGGAGGTACTTCTCGACCGCCCTGTGGACTATGTACTCCTCCGAGGCCCCGCTCCTAGAGAAGACTATTATCTCCCCAGTGGGCCTTGGCGCAGCCGTCACACCGCCGTAGTCGTCTATTCTGGCTACGAATATGAAGTCTCCTACGCCTAGGGTTGGAACCATGCTCTGGGATACCACAACCATCACAGGATGCTCGGTTCCCAGGGTAACCCTAAGTAGCTGGACTCCCCCGAAGATTATGATGGCGAAGATTATGATGGAGGCTAGCTGTCCCGCCAGATCTCTCCTACGGGGCCTCAACCACCCCTCAGCCTCTTCTCCCCTCTCCAGAGTTCTCCATTATCCACCTTGTCAGATACTCGCAGCTTATGGGGGACCTCTCCCCTCCCTCGAAGCATCTATCTATATCGTCGCACCTCAGGCATGGGCTATCCTTTATGGAAGTTAGGCTTACATGCCTCCTCTTCGAGTTGAGCTTGTAGGTCCACCTCCCCTCATAGAGTACTCGGTCTCTCTCGATCTCCCCCTTCTCCTCGAGCCTCTGGGCGAGTCTAGAGCCCTCCCTGCTGCTTAGGCCGAGCCTCTTCCACATCTCACATTGCAGGATGCCATTCTCAGACTCCATTATCAGCCTAAGAGCCTTCTCCTCGAGACCATTGTTTCTCTGGGGCAATTCCAGCTCCTCCTATGCCTGTCAATCGTAGTATATCAGGCCTTCTTTCTGGAGGAGGTCGTAGAGCTTCTCGACCGCTTCTCGGACCATCGCCTCCTTTTTAGCGCCTGTGCAGACCAGCTTCCCGCTGGCGAATAGGAGCATCACGACCTTTGGGTCGGTCATCCTGTAGATTAGGCCTGGGAACTGCTCTGGCTCGTACATTATATTCTCCATAACGTTCGCCGCCATCTCGAGGTCTATCCTTCCTCCTAGGTTGGCTGAGGCGACAATGTTCTGGATGACTATCTCGGGTCTCCCCAATATCACGATCCCGCTGTTCTTCAGCTCCTTCACAACCCTCCTTACGGCTCCTTTGGCCTGCTTCTCGGACTTCGCCCCTGTGCAGACCATCTTCCCGGATGCGAATATGAGGGTCGCGGTTTTGGGTCTCTTCAGCCTGAAGACCAGCCCTGGGAACTGTTTGGGCCTATACTCGACGTTCCTGAAGGCCTTCATGATGGAGAGGAGGTCTATCTTCTGATCCAAGGTCGCGGAGGCCACCACATTCTCGATGCTTATCTGGAGCTTTCTAGTGGACATTCCCATGAATCCCTCCTAGTCGGATAAGACCTTAGAGAGCTGTTCAGGAGGGATGATGTCCTGGTTGCTCACCTCCACTATGGGGATGGAGCTTATGTTTGGATCGGTTCTCAGCCTCTCGCTGTAGGAGATATCTCCGGAGAAGTTGTTGTAGATGATGAAGCTTCCGGGCAGTGGCTTCTCCTCTCTGACAAAGAATAGGAAGACCTCGCTCATCGTCCCCCCGATGATGAAGTAGATGTGTGCCCCTTCTGATTGAAAGTGCTGGATAACATTCATCGAAGGCGAAGAGGCTACCAGCATGACGAGGTCCCTTATAGACCTCAATCGAATATACTTCATCTCCCTCGATAAGGAATATAGGCGAATCATGTTTAAATAGTTTAAATAGTCCGGCCCCCTCAAGGGGATATCGCCTCCGTGGAGGGGGTTTAAAGGGTTGTTGAGGGGCGGCGCACAGATCCTTTTTATCCATCCTCTAAGGGATAGAGATAGAATGGGGGAGATGTCCGAGTGTTCGCAGGTAGTGTTTCTCTTGCCCCATATGTGGCGACCCCAGTGAATGTTGTGAGGGAGATGCTCAGGATAGCGGATGTGAAGCCGGGGGAGGCCGTCTACGACCTAGGGTGCGGGGATGGAAGGATAGCCATCACGGCGGCCCTTGAGTTCGGCGCCAGGGGGGTTGGCGTGGACATCAATCAGAACCTTGTCAGGGAGGCCCGTAAGAGAGTGGAGGAACTCCACCTAGGCGATAGGGTGAAGATCATCCACGGCAACCTCTTGGAGATAGACCTCAGCCAGGCTGATGTTGTGACCATGTATCTGACCACCTCCGCGAATGAGAAGGTGAGGCCAAAGCTGGAGCAGGAGCTTAAACCTGGGGCCAGGGTCGTCACCCACGACTTCATGATCCCGAAATGGGAGGTTACCAACAGCATGAAGGTTCAGGGAGAGTATAGAACCCATTTAATATACCTCTACATCTGGCAGCCGAAGGAGGGAGTTAGACACCCTGCCAAGCGGTGAATATTACGGCTACTCTACCGATTTCCCATCTCAGCTTTAAGAAGTTTCATGATCACTTCTTGTATAGGTGCTTATTTAGGCGACATATTTTTGATTAATTTTCAGTACACATTTTTCTATGTATATTTAATCTTATTCTTTTTAGGAAAAATCTTACTAGGATCTTGAAATATTTGATTTGAGTTGAGTTGAGTGAAAGGGTAAAAAGGGCTTTGGAAAGGATCGGTATTCCAGGTAGAGATTTGTATGATCTTCCAACATCTAAGAAAACATTCCCAGATGGATGCAACTATAGGATAGAGATCTCGGGGGTTGAGAGGCCAGAGGTATTGGAAGCCTTAGTTGATGAGAGGGACAGGAGGGATGTGCCCGTCCATAGGCTCATTAGCATGTGTATGGGGGCCACCCTCCTCGACGATAGGGAGATTGTAAGGTTCGCCGAACTCGCAAGGGATGCGAGGATGGAGGTGATAGTCGTGCCAGGCCCCAGGCCCTCCTGGGATATAGGAAGGCAGGTCTGGACAGAGGAGGGGAAGAGGAGTGGATTCAGGCACAGGAGTTGTGACCAGCTCAACTACTTCATCTCCGATATGATGAGATGCTATGAGCTCGGGATCAGGGGCGTCATGGTCACCAATGAGGGGCTTCTATGGGCCATCACCGAGCTCAAGAAGATCGGGGAGCTTCCAAGAGACATCAAGGTGAAGCTCTCTGTCTGGGCTGGCTGTGCGAATCCAGCAGGGGCAAAGCTGATAGAAAGCCTGGGGACCGATACCTTCAACCCCGTTGGCGACCTGACGCTCCCCATGTTAGCATCGATAAGAAGTGTGGTGAATATACCCATGGATGTCTACATCTACTTCTTCGAGTCATTCGGGGGGAGCAATAGGTTCTGGGAGACCCCTGAGATAGCTAGGATAGCCTCCCCATGCTACTTCAAACTTGAGCCTGAGACCTCCTCGGGGGAGGCATACAAGCCCTGGACCGACCCCAAGAAGCTGGCCTTCCTGGCGAGGGAGAAGGTGAAATACGCCGAGATAATCATGAGCTTGATCGATGAGCATTACCCAGAGGCTAAAATCTCGGAGCAGGGCGCAGGCGACCTGGCCATACCAAAGCCTTAAAACGGTATATCTCATCACCCCTTTTTATTCCCCTAACTCATTGAGCCTCTTTGAGCTTTTAAGATTCAGAACCATATTTGAATTAGAAATAACAATTTTATAGTGGAAAATTATATAATATTTGATTAATAGTATCTATGTTCACTGGAGACTGTTTAAGGGTCAGCTCTTGAGAGCTCTTCTATTACCTCTGGAAGCTGGCATATACTTCTAATCGTGGGTCCGGACCAATCTTGGGTTCTTCCCTCCTTATCTACTAGGACCGCCTTTATCCCAGTTCTCTGGGCTCCCTGGAGGTCTGTCTCAGGCTCGTCTCCGACATGGACTGCCTCTTTGGCCTCCACCCCAAGCCTCCCTAATACATGCTGGAATATCTTGGGGTTGGGCTTCCTAATCCCAAGGTCCCTCGAGCAGACCACGAGGTCGAAGTACCTGTTCAGCCCTGTCTGGTTTAGGAAGACCCTGGGATTATCGCTCATGGTGTTTGAGATCACCGCAAGCCTGTATCTCCTGAATAGGGACTCTAGGGTTCTCTCCACGCATGGGTAGAGCTCAGTCTTAAAGTGCCTCCTGAAGAGCCCGTGGATCCCCTCCAGTATCTCTGGGCTTTCCGGGATACCAAGCCTGGATAGGGCATGGGCGTAGACCTCCTCAAGGGTCAGCTCCTCCTCCCTGCTCCTAACCCTCTCAAGAAACCTTAGGGCCGCTGATATGGCTCCTTTAAGCTCGTTTAGGTCAACCTTGAAGCCTAGGCCCCTTAGATACTCGTGGATGGATGAGTGATACTCGTCCCAGTTGATCGAGCCTTCGGCGAGGGTCCCCCCGAAGTCTAGGATTATCAGTCTGATCACCATCCAATCCTCCTCTATACAGAAGGGTTTCTGGATGCCTCTTAATACCTGCTCCCCTTAAACATTCATAATTTAATGGAAAATTTTCATGCATTGTTTGGTTTGTGGGTGTTCACCCCTTTACAGTTCATGAAAATGGTTATCGGCCGTGGTAATTCAGGCCGTCTCCAGCTAGACCTTGAGAGTTTGATTTAAGCATGAGTGGCCCTTTTATATCGATCTAGTTGGCTTCTGGGGGCTCCTACTGCTTATGCCTAAGGGTAGACAGGGATCTTTGCCTCAGGGTTGGGTCTCTAGGTGTTTTACTACTCCCTGCTGGGAGGTATATCTATGTGGGCTCGGCCTTGAGGGGTCTAGAGGGGAGGATGAGGAGGCATATGGACCTAAATCTGGGCCGCAGGTCGAAGATCTTCTGGCATATAGATCATCTATTGGTGGAGCCGGGTGTGGAGATAGAGGCGATCTTCATTAAGCCTTCAGATAGGAGGATTGAATGCAAGGTGGCAAGCTCGATCTCGAGGGTAGGCCGCGCCGTAGAGGGGTTTGGATGCAGTGATTGCAGATGCCGAAGCCACCTGTTCCAGGTGGATGATTTCAGATTCCTGTCTGGGTTGGGGTTCGAGCCTTGGTTCGATGGAAGATAAACATCTGGAGATGGGTGAAAGCATTATTTTATCTTGGGTGGGAATAGAGTTCGATTGGGAGATTAAGCCCTTGGTGAGCGACTTCGCTAGGGATGTGGACGATGCTGTGAAGAGGATGATGGTTGACCTTCAGCCCGATGAGGGGGAGAAGCTCCTACGCTTAAGGGACCAGCTGCTCAGGCTTCACAGCCTGAACATGGTTAAGATAAACCACTCCATAATGGAGCTCGTGTGCGCCAAGCATCTCATCCAGAGGGGGTTCGATGTGGAGATCGAGCACCTCCTCAACGGCGTCTCCTGCGATATATATGCGGCTAAGGGGTATGGAACTCATATTGTTGAGGTCGAGACTGGGTTTGTCCCCCCTGAGAACGCCCTGGATCCTACCACCTACCTGAGGGCCAGGATAGCCAGCAAGATAACACGTTACAGCAGATACTCGGATAAGTTCAGCCTAGGGGCTCCCAAATACTATGTTATGCAGATCCCCCACATCTTCTCTAGGCCGCCTAGGATGAGGGGTGAGGAGGAGATAGCCGAGGTGAAGAGGCTCTGCGACCTCTACTACAGGAACCCCCCTGTGACCCTTGAAGAGGTGAGGAACGCCAGGATTCACTCCCTTTACATCATAGATGTGGACTCCCTTACGGTCAGTGAGAGGGGTCTTGAGGACTATCTTGAGAGGGCTGCCCTTTGGAGCGTATGAGGGGGCTGGGTTGGTGAATAGCCTCAAACTTGAACCCCTTTGAGGATCCATGGGTAGCGCCTAAGAACAGCCTCCAGGATTACGTGGGGAGAGATCACCCCCTCCTCGCAGATAAGGCCGTGTATGTAGTCTCTTCTCGTCACGTCGAAGGCCGGATTCCTTATCATGAGCCCCTCAGGCGGGTCGGCCCAAACCTCTTGGGGGGATCTCTCCTCTACGGCCTCATAATCGCCGTGTATGGTCTGGGGATCGAATTTCAGGAGTTCGGAGGCCACATAGAATGGGACCCGAGCCTCTTGGGCTGCTAGGGCTATGAGGCTGGTTCCCACCTTGTTTATGACGTTCCCCTCGGAGGTTATCGCGTCAGCCCCAACCAGCACTTTGCTGATCCCCCTCATGAAGGACCTCACCGCGGAGTCTACGATCATCGTGGCCCTTATCCCGGCCTCTGAGAGCTCCCTGGCGGTCCTCCTCCCCTGGTAGAGGGGGCGTGTCTCAGTTAAAACAACCTTGAAGTCTGTTCCCCTCTCCTTCGCATTTTTCAGGATCACCATCACGGTGGAGCTGTGGCAGTGGGTGAGGATGACATCCCCATTCAATATCCTCCTAGAACCGACCTCAGCTATCCTCCTCCTCGCCTCCCTAAAGGTCTCAAGCAGCTCCTGGGAGGCTTTTCTGACGAGGGCTTTCAGCTCCTCAACATCTTCCCATTCAGCCTCCTCAGCCTTCAACTTCAAGAACCTTACTGCATTCCTCATGAAGGGCTCCGTCTCCCTCGCAGAGAAGAGTATCCTACTCGCCTCATCCAGCTCCTGAAGGGCTGAGGCCCTATCTCGGGCCATAGACATCTCGAGTTGCTCGACTATAGCCCTCAATGCCGTCAGGGCTACGCCTGTAGCCCCCTGAACCTCCAGCCTCCTGATCCTCTCAACCGCCTCGATCACCTTCTCCAATCTCACATCATAAAGGTCATCGTACTAACCGTTTATAAAATGCCCCGGAGATGCGCCTGGGAAATTATTCCCTCCTAATTCTGAACCTGCATCACGAACATCTCCAACCTCGAGCCCCATAATCATGAAACATTTCAAATTTAATAGAATCATCTATTACTATAATTGGTGAGAGATATTTAGAGTGTGAGATACTCGAATTATGGGATTAACACGGCAAAGGGGAGGCTTCTCCCATCATATTTCATGGTTATTAGAAGATGAGCTCCTATAGTGCCTTCCATTCTGGGAAATGGTCCAGCATAATTACAGGTCGGAAATTTAGATCTATTTATGTGAATTGATGAAAAGTAAATTTAGATCTGTTTAAGAGATCTAGAAAGTTAGGATCCTTAAATGAAGGAAGAGGCAAAGGCACCCGTTAGGGTTGAAAGATCTCTGGGTGGAGGGTTAGAAGTGCCTGAAGCACCTCTCATCGGTGAAGGCCATGGCTATCCCATGCTCTTCACAGGCTTTAATGACGTCCTCGTCCCTTATGGAGCCTCCTGGCTGGATGCAGGCGGTGATGCCATGTTTGGCCATGAGCTCAACAGAGTCTGGGAATGGGAAGAATCCATCGGATGCTAGTACGGCCCCCTTCAGCTCTTCTCCGTGGCCTCTCTGGGTGGCTTTCTCTAGGGCTAGCCTCACAGCTGTCACTCTGTCCTGCTGCCCCACGCCGATGCCTAGAGTGGTTCTCTCCCTGGATACGACAACCCCGTTTGACCTCACATTCATGCATATATACCAGGAGAAGATGAGGTCGTCGAGTTCCCTCTCGGTGGGGGTTCTGGTGGTCACTATCCTGAGGTCTTCCGGTCCCCTAATCCTTGTCAGGAGTGGGATTGAGAGTATGATCGAGCCGTCCAATAGGATGGAGATGGTATATGGCCTGGGTGGATCCCCTATGAACTTGCTCAGAGAGCCCAAATTCCCAATTTGCATGATCCTCAAGTCCCTCTTCCTTGAGAGGGTTCTTATGGCCCCCTCCTCGAAGGAGGGGGCCGCCACCACCTCCACGAAGGTCGAGGCGATCTCCTCGCCTGTCTCCTCATCCAAGGTCGAGTTGAAGACGACGACGCCCCCGTAGGCCGCCAGGCTGTCGCAGTCCCTGGCCCTTATGTAAATATCCTTAAGTTTTTCACCTCCACCCCTGGAGGCTGCTACGCCTGAGGGGTTCAGGTGCTTCATGACAGCGCAGGCTGGCTCATCAAAGTACTTGAGGATGTTGATTGCGCTGTTCACGTCCTCTATGTTGGTCTGGCTGAGGCCGCCTTTACTCCCCTTTATCAGCTTTAGGTTTCCAATAACCATCTCCCCCCTCAACGGCCTGTAGAGGGCTGCTGGTTGATGGGGGTTCTCCCCATACCTGAGGCTCATCGCCTTCTCGTAGACTATCTCCTCCTCTCCTAAGAGGATGCTAAGCCTATTGGGGAAGCTCTCCTCGGTTGGGGTCCTATACCTCCTCCTCATCTCCTCCCCCAAGCCTTCACCCCCTCCCGGTAAGGTATCTATATATGGCCGCGTCGTAGTCTGAGGTCCTCTTGAAGGCCTCTGCTGCGAGCCTTCTCCTAAACTCTTGGGGGAGATCCCCGTTATGCCTCTTCAGCCCCTCTGCGACCTCCTCATACTGGGAAGGATCGACCACGATTATGACCCTTCCATGGAGGAGGGCGGCCTTCGCGGCGGCCCTTATTAGGGCTGGACCTCCCACATCTATGCCCATCGCCGCCTCCCTCATCCCCCCACTCGCGACATACTCCTCGAAGGGGTATAGGTTGACGACGACCAGGTCTATTGGCTCGATCCCATGCACCTCCATATAGGCCCTGTGGGCCTTGTTATCAATGTTAAGGAGTATGCCCCCATGTATCTTTGGGTGAAGGGTCTTCAGCAATCCATCCGGGGCCTCCGGAAAGTTGGTGTACTCTGAGACCTCCAACACCCTTGGATATCCCAAGCTCGTTAACCAGGCGGCGGTTCCGGAGGAGGCGATCACCTCAACCTCTAGTGATGACAATACCTCGACCAGTCTTTCGAGCCCCTTTTTATCGAAGACGCTTATCAGGGCTCTCCTGATCAACCCTCACCAACCCGATGATGATCTGGGAACCCGGATTTATATGAATGAGGACCTTGAGGATAAGGGTCTGGGGATAAACATTCATTCAACTTTTAACTGACATCTCTGCACAACTTAGAGGCCAGCCATCTATCAGCTCTAGTCGAATTTAAATGGGTGTCTTATTCTCCAGTTTGGCGGCTTCAAAACCTGGGGAGGCCATCCTATGGGCCTTGGCCGCATTATGGGCCTTCATTTGGGATTTGATGTTGTGGGATCTGTGCTGGGGCTGGGGTTAGGGTGATCTTCCCGATCCCGGTAGGAGGATGTCATGGGGCTTCAGCTCGTCCGCACCCCTCTCTGTGACGAGGGCCAACCTTGCCTTCTCCCACATCTGGGTTATGTTCTCAGCCCCCACGTAGCCCATAGCTGCCTGGAGGCCTCCCACGAACTCTGAGACTATGTCGGCGACTGTCCCCCTGTATGGTACCCACCCCTCCACCCCCTCATCTATGGTCTTAGAGGGCTGGGAGTACCTGTCTAGGGCGTATCGCTTCCTCTTTGCAGCGGCGCTCCCCATCCCATAGTACTCCTTGTAGTATCTCCCCTCCAGGGCGACTAGGCGCCCTGGGCTCTCCCTGCACCCGGCGAAGACGTTGCCCATCATGGTGGATGATGCCCCCATCGCCAGGGCGACTGCCACATCCCCTGGGTTCCTTATCCCTCCATCGGCTATTATAGGGATGTCCGCTCCATAATCCCTCACGGCGTCTGCCGCTTGGGATACGGCGAATAGGGTTGGGGATCCAGCCCTTGTCACCACGCTCGTCGTGCAGATGGAGCCGCTCCCTATCCCAACCCTTAGGCCACCTATCCCGTCCAGCTTGGTTATGCAGTCCTCGGCAGCCTCGTATGTGCCTATGTTCCCCACAACCACCTCTGCGGAGACCTCCTTCAACAGCCTCTTCGCCGCCTCGAAGCAGTTTCTATTGTGGAAGTGGGCGACATCGGTGACGAGGACGTCCACGTATTTGTCTAGGGCCTTGGCCCTCGGGAGGTCGAAGGGGGATATGGCGGCCGCGCAGATGAGCCTACCCTCCTCGTCCCTGATCGCGTTGGGGTAGGTGCCCTTCAGGGTTATGTCCCTCATGGTTATGAGGCCTCTTACCCTCCCCTCCCCGTCGACTATTGGGAGCTTCTCTATCCTCTCCCTGTGGAGGATCCTCTTGGCCTCCTCTAGGGTTATGTCCTCTCCCGCTGTTATCACGTTCCTGGTCATCACGTCTCTCACCCTTAGGGATGGATCGGCCAGGCGGACATCTCTTGCCGTGACGATGCCTATGAGCCTCTCATCATCCTCGACCACGGGGAATCCGTGGATGTTGTGGGCCTCCATCAGCCTTAGAAGCTCCTCTACGGTTATATCTGGGCCCACGGTAACCACATCCCTTATGATGAGGGCTTCGGCCCTCTTAACCCTCCTAGCCATCTCCACCTCCGCCTCTATTGAGCAGTTCCTGTGGAGGACTCCGAGGCCCCCCTGCCTGGCCAGGGCTATGGCCATGTCGCTCTCGGTGACCGTGTCCATGGGGGAGGAGATGAATGGGACGTTGAGCCTCACCTTCCTGGTCGCCCTGCTCCTGACATCAACCTCTGAGGGCTCCACGGAGGTGAACCCTGGAAGCAGAAGGACATCGTTGAAGGTCAGAGCCTGAACGGCTTTAAATAGCTTATCCCGAAAACCCATCCGACCACCGGTGTTTTAACTCACGATGATAACTTGAGCTTATTAACGTTTTACTTTTAGCTTGATCCATGTGGAGGCCAGGTCCCAGAGGGGTGAAAGCCGGAGGTTATCAGGGAGCAGAGCGTTCGAGGGGTGGCGGCCTCTGAAGGGATAGGGGATATATATAACCTTGGTTTTATATCTGGTCAAGTATGATCGGTGGGTGGGGGTCTTGAAGGCTTATGTCCTCATGAACACCGAGCTGGGTCAGGAGGCCTCGGTGGTTGAGGCCTTGGGTCGTATGGAGGGGGTTAAAAGGGCCTACGCCCTTTACGGCATCTATGATGTTATCGCCGAGATAGAGGCCGAGTCCATGGATAGTGTAAGAAACATAGTCTTCACGAAGATCAGGCAGCTGCCGAATGTCAGGAGCACCGTGACGCTCATCACATACGGAGAATCCTTCGTCAGGTAGAACCGGCGGTCTTCAAACAGACCATCATATTGGTCGTTAATATCTCATTCTAAGCTATGGATCATGGGATAAAAATTTCAGTCTTTTAAACCTATCTTCATAATCTTTTGAACTATTCTTCTCTTATTGATCAAATCTGATTTGGATTTCCTATCTTTTTAGTGTTTCTCTATTTCAAGATCTTCCCTGTCATCATATACCATATGTAGAGATCTAGTTCTGCTGGGGTTATTCCCATCTTTCCAGCTATGGCCCTCATTAGAGCCTCGAGCCTCATGTATTGGGATTTGTTTAGGCTTTTGGGGATCTCCGTTATCAGCCTCTTCCCTAATAGAAACCTCAATATATGCCTGTCTAGGATGGCCAGATTTTTTGATCCCGTGTTCCTGAGGAAGTGGCTCGCCTCCTTATATCCTAGTCCCTTCACCTCTCTCACCAGCCACTCCCTCGCCTCAATCTCATCCATGCTTCTTAGGGTCTCCTTGAGCCTCCCGTGGAGCCTCCTGGCCTGGACTATGTATTCAGCCCTAGCCTCGGGGTATCTGTGCCCCAGCCTTCTTAGCTCCTCTGAGAGCCTCTCCCTCTCCAATGTTAGGAAGCCCTCTCCAAGGGCCTCTTGGATCTTCATTCCTCCCTCCGCTGTGTAATTGGCTGTGAGGATGCAGAAGCAAAGCTCCTTGAAGAGGCTCTCTTCGTCCCTCCCAGTCTCCTCAAAGGATCTGATTCTATCCTCGACGATGGGCCTAACCTCCTCCACCGCTTTCATAAGCTCCCCTAGGAAGTCCAGCCTGGCTATCCAGACGTGAAAACTGGATCCTCCCCCCTCCTCGTAGCGCCATAGGGTGTGGGGGATCCCTGAGACCTCTTCTAGGACGCATAGGAGATCCATGAAGTAGTCGGAGACCCCGCAGGTCTCGCACATGCTCCCCGAGAACCTGAGCATTATAACTCTCCCCGTTATCGATAGAAGCTCTACGATGGCCTCCACCCCGAAGATCCTTGAGAACTCCTCTATAGCTCTCTCTACCTCTCCCCTATCTATGATGCTCACGGCGACATCCCCCTTCTTCCTGACATAACCTTTCAAGTAAAATTGATCCTTGTTCCACTGGGGTTAGGGGTCTGAAAGGGGCTCTTCATAGGGATGTTTATTCCCCTTTGCTTTTTGGATCTCCTCTAATGCCCTCTCAGCTGCTTGGATGCATGAGAGGAGGTCGTCTATCGTGGCTGTTAGGCTTTTGATCCCCCTGTGGCATGTGATGGAGATCCTCAGTTCATCCCCTGAGGCCTCTGATCTCAGGTTTATGCCTTCTGGTGCTTGGATGTTGTCGGGTGAGACGGCGTCTAGGACCGCCCTCGCCTCCCTCTCAGACCTATATCTTAGGGTTATCTGTGCCTCTTGCCTTTCTCTGCTCCCCGACAAGCTTGTTCACCAGCCTGATGAACTCCTCCTCATATATCTCCTGTATGAAGGCTCCTGCGGCTATGTCGTGTCCACCCCCCCTCCCGTTAAACCTCTCGGCTGCCTCCATCATGACCTTCCCGAGGTTTATTCCCTCCATGGCCAGCTCGTCTGTGAGCCTCCCCGAGACCTTCAGGAGACCCCCCTCGGCCTTGGCCAGTGCCACTATGGGCATCTTCTTCTTCAATATGCCTGTTGAGATGAGGATGGAGGCCACAACCCCTATTATCCTGTCGTCTATCTCGCCCTGGGCGCTGAGGGCGTAAATGTTCTCCATCTCGACTATGGAGGCCCTCCCCCTCACCAGGTCTAGGTACTCAGCTATCCTCCTCCTATACTCGTTCAGGGTGGCTTCGGCCTCCTCGACCGCTGATCCCCTGTCTCCTAGGCATATGGCTATGCCGATGCTGGGCCTCTCCATCCTCGCGCAGGCGTTCAGGAGGGAGGCGTACTCCCTTCCATCCCTCATGGGTGTCCAGGCCTCCTCCCCCTTGAATATATACACCTTCCCTATGAGCTCGTGGATGGCCTCTACGCTGCACTGCTCCTGGATCATGTGCTGGGAGAGGGCTGAGAAGAGGATCCTCTTCTCCTCCTCTTTGAGGTCCCTCAGGGCTCTCCATCTCCCTTCCCTCTTCAGCTCTATCCCGAGCTCCTTGAGGAAGGCCAGGCATCTGTCCTCCCTCCCGCTCAGGCCTGGTATGTATGGGTTTGTTGTGTATGCGAGAGCCCTGTATAGGGGCCTCGTCTCATACCCGTATAGGGTTATGTCTGTTCTCGTCTCTAGGAGGCCTGCCTCTCTCGCTTCCTCCTCTATCCTCCTGTTCAGGCCTATGAGGGACTTCCCCTCCCCCTTGTCCTGCTGGTCTGCTAGGGCTCCGACCAATCCTAGGGGGCTTAGAGCTATGTTCTCCTCGTCGATCCGCCTAGAGAAGAGGTATGCCACCCCCGCGCCGCTTATGCCCCTTGAGCCGTCTAGGCCGTGTGATACGGGGTTTATGTGGACTATTCGGCCCTCCTCCGCCTCTATGGGTGGGTGATGGTCCAGGATTATGATGTCGGAGCCCGATAGGTGTTTCGCTATGATGTCCAGGTAGCTGCTACCTATGTCTGAGAATATTATTAGGGGAGCCTTCTCTTCTGAGATCCCCTTAAGGATCTCCTCGTCGAGCCTGACCTCGCAGGTTGTCTTGAAGGGTACCCCGGACCTCAGTGAGGTTTGGCTGAGGATCCCGCCCGCTGCTATCCCGTCGGCGTCGCTGTGGGAGACTATCCTAATGGGGTCTCCCCTCTCCACATGCTGCTCATACAGCTCCGCCGCCGCCTCTATGGAGTCGAGAAACTGCCTCTCCAGGTCCATATCCGCCCTGGTTAGAATGTGATCATGCCGGGCCTATATTCCCAGCCCGGCGGGAGGAGGCCCTTCCTCTTGTAGTACCTGGCCAGCTTGTATATCTTCGCCTCAGCGAGCTGCAGGCCCCTCTTGTTGCTGTAGTCCTTTGGATTGCGCTCGAGGTGCCTCCTGATGTTGGCCGCCCTTGAGATGAGGTTCTGGAGGTCCTCTGGGAGCTTCGGGGCCATCTGGGCCTCCTGAAGGATCTCCAGGATCCCCTTTCCCACGATCGGCTTCACTAGGGGTATACCGTGCTCATCCCTCAGGATGTTGCCTATCTCGCTTGGGGTCTTCCCCTCCCTGGCGAGGCTTATCACCAGGGCCTTAACCTCCTCGGGCTGGTACACCACCCATCCTGGGGGCCTCTTTGAGACAGGCCTTGTCGATCGGGATCCCCCCAGCATGAGCGCCCTTCTTCCAACCATCCACCATCAACCGTTTATACTGGCCGGCTTCTCCATTCGTGGGCGGCTGTCTTTATAAAGATTTACGTCCTAATCGAGGCTTTAGGCCCATCCGGGATTTGGGTTTCTCCCATGGTTCCATCTGCTCGGTTTATCTAGCTGGGTTTGATTTGAGCCAGGCTCCGAGCGTCCTGAATGCCCTAGCCCTGTGGGATATGGTGTTCTTCTCCTCTATGGTCATCTCACCGAAGGTTCTTCCATCCCCCTCGTCCGGTATGAAGATGGGGTCATATCCGAAGCCCCCTTCCCCCCGGGGTTCCTGTGAGATCCTCCCCCGAACCGAGCCTTGGAAGAGGCGTAGTTCGCATCCCTGCTTGAGGGCTATCACAGACTTGTAGTGTGCTCTTCTATCCTCGACGCCCTCCATGAGTTTCAATATCCCCGTAAGGCCTATCTTCCTCAGGGTGTAGGAGGAGTATGGGCCCGGAAACCCTCCGTATCGCTCAATAAAGAGGCCTGACTCCTCGGAGATTATTGGGCGTGGGTCGTTGATGGATATCCTCTCAAGGCTGTGTTTGGCTATCTCCTCCAGGTCATCGGCCTGTATCTCGAGCTTCTCCCCCCTTAATAGGCGGAGGTCGCATCCATACTCGGAGAGGGTGAGCCTCCCCTCCTTAAACTTGTTTGGGTTACCCGTCAGCATCCATATCGTTCTCCCTCTTGACATATCTACCCCTCCTCTCTATCTCCCTCATCCTCCTTATCGCCTCCTCTGCCTCTGCCCCCATGATATTCCTGTAGCCCTCCTCGAAGGCCGTGGAGAGCTCCTTGACGTGGGGGAAGTGGGTGCTCATGAGCATCCTCCTCATGAGGTGGAGGTCCACCCCCCTCTTCTCAGCCTCCCTTGAGAGCTCTGCGAGGCCGAAGTCGATGAAGATTGGGGACCGCCCGTTCCAGATTATGTTGGATGTCGTGAGGTCCCCGTGGATTATACCAGCCCCATGCAGCCTGCCCGCCTTAACCCCTATGAGCCTGAAGAGGTTGATCCTCTCCTCCTGGCTGAGGCCCTCCAGGGCCTCCCTGACCCTCACCCCCTCGACGTACTGCATCACTATCTCCATTCCCTCCGGGTCGACCTGGTAGATGATAGGCGTGGAGACCCCCGCCCTCTTCGCCCTGTGGATGACCTCGGCCTCGTGCGCCGTCCTGTACCTCCTCAGCCTCTCATCCAGCTTCGGGTGTCTATAGCTCTTTTTAACCCTCCTTTTTATGATCACCCTCCTCCCATTCCAGTCTTCGTCGAGCCATAGGTCTGCCTCAGCCCCCTTGGATATCAGGACCATCTTCGAGCCCCTTGGCTCGGCGCCCTCATCCCGCCTGATCTCCAGCTCTGGCCTCGAGCCCTCCCTCCTCCATGGGGCTTCAACCTCGTCTATCCTCCAGTCGCTGTCTATGTGGCTCCTCTCCAGGGGTGTTGTCACCCCGTGGGTGTATGCTAGGATCCCAGTCCAGGCTATCATGGCCCCGTTGTCCGTGGCATAGGCCGTGGGTACGTAGTGGGGGGTGGCCCCGTGCTCCTCTGCTATGGACTGGATTATGGAGCGGAGCCTTCTGTTCGCGGCTACGCCCCCGGTGAGGAGGAGCTCGGGCTTCCTCGTGTGGGCTAGGGCCCTCTCCGTGACCTCCCCCAGCATAGCGTAGGCCACCTCCTGGAGGCTGTAGCAGAGGTCCTCGAGCCTCCAGCAGCCCCTCCTCAGCTCCTGGATGGCGGCTGTGAGGAGGCCTGTGAAGCTCAGGTCCATCCCCTTGACCACGTATGGGAGGGGGATGAGCCTCTCCCCCTTGAGGGCCATCCTCTCAACGGCTGGGCCGCCGGGATATGGCAGCCCCGCCTCCCTTGCGAAGACGTCTAGGCAGTTCCCGACGGCTATGTCTAGGGTCTCCCCGTATACCCTGTACCTCCCGGCCTCGAATCCCGCGACGATGGTGTTCCCACCGGAGACGTATAGGGTGAGGGGGTCCTCGGCTCCTGAGGATAATCGCCCGATCTCTATGTGGGCTACGCAGTGGTTGACCCCGACTAAAGGGACGCCGAGGTACGAGGCTAGAGCCCTGGCGGCTGTGGCCCCGGTTCTCAGGCAAGGGCCCAGGCCTGGCCCCCTGGAGAAGGCAACGATATCGATGTCTCCGGCCTCCAGCCCCGCCCTTTCTAGGGCCCTAGCTATGACCTCCCCGATCTCCATGGCGTGGTGGCGCGCCGCCTCCCTTGGGTGTATCCCCCCCTTCTCAGGGGTGTAGGTGCTCACCTCGTTGGCCAGGATGACACCGTCGGAGGAGGCTATTCCCACCCCCAGGTTGTCTGCTGTGGACTCTATGCCGAGGCAGATGATCCGACCTATGTTTCAGCACCTAGGATCAGTCTTGGTGGCCGATAAAAAGGTTTATCGGTGTGGCTGGGCCGGGGATGGCCTCCCGCCTGAGCGGCCTCCGTGGACCAGAAGTATTTTAACCTTGTTGATTTATCTCTAATGTTCGCCTCGGGGAATTGGATGGATATGGGTAGAAGGGTTGTCATAGCGCTCGGAGGGAATGCGATAAAGCAGCCGGATGAGTGGGGGACGGCCGAGGAGCAGATGAGGAATGTTAGAACTGCCTGCCGCCAGATAGCTAGGATAATCCGGAGGGGGTATGAGGTGGTTCTCACCCATGGGAACGGCCCCCAAGTGGGGAACCTCGCGATCCAGCAGGAGCAGGCTAAGGACCTTGTGCCCCCACAGCCACTGGTGGTTCTGGGCGCCATGACTC
This sequence comes from uncultured archaeon, assembly GCA_938048735.1. Lineage (GTDB taxonomy): Archaea > Thermoproteota > Bathyarchaeia > TCS64 > TCS64 > JAGTRB01. Next base: position 91,848 of record CALIUM010000015.1, read on the forward strand.
AGGGCCAGATCGGATACCTGTTCCAGCAGGCCTTGAGAAATGAGCTGGCTGACTTGAAGAGGCCGGTGGTCACCGTCGTGACCCAGGTCTTGGTTGACAGTGAAGACCCGGACTTCAGGGATCCCCATAAGCCCGTGGGCCCCTTCTATGAGGAGGGGGAGGCCAGGGTGCTGATGGAAGAGAGGGGTTGGGTGATGAGGAGGGTCAGGCCTGACGCCAAGGGGTGGAGGAGGGTTGTCCCATCCCCGAGGCCCCTCGCCATCATAGAGGGGGAGGCTGTGAAGAGGATGGTGGACGACGGGATGATAGTCATAGCCTCGGGGGGAGGGGGGATACCAGTGATCATGAGGGATGGGAGGCTTGAGGGCATAGACGCGGTCATAGATAAGGATCTGGCCGGGGAGGTCCTTGCGGAGGAGGTGGGGGCTGATATATTCCTCATCCTAACAGATGTGGATTGTGTGAGGCTGGACTATGGGAAGCCCTCCGAGAGGCCTATAAGGAGGATGACCCTAGAGGAGGCCAAGAGATACCATTCTGAGGGGCACTTCCCGCCGGGCAGCATGGGGCCAAAGGTCGAGGCCTGCATCAGGTTCCTGGAGCATGGAGGGGAGAGGGCGGTAATAGCATCCCTCGAGGAAGGGTTTGAGGCCCTAGAGGGGGAGGCCGGCACGCAGATAACAAGGGGATAGGGAGGCCCCCACCCCCTAAGAGGAGGACGGCTGGAAATGTTGCATACTAAGCTCCATCTCCTGTCATGGGGAATTCTGGGCTCTGTCCATCTCATGCTTGAGGTTTCAATAGTACGCAGAACAGCCTCTCGAAGAAGAGGGGGAGCTCCTCCAGGAGCTCCGCCCTATAACCCCTAAATACATCCCCGTCGAGGCCTGTCAAGCTTGAGTAGACGAGGAGGACTGCCCCATCTGGTTTGAGGTGTTCATGGGCCCTTTTGAGGAGTTTCTCTATGGTCTCTCCTCCCCTCTCTCCCCCTGACCAGGAGAGCTCGCTGATCCCCTCCTCCCTTGGGAGGTATGGGGGGTTGAAGACGATCCAGTCAACTCTACCCCTGAGCCAGTCGGTGAGGCTCCCTATGATTAGGTTTATCCTCATGGCGAGGCCGGCCTCTTTGGCCCTCTCAAGGGCCTTCTCCACGGCCTTCGGGTTCAGGTCGACGGCTATAACGAACTCAACCTCTGGCTTGGAGGCCGCGGCCATGGCCTGGATCCCGCATCCTGTCCCCACATCTAGAACCCTACCGCTGACGAGCCTCTCCACATGCCTCAACAGCAGATACGAGTCCTCATCGGGCTCATATACATCCTCCAAGCCCAAGACCCCCGAGGCCGGCTCTCATGTTTGAGCAGGCTTAAAGCCCTGCCTTTAAGTTGAAATCCAGCAGCTCTCTGCCCTCCTCATCGAAGTGGAATTCTCCTTGGAAGCTTTCCCCCCCTTAACATCAATGGGAGCCAGTGCTTATCGTCCTGCCACATCTCCTCGTATGGTACCTCCTCTACAGGGAACCATTTTAGAACCCCCCTCTTCACCTGGTCTCAAGTCGCCCTCAAAGGTCTCGGTGGAGAAGACGAAGACGACCCAGTCAACCTCATCCCTGCCTCCGAAGTAGAAGTATAGGGTTCCGTGGAACTTGAGGCTTGAGACCCTTAAGCCCGTCTCCTCGTAGACCTCCCTCTTCACACATTCTTCTGGGGTCTCGTCAACCTCCAACTTGCCTCCAACCCCGTTCCACTTCCCCGCATCGAAAAGGCCCTTAGACTTCCTCTGCAATAGTAGCTTACCATCTTTAATGATGTGGCATAACGTGGCAAATATGGACATTAGAGATCCTTCTAGATTCAACATTTTCATGTATTCTCTAAATCAGATTTATTTTTCGGGTGGGCAGGTCTGCCCGTCCATCCCCCTTTTATCATTGTTGATATGACATTTAAATGTGAAGATCTTCATCCTCGGCTCTGGATCGAATGGCGGGATCCCACAGTGGGACTGCTGCTGCCTCAACTGTGAATTGGCCCGCTCGGATAAGGGGCTCTCCAGAACCCGATCCTCCATAGCCTTAACCCTGGAGGGGGATCGGTACCTCCTCATCGACGCCTCGCCGGACCTCAGGCGACAGCTGGAGGATGTGGGCATCTATCCGAGGGGGGTTGAGGGGGGCGGGGGTGTTAGAAGGAACCTTATAGGTTCTATACTTTTAACTCACGGTCATGGGGACCACTGCGTCGGGCTGTTCGAGTTCTCCACAGGGAAGTGCTTCAATATACCCGTATACGGGCCGCCAGACCTTTTAGGATACCTCTTCGGGGATGGAGAGGAGGCCGGGTTCTTCGGAAGCCTCGGCAGGCTCGGAGAGGACTATCTAGATCCCATCCCCCTTGGGGAGGATGAACCCCTAGAACTCCTGGGAGGCCTCACCGTGAGGGGTTTCGATGTTCCCCACACCGAGAGGCGAGGCGGCGTTTATACCCCGAGCAGGACCTACGCCTACGAGGTGGAGTATAGAGGGAGGAGGTTGATATATGCCCCAGACCTGGGAGGGCTCACGGGGGAACTCCAATCCCGTTTGGATGGGTTGGATCTTCTGATATTAGATGGGACCTTCTGGTGGGATGACGAGCTTAGCAGGGTGAGCGGGATCCCCAAAACCTCATATGAACTCGGCCATATACCCATAGCCGACAGTATGGAGGTGCTGGATGGGATCGGCGTGGGAAGGGTTATCTATACCCATATAAACCACACTAACCCCATCCTCAGTCCCGGAGGATCCTGTACCTCGATCCTCAGGGGGAGAGGTCTCGAGGTCGCCTATGATGGTATGGTCATAGAACTTTAGGTTTTAGAAGGTTCTGGCTACGATGGCCACATGCTTGGCCTCCCCCCCGCATATGATGCATGGGCCCTTGGCCTCCTCCCCACCATCCCAGGCGGTTCCCCTCACCTCTCCGGCCACCTCGTCCTTTATGCGGAAGGCGCAGTGGGGATCCCCGCACCAGTTCACCTTGACTATCCTCCTCTCCTCTATGTGGGCCTTTAGCTCATCGAGGTTCTCAGCCCAGACCACCTCCCTCTCCAGGCGTCTCCAGCTCCTTTCCCTGAGGCTTTGATAGACCCTCTCGAGGAGATCTTCAACCCTTTCCTTTAATTCCTCCAGCGTTGCCTTGCTCCTCTGGAAGGTGTCCCTCCTGACCAGGGTGACTGTGCGTTCATTGACCTCTGTGGGGCCTACCTCGGCTCTGAGGGGGACCCCGTACATCTCCCACTTGTAGTACTTCTCGCCAGGCCTGAGGCGGTCGTCGTCGTCGACCGCCACCCTTATGCCCCCCTCCTTGAGGGCGGCCTCCACCTCCCTGGCGTATCTCTTGACGCTCTCCTCATATCCCTTGAAGGGGATGGGTATTATTATCACCTGGATTGGGGCCACTGCTGGTGGTAGGATCAGTCCATGGTCGTCCCCGTGGTGGGCTATGATCGCCGCGATGACCCTCCCTATCCCCATCCCGTAGCAGGTTGTTGAGGCGAGGCGGTGTTCCCCCTTCTCGTCCTCGTACTCGAGTTCGAAGGCCTTCGCGAAGTTCTCCCCGAGCTGGTGGACTGTTCCGATCTGGTTCACCTTCCCGTCTGGGTTCCATGTGTCGAAGGCCACGCTGTAGTCGGCCCCCGCGAACTTATCGAAGTCGGGTCTGCGGAGGATTAGGTAGCTTAGGCCTAGGCGGTCGTAGACGTACCTGTATATCTCGACCCCCTTCCTGACCTGCCTCTCAGCGTCCTCGTAATCCCTGTGGGCTGTGTGGGCCTCGTTCCACAGGAACTCCCTCCCCCTGTACAGCGGCTTGGTCGCCTTGGTCTCGTATCGGTACACGTTGCAGGTCTGGTGAACCCTCAGGGGGAGGTCGGCGTGGCTCCTTATCCAGAGCTTGAAGAGGGGGTATATGGCGGTCTCCGATGTCGGCCTGAGGAGGAGCCTCCTATCCAGCTCGGTATCCCCTGCATGGGTTATCCAGAAGACGCTGGCAGCGAAGCCCTCTATGTGCTCCGCCTCCCTCATGAAGGCGTCCTCGGGTATCACCACTGGAAACTGGACCGGCTGGTGGCCCTCCTCCTCAAGCCTCTCCTCAAGCATCCGGGCTATGGCCCTGGCTATCCTGTAGCCCCAGCCCATGTAGACCGTGAAGCCCTTCACCGGGTACCGGTCGTCCACTATCTGGGCCTCCAGGATGACCCTCTCAAACCAGCCTGTGAAGTCCTCATCCTTCTGCATCATCAAGCCTCTGAGACCAAACTTCACGATCCAGCCACAACTTTATAAAGCCATCCGGCCTCTTTCTTAGGAAATCCGCTGGCTACATAACATCTAAACTATTTGTATCTCTGAGATGATGATCTTGTTTCGCCCTTTGCTGTCACCTGCTTTGTAAGGGTAGATCCAGATATTCTTAAAGGGTTTACCGGCGGGCCTCACATCAAAGGGATTTCATCGTGACGGCTAATCTAGCAGTGGAAAGACTGAGGACAGCGACTCGACGATTCAAATCTAAGTTTAATGTTTATATTGTTAATTCTTTCCATCTTTTAATATTAATTTTTCCAAGCACAGGATCCTTTGCAAATTCATCTTTCTCCCTAACACTGAGGATATCTTTATCCTCCGTAACCAGAGTGCCTATCTTTATGGCTTGGGCTATTATGATCATATCGATGGTGTTGAGTTCTAGGTTTTTTGCGGAGATCATGTTGAAGTATTTATCATCCTGAGCTGTGTATGGATGGAAGATGAATTTTTCATCCTCCCTGAGCACTGCTAGGTTCTCTCCAAAGGCCTCTAAGGCCTGAACGTAGACGGAGTCCCTCCTGGAGAGCCTGTATATCTTGGCCTTCGCCTCGAACACCGAGAGCTCACTGAAGTGAACCCGTGAAATCATCATATAGAGATCCTTGAATTTATGGAGGGTGAAGCCCTCCACACCTATATCTATCTGAAGGAAGGGGAGGAGGAATGTGGTATCTAGGAAGATGGATAAGCCTCTATCTGGCTTCAACCTCTGCCGCGATCTCCCGCCTGAGGTTAAGCTCCTCACCGCCCAGTGGCTCAGGGTTCACCCTGGGCTTATCCAGAAGGCTCAGCCCCGTCGGCTTCGGCTGGACGATCAGCCTCCCCTCCTCCACCATGGCTATCGCCCTCCCACCTGGCGTGAGGCCTGTCTTCACCCTTATCCTCCTTGTGGTGTAGATCTCGCCCCTCCTCCCGATCCTAAGCTCCTCAATCTCTGACATATTTCATTATCAGAAATTTAGAATATCAGATAAATAAAATTTTCGGATATTTTGAAACATTTATCGAATCTTAGGGGCCTTATGTCGATATCTCGGCTCCAGGTGGGAGCTATATACGACTCTTAGGGTGGAGGCTATGCTAGCACTCTCGGGGCCTCTCTTAGATTGGAGGAGGAGGGCCGAGAATCTAATAAAAAGCATCACACCTTCGAGCTGATAATAGGAGCAAATCTTTCAAAAAAGGTTAATTTCATTTCGATCTTCTTGATTTTTGTCATTCGGCCGGTTCTATGAACCTACTCCCTTCCAGGCCGATAAGGTTAAACAGGGTTCTTCCCAAGGGTTTTCTGTGGAGCTTCATCATCCACAGGGACCACTTTCTCAAGGGCTCATAATGGCCATCTAGGGGAGTGAATGAGGGATGGTTAGGGTAGGGGTCTTCAGCGACACCCACATAGGCCGGGCGGTGCCTAACACCGTGGCTGAGCATAGGAGGAGGGCCTTCAGGTATGCCTTCTCCAGGGCCGTGGACCTCTTCATCAGGGAGGATGTGGACTACGTGATCCACGCTGGAGACCTCTTCGAGAGGAGGAGCATGACCCCAGGAGACTCAATACTGGTCAAGGATGAGCTCCAGAGGCTCGTGGACGGCCTGGATGGGGAGGTGAAGATACTCATGATCAGGGGGAACCACGACGGAACCCCTGAGAACAGCGCCCTAGACTACGTGAAACACCCCCTCGCCAAGTACCTGGAAGTCCTGGGTGATGGAACCCTAAGAGGGGAGAGAGAGCTATATGAGGATGACCTGGTCGCAGCCGTAGGGTTTGGATACACCCCCTACCCATTTCCAAGGCTCAGGGAGGTCGAGGGGATAATAAGGAACTCATTGCAGGCCTCAAGGGCTCAGTTCAAGGTTTTCATATCCCACATGTTCATTGAGGGCCACCAGGACATACCCCCGGGGGTCCCAGGCCACCAGATCGTCAGCTTAGAAAACATCAGGAGGCTCGGGGCAGACCTCGTCATATCGGGCCACCACCACCAGTACAGCCCAACCACAGACCTGGAAGGGGTTAAGGTTCTGACACCCGGGGCCACGGAGTCCATAGACCTCTCAGACACAGAGCCCCACGGGATCCTCATCCTAAACCTGGAGAGAACCCTGGATATCCAGTTCAGGCCCATAACACCCCTATACAGGGTCAGGAGCACCACCGTGGAAGGTGGCGAGACCCCTAGGCCGAGGGAATGGTTCAAGGAGAGGACCCTGAACCAGATCAGGGAGTACATAAAGGAGCTGGAGGGAGATGGGGCGAAGGGGATCCTCAGGGTGGCCTTGAAGGGCCTCGTAGAGGAGGGGAGATACGACCTGGAGGTGGAGCTAGAGAACCTGATCAGGGAATTGAAGGAGGAGAAACCCCTCCTCACCCATGTGGAGCTGGAGAACAGCCTTAACGAGAAGGGGTTAACCCCGATCCTCGGGGGAGCCCTCAACAAGGAGGAGCTCCTATCGGAGCTCTTCAAGCCCCTGGGAGAGGAGGCAAGGGTCAGGGCCATGGAGCTCGTGGAGGAGGTCGAACTAACCCTGGAGGAGGAGGCGAGCACAAAGACAGGCCTCCTCACAGAGTCCAGACGCAGGGAGTATGTGAAGAGGTGGAAATGGATATTGGGGGAGATGGAATAGATGCTCAGAAGACTTGAGATCAGGGGCTTCGAGGGGTATAGGGAGGCGGAGATAGACTTCTCCCCAGGCCTCAACCTGATAACCGGGAGGAACTCCTCGGGGAAGACCACAATCCTGGAGGCCATACTTACAGCCCTATACGGAGAGGTCCCAGGGGTCCAGAAGAGGCTCCTGGTCTCGAGGCTCCAGGACTCGGGAAGGAGGATGTCGGTGAGGCTCTCCATAAGAACCCCGGACAACAGGCAGATAATGGTGGAGAGGGAGGGAAGAGCCTGGAGGAGGGGGGAGGAGGAGGGCTTCAGGACTGAGAGGCTGAGACTGGCCATCAACGATGAGGAGGTCCACCTAGAGGGGGAGGAGGACCTGAGGAGATGGATAACCCAGCTGACGGGCCTAAGCATGAAGAAGTTCCTAAACCTCGTCTATGTTAGGCAGGGGGAACTCACAGAAATCCTCGAGCCCAGGAGGGAGGAGATGGACTCCATCCTAGGGATAAGCCTGATGAAGGAGCTGGAGGCCCAACTCACAGACCTGGAGAGGGAGCTGGAGAGATACCAGGGGAGGGATGCAAAAACCCTACTCGAAGCCTACAGGGATGGGGAACTCCCAAGGTTGATGGGATATCTCAAAACCCTAGAGGACCAGATCAACCCCCTGAAGGGCGAGATTGAAAAGCTCGAAAACCTCCTATCCAAAGCCGAGTCAACGGAGCTTAGAATGCTCCTGGAAAAGGTGAGGGCAAGGGAAGGATACATGGAGGGGCTGAGGGGGGCAGAGCTCCAAATAGACAGGATCCTCGATGAATGGAGGGCCAGAAGCCCAAAGGAGCTGGAGAGGATGCTGGATGAGGCCTCAAGGAGGCTGGCCAGAACCGAGGTGGAGGTGAGGAGGCTTGCAGGTGAGGTGGAGAGGCTGAGGGGGTCGAGGGAGAGCCTGGAGAGGCGACTCCAAGGGATCCAGTACATCCTCCAGGCGGCAGGGGCCTCCACACCCGAGGAGCTCGATGAACTCATAGGGATGGAGAAGGCCTGGCATGAGGAGCTGATGAGCTCCATAAAGGAGCTGGAGAATAGGCTAGCAAAGATCGAGGAGAGGAGGAATGAGCTATCTGGGAGGAAGTCGGCGCTGGAGGAGGAGATGAGGAACCACGAGGAACTCCTTCTTAAGGGGGTTCCAGAATGCCCAACATGCGGGCAGAGGATAACACCAGAACTCCTAATCCAGCTAGTGGAGAAAAAGGGGGAGAGGCAGAGGGAGCTGGAGATGGAGCTCAAGGAGGTCGTGAGAGAGGACCACGACCTGAGGGGCAGGATCGATGAGGTGAGGAGGGACATGAACGAGACGGCTGCTAGGGTCAAGCAGCTCCAGGGATTCCAGTCGGAACTCAAGATCCACCTAGAAGGGACCTCAGAAAAGGAGCTAAGGGAGATGCTCACGAAGATAAACGAGAACCTGGGAAGGGTGGAATCCTCACACCTGGAGAAGTCGAAGGAGCTGGCAGTGCTCCAGGAAAACCTGAAAAACCTCAAGAACATGGTTTCAAGAGTCCAACAATTAGAAGATAAGAAGAGGGAACTACAATTAAATATAGATGATTTAACAGAGAAAATATCAGTATACCTGAAAATGCTTAAGCTCCTGATAGACCCTAAAGATCCAGAAATAAGGGAGAAGATAGTAGCTAAACTTCCAATAAGCATAGAAGAAATTGAACAAAAAAGGATTGAACTAAAAGAAAAGAAAAAAAGATTGGAAAAACTGGTTGAAGATTATGAAAAACATCAAAAAGACAGGAAGGATATTGAAGACAAGATCGAGGCGATAGAGGGGAGGCTGGAGAGGGCCAGGACAACATCGGAGATGGTTGAGAGGCTGAGGGAAGGGATAGAGGAGGGAAGGAGGAGAGCCCTTAGGGAGGTGGCGGGGGAAGCACTGAGGATATACAACTCCCTAACAGACCAGAGAATCTACAAATCCTTCAAGATAGACCCCGAGACCTACGAGACCCAGGTCCAGCCAACGGGCATGGAGGAATACATACCAGCCAAGAGGGTGGGGGGAGGACACCAGACCCTCATAGCCCTCTCCCTAAGGATAGCCCTCCTCAACGTCCTAGGGCACAGGAACCTCCTGATACTAGATGAGCCTACCTACGGGGTGGACTCTGAGAACCTCCCCCAGCTCATGAGCCAGATATCAGAGGCCTCCAAAAGGATACCCCAAGTCCTCCTAGTAACCCACCACGGGGCCGGCGAGGAGGAGGCAGCCAACATAATAAGGGTGAGCAGAAACCCAGATGGATCATCAAAGGCCGAGAGGCTGAACCTACCCTGAAAAGAACCAAGATCCATTCTCCCAGCTAAACCACTTCATACTCTAATTAATATATTAAAGCCCATTATTTCAGAAATTAAAGCCTATTATTTAAGATCTTGTTGAAAACTACAGCTTCTTATTTTAAATTTTTATCTTCACTTATGTCAATCTCATTTTGGGAGGAGGCTGCTAGTATTTTTTCTCCGATGTAATTTTTTGGGTGACTGTACTTTAACCCCTGTATTTTTGAGTATTCACTGTCGTAGCTCACCATCTCGAGGCCTTCGACTATGGCTACAGCTGCGTGGAGGCTGTCGAAATATGTGAGGTTTTTGTTCTCTCTCCTCAACCTGAAGGCTTCACGGTGATACCCAGGCTTGATGGGATTCATGCCAAGTTCTCTATATTTGAGAAGTTCACCTAAGGCGTCGTAGAAGGCTGAGATATCTCTAACGATGATCTTCCCAGACTTCAAGAGAAGGTCGAGCTCCATTAGGGAATATGGCGAGACCCATACTCCTCCATATAGGCCATCTATGAGCCTCACCGTATCGTTATGGTGTCTGTCCTCATGGGATATTAAAGCCAATAGAATATCCGTTTCGATGAGTGTGGCCAGCTCTAAACCTCCCTCTCGAGCTCCTTCTCCGCAGCCTTCCTCAGATATCGGATCTCCTTCTCCACATCTGTCGTACCCTTAACAACGAGCTCCTTAAACCTGATCAGGGGATCCTCCACGGGCCTAAGGGTTATCTCCCCCTCCCCAACGACGATTTTAACCAGATTCCTGATGTTAAGCTTTCTTCTAATCTTCGATGGGATGAGAATCCTCCCCTTCTCATCAACCCTCAACACCACCTCACCCACCTATACCACCTCCCACACATTTATTCCCACCTCCCACAAATAAACCTTTCCCAACAAAAGAGGAGATTAAGAGCCATGAAAGCGGGTTTTGTTTTCACAATTAACAGGATCGACGATAAACTCCCCCATCTGATAATCTTTTTTATATACTCTTACCCTAATATAAGGCTGTGATCCAGTTGAGGAGCGTCGAGATAGCCCTCGGAGGGGTCTTCACCGCCCTCGCCCTCGCCATCCCCCTCCTCTTCAGGGGAACCCTACAGTTCGTCATACCGGAGATAGGGTACTCAGCCACCCTAGCCTCCCACGTCCCCGTGATGCTCTCCATAGTCGCTGGGCCATCCGTGGCAGCCCTGGTGGGGTTCGCCTCAACCTTCGGATTCCTATTGACGCTGGGCCCAATTGTGGCGGCGAGGGCCGCGACCCACATCCTCTTCGGGGTCACAGCAGCCCTGGCGGTTAAGAAGGGATTCCCCTATCCCAAGGCTCTATTCCTGATCGCCCTCCCCCTCCACTCCATACCCGAGGGGCTGGTGGTCATCCCCTTCGGGATACCCCCCTGGGGAGCCCTAATAAATATGGCGGGAGGAACCATCCACCACATAATAGACTCCATAATCTCGATCATAATCCTGAGATCGGCCCTCCCCCTGATAAGAAACCTGAGGCTCCCAGGGACATCAAAGGCCTAGAAACCCCATCTTTAGGCCTGCTCAGATATGTTATAGAGGATTTGGGCAAGGCCATTAAGTTATTCGATTTCCAGATACTTATATGGAAAAGACTGAAGGAGGCCCGGACCCCAGGAAACAGGGTTGGCAAAAAAGGGAGCTATAAAATCCGTGAAGTACAGCTCTAAAACCGAAAACCTTTAAAAATTTGAAGTTAACTAATTAGATAGAGAATATGAAAGGTAAAAAATTGGTGAGATAAAGGGAAAATTAGAGAAGTTGAAACCATCTTTGAGAGAAAAATTTGAAGTTAAATCAATCGGTATTTTCGGATAATATATAAGAGGAGAGAAAGGGAAGTGATCTAGATATATTGGTCGAGTTTGAAGATTCAGGCAGTTTAAGCCTGTTAGATTTTATAAGACTGGAGAACTATTTGAGCAAAGAGATAGGAATTAAAGTTGATCTGGTAGAAAAAATACTTTTAAAAAAGGATAGGACACAAGATCTTAGAAGAAGTGGTTATATTATGAAAAGAGAATTTTTGAATTATATAGAGGATATCATAGAGGCGATGGAAGATGCCTTAAATTTTTTGGAGAGAAATGAGTTATGATGATTTTAAAAATGATAAAAGGTCGATTTATGCAGTCATTAAAGCATTGGAAATAATTGGTGAGGCAGTAAAGAAGATTCCCAAATCTCTAAAAAATTTTATCCTCAAATACCATGGAAAGATGTCGCTGAAATGAGAGACAAACCAATTTATGAATATTTAGGAGTTGATTTAAAGAGAGTCTAGAAAATAGTTAAAGAAGATCTACCAAATTTGAAACAATTATTCGAAGGAATTTTAAAGGATTATAAAAAGAATGTAAGAGAAACTAACATATAAGGAGCAATATTTAAACTGCTCCTTCTCTTCAAAGGGACAAGACCTCGAGGACAGCCCAAAGTTTACGACCATATGCTGATTAAAAACTCAGGAGCTAGGGGCTAGGCTAATAGTCTGTTCAGCTCCTCAGCCGTCAGGTTCCTGCACTCATCTATGGCCTCAACAGCCCTTCTGAGGTGGGGGATGGTGATGGACCCGCCGACAACAAGGGCCACGTTGAGGGCCTCAAGGATCTCCTCATCGGTCAATCCCAACTGTACGCAGCGGATTATATGGTAGGTGACGCAGTCGTCGCACCTAAGGACGAGGGAGGTGGCCAACCCAAGCAGCTCCTTAACCCTCTCATCTAGGGCCCCAGCCCTGTATACGCTGCTGTCAAGGGCCCAGAACCTCCTAGTATCGAGGTTCCCGAAGCCCATGATCCGCTCGTTCATCCTCCTCCTAAACTCGGCAAACTGCTCCAGCCTGCCCATCCAACCACCTACGCTGAGTAAGACCTTCAAAGGAAAAAGCTTTTCATAATAAATCCCAGAAAAATAGAAAACAATTCATTATAGATCAGATCTAATGGTTAAATAAATTAAGATCATTAAAGGCATAAGCAGAAATTAAGAATAAAACTGTATATATTTAGAATCTCGTTGTTCCATAATCTTCCAATTTTCACTTATCCCCTTTCATCGATAATATCCAATACACCTTTTTATCATCACAAGCTATGTTCATGTGAAAGTGTTCTATTTTGAACTGAACTCTTCCTCTATTCTCCATCTTCCCGGCAACCTTTGGTTATCCTAACTCTGAAAAGATTTTATGTTGAATGGCGTTAGATCCCATTGGATGGAGATAATCGACTCTGGAGAGGAGGTTCTCCTATATCTAGACTTGAGGAGGACCTATCTGGTGAGGGTTGAGCAGGGAAGGCAACTCCACACACATAAGGGGTATCTGAACCTGGGAGAACTCATAGGAAAGCCCTACGGCTCCTCGATATTAAGCAGCCTGGGGGTCAAGTTCTACGCTTTAAAGCCCCTCGTAAGGGACCGCATCCATAAGGCAGCTAGAAGAACTCAGGTCTTATATCCGAAGGATATCGGCTACCTGCTCGTGAAGCTCGGGATAGGCCCAGGGTGCAGGGTTGTGGAGGCTGGGACGGGGAGCGGAGCCCTGACATGCGCCCTAGCTAACGCTGTTAAACCCGATGGGAGGGTCTACAGCTACGATGTGAGGCCTGAGCTCCAGAGGGTGGCGGCCGGAAACATCGAGAGGGCTGGCCTTAGGCCATACGTCGAGCTGAAGATAGGGGATATCACCGAGAGGATTGATGAGGAGGAGTTGGATGCGGTCGTGCTGGACATGGCGACGCCATGGCTCGTGGTCCAAATAGCCCACAGGGCCCTAAAGGGGGGAGGGGTCTTCGCATCCTTCAGCCCCACGATAGAGCAGGTCATGAAGACGGTACACTCCCTGAGGGAGCAGCCCTTCGTCGAGGTGGAGACTGTGGAGCTTATAATGAGGAGGATAAACGTCGAGGAGAATCGAACCCGCCCGGAGACCCTGATGATAGGCCACTCGGGATACATAACAACAGCCAGGAAGGTCCTAGACTAGTCATAAAAATGAGATAAATCTAAATGCCACTGCCCCCAACCATACTGGATGGCCATGCTGGATGAGAAGTCCCTCGACATTATGAGGAGGCTGATGGAGGCCTTCGGACCCTCCGGGTTTGAGAGGGAGGTCACAGCTATTGTGAAGAGTTACATGGAGCCCTACTCGGACGAGGTGGTCTCGGACAAGCTCGGCTCTGTCACCTTCGTCTCTAAGGGGAGCTCGGAGAGGCCCAGGGTCCTCCTGGCCGGGCATGTGGATGAGGTGGGCTTCATAGTTTCATCGATAACTGATGAGGGGTTCCTGACCTTCAACCCCCTCGGGGGCTGGTGGAGCCAGGTCCTCCTCGGGCAGAGGGTGGTGATCAGAACAAACAAGGGGGATATCCACGGAACGATAGCCGCAAAGCCCCCCCACCTCCTCCCAGAGGAGGAGAGGAAGAAGGTGGTGGAGATGAAGGACATGTTCATAGACATCGGAGCCACATCGAGGGAGGAGGCTGAGGCCACCGGGGTGAAGATAGGAGACCCCATTGTTCCCTGGAGCCCATTCCAGCTGCTACACGACGGAAAGGTGGCGATGGGGAAGGCCTTCGACGACAGGATAGGGGCCTTCATAGTCATGGAGGCGATGAGGAGGATAAAGGAGCAGGGGATAAGCCACCCGAACACGGTATACGGCGCGGCCACGGTCCAGGAGGAGGTGGGCCTGAGGGGAGCCCAAACAATAAGCCACGTAGTAGACCCAGATGTGGCTATGGTCCTAGAGGTAGACATCGCCGGAGATGTGCCAGGTATAAAGGCCCATGAGGCACCCACGAGGATGGGGAAGGGCCCAGGCCTAGTCACCTTCGACAGGAGCATGATCCCGAACCAGGCCTTCAAGGAGTTCATAATCGAGGTCGCCAAGCAGGCCCAGATACCCCTACAGCTCAGCCAGATGTATGGGGGAGGAACCGACGCGGGAAGGATCCACATCCACAAGGCGGGATGCCCAACGGCCGTGATAACCGTCCCAACTCGCCACATCCACAGCCATGTGGGCCTACTGAGCCTCAGGGATACGGAGAACGCCATAAGGCTGGTCATCGAGCTGATAAAACGCCTAGACGCTGAGAGGGTAGAGAGCTTCACGAGGATATAAATCCAAAATCGAAACTCCTTTAGTGAAAAAATTGATGATCCACCAATAAACCTCATCTCTATTAATGATATGTGCCCATCTAAATATAATGATATATGGTTTATTTGTTTCTAATTTTTATCGCTCTATGTTTTTATTTGCTTTATCGAGCAATCTGGTCCAGTCTATCTTTAACAGGATGATCATTACGAGTATGAACAGTATCACCGTCCCAACACTGGCCAGGATACCCCTGGTCTCTTGGAGGAAATGGATTAACCTGATTCCATAATGGCCGGAGTAGGCTAGGATGAGGCCCATAACTAGTTTGCCTATTAGGGTCGCTAAGAGGAAGTTCGTGAAGCTGTACCTTAGAACCCCTAGGGGGATCATTATTAGGTCGTCTGGGAGGGGGAGGAGGGCGAAGAGGAAGACCATGATGGCCCCATACCTCCTCACCAGCGCCTTCGCAGACTCGAGCCTGGTTCCATACCTCTCATCTATGAACCTCCTCCCAGCCCAACCCACGAGGTATGCGAAGAGCTTCCCGAGGGTGGAACCCAACCCGCAGGCAATCCCCACGAGGAACGGGTTATGGGTGGCCCCGAGGGCTATTATGAAGAAGGCGAAGGGGACGGGGATGAAGATGGTGAGGTTGCCTATGAACGAGATGAGGAAGGCCCCGAGGTATCCATAACCCGCAAAGGCCCTCTCGAGCCCAACCATCAGGTCCATAAACTCCTTAAGCCAATCCACTTGGAGCCCCCTCTCAGACCACCCACCTCAACTCATCCCCGTCAATCGACCCGTTCCAACTTCCAGCCAATTCCAGCTCATCCAGACCTGAAATTAAACCCAAGACTGGCTGATAATTATGATACAACATCTATTTATAGGATGTGGATGTAAACCATGGCTTGAAGTAAAGAGGGCGAAAATAGGGGAATGTACATAGAGGTCAGGGATCTCGATGAGGAGAACTTAGAAGACGTGTTCAGGGTCTGCAGCCACAGGAGGCTGGAAGACCCCATCCAGCGGAAGGGGATGGAACTCAAGAGGAGATGGCTGCTAGAGATGCTTGATAGATATGGACCCACAACCAAGCTGGCATACCTGGATGGAAAACCCGTGGCCCAGATCCTATTCTATCCCGAGGACTCCATCCCATATATAGATAACCCGAGGGAGGGGGTGGTGGCTCTCAACTGCGTATACAACCCCTTCCCAGAGGCCCGGGGAAAGGGGTGCGGAAAGCTATTGGTGAAGAGCCTAATCCATGAATCTTCAAGAGGCCTCAGATGCCTGGGAGGGAGGCCCTCCAGGTTCATAGTGGCCAACCCCTTCAACACGGGGGAGGGGATACCCCTAGAACAGTTCTACGGCCACATGGGGTTTAAGAAGGCGCAAGAGGAGATGTACATGGAGATAACCGCATCATACCAGCCGAGGGGCCGGAGGCGATACAGCCCCCAGCCCGAGGATAGGGACAGGGCCATAGCCCTCTACAACCCCATCTGCGAGTACTCCTACCCCTTCGCCCTGAGGGTGAGGGAGGCCCTAAACCAGATAGATCCGAGCCTCACCGTCGAACTCATAGACTCGTGGAGGAACCCACAGGAGGCCAAGAAGAGGGGAAACCACTGGCTCATAGTGAACTCAACCCCTATAAACAGCTTCCTCCTAGACCGGGAAGCATTCACCCAAGAGGTGCTGGAGGCCATCAGAAGAAGTAGATTTCAAAAAAAAATTCTTAAACCATTGAGACCTAATAGACCTCTAGATGAAGAGGGTCCTATTCGTCTGTGTAGAGAACGCTGGGAGGAGCCAGATGGCCGAGGCCTTCGCCAACCACTATGGCAGAGGAGTTGTCGAGGCCAACAGCGGAGGCACGAGACCGGCTGAGAAGGTGAACCCCGCTGTAGTACAGGCCATGCTGGAGAAGGGAATAGACATCTCCCAAAACAGGCCCAAACCACTAGACATAAAAACCGTGGAGGAAGCCGACGTAATAGTGACCATGGGATGCGGGGCCGAAGGCTTCTGCCCAGCAACCTTCTTAGATAAGGTGATCGACTGGGGCATAGAAGACCCAAAAGGAAAACCCCTAGAAGAGGTTCGAAAGATAAGAGACGAGATAGAGAGAAGGGTAAAGGAGCTCATAGAAAAGTTGACTTCCTCCACAACGGCTTAACAACCTGGAAAGGCTCCCCTCAACAGAGCGGGAAGCGAGTTCGATTTCCCTCGAATCGTTCTTATTCTAAGCATCCAAAACTGAGAGGTGGATAGTTCAACGGCTCTCTCTGCTTAGACGAAAGGCCTCGATGAGCCCATCTTTGGGGAACTCCTTTAGATCCTCTGCCTTCTCAGGGATCCCGCTCACTCCCCCCAAAGTTCAAATTCCAGTTCCAAGGCTTTCCTAATCAATCCGTCATATTCATTCATAGATTCATATTAATCATCATATTTATTATCTTATTTTCCTATAAAACATAATATCGAGAATTTATCAATGATTCTTAAGATCTTATTGATCGAATGCTTTAAATTTTACGGTGGAATAGTTAAAGATGAGCTGGATTGATTCTACCCCTCAACATGTTGATAAGCATAATCGCGGTGGCTATAGTGCTCCTGGGCCTCCTCTCAGCCTCGATAAGGGTGGTTAGGGAGTATGAGAGGGCTGTCATCTTCAGGCTTGGCAGGCTTGTGGGAGCCAAGGGGCCTGGGATATTCTTCAGGATACCCGTGGCCGACATATTCAGGAAGGTCGACCTCAGGATTGTGACCTTCGACGTCCCGAACCAGCAGATAATAACTAAGGATAACATCACCGTCGATGTTGACGCCGTGGTCTACTATAGGGTCTTCGACCCGATAAAGGCTGTCATGAATGTGGAGAACTACATCTACGCAACGAACCTCCTGGCACAGACAGCCCTTAGGGACACCATAGGCCAGGTGGAGCTTGATGACCTCCTCACAAAGAGGGAGGAGTTGGGGAAGACCCTGACACAGATTCTTGACATGGCTACGGACCCTTGGGGGATAAAGGTTGTGAATGTGTCGATAAAGGATGTCTCCCTCCCTGAGGCGATGCAGAGGGCGATAGCGAAGCAGGCTGAGGCTGAGAGGGAGAGGAGATCGAGGATCATAATAGCGGATGGGGAGTACCAGGCAGCAACGAAGATGGCTGAGGCAGCTAAACAGTATCTGGAGAGCCCGATAGCGGTGAGGCTGAGGGAGCTCCAGACCCTCACCGAGATAGCTAGGGAGAAGAACCTCGTCGTCGTCACGCCCACCGCGATGGGCTCAGACCTGGCAACCATGCTGGGCCTGATGAGAGGCCAGAGCAAGGAAGATAGATGACGCCCCCGATCCGTGGAAGAGAACTCCTATCAATCTTCCTCATCCTCCTCACCTCAGCAGGGGGCATATCTAGCACAGCAGCTCAGGCCGAGAACAGGGTTCTGACGGTCAAGCTTGAAGGGACGATAAGCAGCATGTCGTATGAGCTCGTGGGGGAGGCCCTCACCTTCGCCGAGAGGGGGGGCCTCATGGCCGTGGTCCTGATGATGGATACGCCTGGAGGACTGCTGGATGCCACCATGGGAATAATAGAGCTTATAGAGCGCTCAAGGATCCCAGTCATAGGCTATGTATATCCACCGGGGGGTAAGGCCTGGTCCGCCGGGACCTACATCCTTATGGCCACCCATATAGCCGCCATGGCCCCCAACACCCTCATAGGATCGGCTCAGCCCGTCTCCTTTGAGCCCCTGGGCGGGGGCTCAAGGCCGATAGAGGACCCGAAAACCCTTAACGCCCTGGAGAGGTACATGATGGAGAGGGCAAGGGCCCATGGGAGAAATGAGACGGCGGCCGGTAGGTTTGTGAGGGAGAACCTGAACCTAAACGACGAGGACGCCCTGAAGATGGGCGTCATAGAGGTCAGGGCCAGAAATCTAGAGGAACTCTTGGAGGAGGTGGATGGGAGGGTGGTGGAGGCCGGGGGCAGAGAGATAACCCTGAGAACCTCCAAAGCGGAGGTAATAGAATGGAGACCAAGTCTCAGGGTCAGGCTCCTGGGCTACATCTCCGAGCCCATCCTGGCATACCTCCTCTTCATCGTCGGGTTCTGGACCCTAATCTTCGGCCTCTCCACGCCGGGCATGGGGGCCGAGATAGCAGGGGGCCTCCTCCTACTCCTGGGCCTCATAGGCCTCGGCCTAATGGGCGCAAACCTCGGGGCGATCATCCTCATGCTCGTCGGATTCGCCCTCCTCCTAGCTGAGCTCCTCACCCCAGGATTCAGCATCCTCGGCGGAGGAGGCCTCATCTGCGTTTTGTTGGGGAGCCTCCTCCTCTTCCCTGGGGAGTGGGCTGTGGGGGCGGAATGGCTTAACACCCTATACACAATCATGATCGTTGTCCCCCTATCCCTGGGGGCCTTCTTCATCTTCGTAGCCTACAAGGTCGTGACGGCGAGGAGGAGGAAACCATTCGAGATGGGGATTATAGGGGAGACCGCTGAGGCCCTCGGAGACATAAAGGGGGAGGGGTTCGTGAGGTTGAGGGGGGAGATATGGAGAGCCAGAAGCAGAGAAGATATAGGTGATGGAGAGAAAGTTAAAGTCATTGGGAAGGAGGGGCCCATCCTCATAGTAGAACATATAAAAGAAGAAAAGAGATGAAGAGCACGTAAACTCAAATCAAGAATCCAATCTTCTAGAGAAGTATGTGCGACTTGGAAACTGAAAAGAACATCCAATTTCAATAAAGCGCTGGAATGGATGTGGCTCCTAGCCTATCAGCCCTCACACCTCTTTAAGCTTAAAACCAGTGTTGGGGGGCCTCCGTCTCTCTCACCTTATCCTCATCTGAGAATCTCCATCTACCTCTCAGGTCTAATATCACTATCCCAAGCTCGCCCCCAAGCCTATCACTAATGAGGACCTCATACTCTAGGCTCGATATCATCACATCGCATCTGACCGGCCCAACAACCCTATCGCCAACCTCAACCAGTACTTCAGCGGCGTTCGGCACTAGGTAGTTCCTAACGGGCCCCCCGGCAGTGCCCACATCGACCAGCTGAGCCTCTAGCGGTGGAGGCCAAAATCCTAATGTGGCTGCGAGAGGCCTGGGAACCAGAAGTTGGGGTGTCTCAGCCTCGAATCCCGAGTTGACTAGGGCTGACGATGTCACCTCCCTCCCTGAGGAGGTGGACCTAACCCTGAGCCTAACCCTTACAGCCACCATGCATCCTCCTCAAGGGGTATATGTGCCCAATCCTCCTCCTCAAGGGGTATATGTGCCCAATCCTACCGACGATCCTACCTAACCTCAAACACACCCAAAGAACTAACCTCTGATGGCATCTTAAAAACTTACCAACATCATAAGGTGCTATCCAAGGCTAAAGGCTTAAGCAGGCTTCCGCCTCGAACCCCATTGATCACTGAATCGGCACAGGAGTCTAATCTTACAGTTCATTGAAGAGGCAAAGTCTCAGGTATAAAATTCCTCAGGTATCCACTCCTTCCCTCCCCACTCGGAAGAAACCCAAGAACCCCTGAATGATCATACCAAGCTAAAGGGAGCAGGGGAACAAAAACACTATCAACAACATTCTTGTTTAAGAGTGTAATGCTTGAAAATTAATTAAGGGAGGTCTTAAATGCTTGGATAATATATCCGCATCAGGCCATACGATGATGACTAAGCGTGAGAGGGTGGCTTACTATCTATCAGAAGCTGAGAAGCTCACTGAGGCCGTAATGGTCGAGTTTGAGAGTAGGAAAAGGAGTAAACCGATGTTATAATCAGAGATGCGGCTGAGAAGGGCTGGAATGTGGTGCTTCAAGCCACGAACGCATTACTGCTGGGAAAGGGCTTCCCCGAAGAGAGGATCAAGGCTCATAGGGATAGGAGGCTTGCACTGGATTCTCTTGAAACCGAGGATCCCACAGTAAGAAGTTTGGGGTTATGTGATAGGTTCGGCGCAAGGGAGCATCACCTTCATGAAAGGTGCTTCTATGACGGGGAATACATTCCTGAAAGGGTGAAGGAAGATCTATTGAAAGCAAAATCATATATTGAGGATGTTATGAAGATTCTTGAGATATCTTCATATAATGAAAAATAGCCTCAACAGTGGATGGGAGGGTTCAATCTCTTTCTCTTCTATAGACCATTCGCCCTCCCACTATCGTCATCTCCACGGGTATATCTATAATCGAGTCTTCTGGGACCTCTAGGATGTCCTCCCCGAGAACTACCATATCTGCGAGCTTCCCGGGCTCTATGGACCCCAAGAGGTCCTCCTCGAAGGTGTGATAGGCCGCGTTGATGGTGTACAGCCTTATAGCCTCCATGACGGTTATCCTCTGCCTCAACCCGTAGGGCTTGCCGTTCTTCGTCATCCTGTTGACGAGGGAGTGTATCCCCATAAGGGGCGGGTAGGGGGAGGCGCTGTGGTCTGAGTGGGCTGCCACCTTTAGGCCCGCGTCCAGCATCGACCTGGCTGCGAACATCCAAT
Organism: uncultured archaeon; assembly: GCA_938048735.1. Lineage (GTDB taxonomy): Archaea > Thermoproteota > Bathyarchaeia > TCS64 > TCS64 > JAGTRB01. Next base: position 112,847 of record CALIUM010000015.1, read on the forward strand.
CAGCCCTCTCCTCCCCGAAGGCCGGTAGGATCTTATCCCCATGGTAGTATGCATAGGCCCCGAAGATGGTTGGGAGGATCCCGAGCTTTCTCATCCTCTGGATGAGTTCCTCATCCACCACCGAGCAGTGGATATCCCTGTGCCTGTGATCCTTCCTGGGATTTTTTTCCAGGGCCATCTCAACAGCGTCTAGGAAGTTGAGTATCGCCTGATCCCCGTTGGCGTGGACTGAGGCCCTTAAGCCAGCCCTATGGATCCTCATGATCACCTCGAACACCTCCTCCTTGGTCATCGTGAGTTCTCCATAGTATCCTGGCTTGTGGAGGTAGGGCCTCCTGAGGGCTGCGGTCCTGCCCGATATGGCCCCGTCGGTGGAGACCTTGACCCCGCAAATCTTGAGCCACTCATCCCCGAGGCCTGGGGGAACCGATATCCCCATCTTCTCCAGCTCTGGGAGGGTATCTAGATGCATATCCCACCTCACCCTCAGGGGGAGCTCCCCCCCTGCCCCTCAGCTCCAGATAGGCTCTCACCTCCCTCCCGGTTATGTAGGAGTCGTAGAAGCAGGTTATCCCGGCTGAGACGTACTCCCTGCTCATCCTCCTGATCCCTTCCAAAACCTCCTCGTAGCTGGGTTCAGGCCTCACTAGGTCGACAGCCCTCTCGTATATTATTCCGGTCAGCTCCCCCGTTACGGGATCCCTTTCGAACCTCCCCCCTGGTAGGGGGTCGGGGGTCTCCCTGGTTATACCCTTCACCTCTAGGGCCCTGCTGTTGGCCACGTAGATGTGACCCCCGACCATGGAGAGGAGGACTGGGTGCTCGGGGGCTGCGGCGTCGAGGTCCCACCTGTTCGGGATCCTCCTCTCCGCCAGCTTAGACTCGTCAAACTTGTCTCCAACAATCCATCCACCCTTAGGAGTCCTCTTCGCCCTCTCCGTAATCCTCTCCTGGATGTCCCTTATCGACCTGACCCCGGCCTCCTCGCTGCAGTCTATGTGGCCTAGGCCGATGCCCGAGGAGAATAGGTGGCCGTGGGTGTCTATAAAACCTGGAAGGACGGTCATCCCCTCTAGGTCTACCACCACCGTGCCGCTCCCTATCAACGGCTTGATATCCCCATCGGATCCAACCTCCAGGATCCTCCCGAACTTGACGGCCACAGCCTCCGCGATCCTCTCCTCAGGGTCCACCGTGACTATCTTACCATTCATCAGCACGAGGTCTGCGTACATTTCCCCCTGAGCCTCCTCTCATCCGATTCTCGAGAGGGACTCCTCGAGGGCTTCTAGAACCCTGTCGAGCTGCTCCTTTGAGATTATCAATGGTGGCTGGAGCCTCAGGGTTGAGCCCTTCACTCCGCCGACGCCGATGAGAACCCCTAGGTTCCTCATCTCCTCCCTCACCCTTGAGGCCTCCTCCACAGCGGGCCTCTTGGTCTTCCCATCCTTGACCAGTTCAACCCCGACCATGAGGCCCTCCCCCCTCACATCTCCTATGAGGCTTTTGGACTCCCTCATCTCCTCAAGCCTCTTCATCAGGTACCTCCCCTTCTCCTCAGCCCTCTCGGCCAGGTGCTCCTCCTCCAATATCCGGATGTTCTCTAGGGCGGCTGCGCAGCAGACCGGGTTCCCCCCAAAGGTTGAGAGGTGGTCCCCAGGCTCGAAGGCCATCCCTACATCATCCCTAGCTATGCAGGCTCCTAGGGGGAGGCCCGCCGCTATGGCCTTCCCCAGAGTCATCATATCAGGCTCCACACCGTAATGCTCGACGGCGAACATCCTCCCAGTCCTTGCGAATCCCGTCTGAACCTCGTCAACTATGAGCAGTATATCACGGGCCTCAAGGAGTTCCTTCACCACCTTGAAGTACTCGTCGGGTGGGACTATTATCCCCCCTTCCCCAAGTATAGGCTCAGCTATCAACGCTGCCACATTATTAGAGGTATGGTATTCTATCACCTCCTCTATCCTCCTGGCGCAGAGGAGGTCGCATTCAGGGTAGCTCCTGCCCATGGGGCACCTGTAGCAGTAGGGGGCTGGGGCGAAGGAGACGCCTGATAGGTATGGGCCCATGTCGTACCTCCTCCTCCTGGACTGGCCTGTTACGCTGAGGGTTCCTATGGTCCGGCCGTGGAAGGAGCACTCGAGGGCTATGATCTCATGCCTCTTGGTGAACTTCTTGGCCAGCTTCAAGGCGCACTCGTTCGCCTCAGCCCCGCTGTTCCCGAAGAAGCTCCTCTCCAGCCCCGGAGGCGTGATCTCCGCGAGCTTCACGGCCAGCTCCGTGGTGGGAAGGCTGTGGTAGACGTATGGCCCGGAGTGGATGAGCCTCTCAGCCTGCCTCTTAATGGCCTCCACAACCCTCGGGGGGCAGTGGCCTGAGTTGACCACGGATATGCCGGAGTAGCAGTCTATGTACTCCCTCCCCTCCATATCCCAGACGGATGCCCCCCTCCCCTCCACTATCACGATGGGCTCCAGCTTGGTAAAGCTGAGGATCCTATACCTCTCTGCCGCCACTATAACATCCCTCTGACTACTCTTCATGGCTTCACCACCACCTCTGCATGATCACCTTCCTATCGGTGAAGAAGTCGACGGCGTCCATCTGCCCATGCAGGACCCCATAGAAGCTCCTCTTCCTCCCCGGGAATGGGAAATACTGCTGGGGCTGGGCCACAGCCATGTTCACAGCTATGTTGCCGGCCTCCATCCTCCTAGCGAACTCCCTCGCATATTTTCCGCTGGAGGTGTAGATGGTCCCGGTGTTGCCGTAGTTCCCTGAGTTGGCCATCTCAAGAGCCTCGTCGAAGCTCGAGGCCCTAACCACAGGCATCACAGGCCCGAAGACCTCCTCCCTGGCTATATCCATATCCATCGAGACATCGGTCAGGATGGTGGGCCCGAGGTAGAAACCCCCAGGATAATCCTCCACCTTATAGCCCCTGCCGTCCAGAAGGGGCCTAGCCCCCTGCTCCACAGCCTTCTCCACCATCCCGGCCACCCTATCCCTCGCCCTGCTGGAGACCATGGCCCCCATCTCCGTGGATTCTAGAAGCTGATAGCCAACCCTCATCCTCCCAGCCCTCTCGACTATTCCATCTATGAACCTCTCATAAGCCTCACCTACCGCAATGAGGAGGCCCGGAGCTAGGCAGCGCTGACCACACATGTCGAAGAATCCCCCCACTATGTTCTCTATTGAGGGCTCTGGGACGGCGTCAGGCATCAGCAGGACGGGGTTCTTGGCCCCACACTGGCAGAGGGCCCTCTTACCATGCTCGGAGGCGAGGGAGTATATCTTCTCACCAATCGCCGATGAGCCCACGAAGGTTACCCCAGAAACCTCTGGGTGGGTTATCAGGTCCCTGCTCACTGATGGGCCACCCTGAACCAGGTTCACAACCCCGGGAGGGTATCCGGCCTCCCTGAAGAGGTCCATGAATATGGTCGTGGGGACTGGGGTCTGCTCACTGGGCTTAACTATCACGGTGTTTCCGAGGGTCACGGCCATGGGGATGAACCACATGGGGATCATGACGGGGAAGTTGAAGGGGGTGATCACGGCGAACACGCCCACGGGCTCCCTCACAAACTCCATATCTATCTCCGGCTCCGTCCCGGCTAGGTTCATGACCTTCCTGACCGACATGAAGAGGTGGGGCATCCCCAGCGCGGCATCTACAGCCTCCACCCCCCTCAGGACCTCAGCCCGCCCCTCCCTGACCGTCTTCCCGACATTCTGGGCTA